>JANLQP010000258.1:0-19852 GCA_031367895.1 Hyphomicrobiales bacterium
CACGGTTGAGTCGTCGGCCGCAGATGTCGCAACGCTCGTTGCCTGGATGGCCAAGCAGCCGGGCATCGCGCGCGTCGTGCTGGCGGGCCACAGCGAGGGTGGTCTGGTCGCGCTGCTGGCGGCAAAGACCACCAAGGTCGATCGCGTGGTCTTGCTGACGACCGCCGGACAGCCGCTGGGCGCGCTGCTGCGCAAGCAGTTCGCGCGGCAACCGATCCCGGAGCCGGTCAGCAACGAAATCGAACGCGTACTTGTCGCGCTGGAGGAGGGAAAGGAAACCGGCCCGATGACGCCACCCGTGGATCAGATCTTCAGGCCCAGCGTGCAGCCGTTCCTGCGCTCGATCCTGACGCTCGATCCGGTGCCGCTGGTGCAGGCGGTGGCGGTGCCGATCCTGGTCATCGGTGGCGGCGCCGACATGCAAGTGGGACGGTTCGATTTTGATCCGCTGGTCAGCGCGCGGCCGGGTGTCGTCGGGCATTGGGAGCCACGCATGGCGCACGTGCTGAAGGACGCTGCCGACGACGGCGAGGCGCAGGCGAAGGCTTATGCCGATCCGGGCGTGCCGCTGTCGAAGGGAATGCTCGAGGCGGTGGTGCGGTTCGTGAAGGGGTAGTGGGCGTCAATATGACGGATCGCAGACTCATGTCGCGCCTCGCATTACAAAAACATCTTGTGGCGGACGACGGCCGACGAAAGTCTGACCGGCAACGAGCCCGTCTTGGCCGCACCGACCCGCGACATCGAGAATAGAGGAGCGACGCTGGATAATGGCTTGACTGAATCTACAGGCGAGATCTCTGTTCGCGTAATTTATATTATGGGAAATTACATCTGTTAGAGACGCCATAACCTGGATTTGCGAGGCGCGACGGAATGGACGTCGCCTCAGAGGCTGGCCACTATCACGGCGTACTTATCCCCCATTCGGGTTGCGAGCGTATGATCCCGGCGTTCGCATCGGATCCAAGGGCGTCACTCGCGAGACGTTTCGATGACGCGATGCGGATGCCGCTCCTGGTGCGGGTGGTGTTTGTTTGCGCCTTCGGATGCCGCTTTTTGTCGGCGCTTCGGTTGCCCACTTCGCAACCGCGCCTTGGCATCCGGCGCATGCGCCAGCTACGTTCATCAGCCTGCCGCTGGGGCGGACCGACGGGTCCGCAGCGCCGCCGACCGACGGCACCAGCGGGTGGAGAAAGCGAGCGGTTACGGGGCGGCGAACGCCGCAGTTGAAAAATGCACATCGGAGCGGTGTTGTCGCCCCTTGCCTCTTTTACATGGCCCTTCGGTTGCCCACTGCGCAACCGGGCCGTGCATATGCGCCTTCGGTTGCCCGTCGTGTCGGAGACACGCTCCGGCATGATCGCAACCGGCGCGTGGATACGGCGACCTATGGAGAAACGCGGACGCAGCGGGCGTCTTGTAGGGCGTCAATAGGTGGCCCTGCTCTCGCCGCCGTATTGCGCCGTGGGCGTTCGTGGCGGCGCAATACGGCGCAAGCGCAGAGCGACTATTGACGCCCTACGGCTCCGCATATCGCGACCGAATCGTCGTACCTCCCGGGCGTGGATTCTGCGCGCGCAATGAACGGCAGTGGCCCGCTCGCTTCGACCTACGGTTTCCTTTCACCCTTTCTCGTAGTGGCTCTGCACGAGGCGATCGAGGAGGCGTACGCCCCAGCCGGAGCCCCAGCTCTGGTTCAACTCGTTGCGGGCGGAGTCCATAGCGGTGCCGGCGACGTCGAGATGCGCCCAGGGTGTCTCGCTGCTCTTGATGAAGCGCTGCAGGAATTGCGCGGCCGTGATGGCGCCGCCGAAGCGACCACCGATGTTCTTCATGTCGGCATTTTTGCTGTCGATCAGCTTGTCGTAGGCGGCACTCAAGGGCATGCGCCAGACCTTCTCGCCGGTCGCCTCGCCTGCCTCCTCCAGCTCGCGGGCGAGCTTGTCGTTGTTGGAAAAGAGCCCCGCGTGCTCCTTGCCGAGTGCCACCATGATGGCCCCGGTGAGCGTGGCGAGATCGACGATCAGGCGCGGCTTGAAGCGTTCCTGCGCGTACCAGAGCACGTCGGCCAGCACGAGGCGGCCTTCCGCGTCGGTGTTCAGGATCTCGATGGTCTGGCCGGACATCGACGTGACGATGTCACCGGGGCGCGTGGCGCTGCCCGACGGCATGTTCTCGACGAGGCCAACGAGGCCGACCGCGTTCACCGGCGCCTTGCGCTCGGCCAACGCCTGCATCAGGCCGGAAACACAGGCGGCGCCGCCCATGTCGCCCTTCATGTCCTCCATGCCGGCGGCGGGCTTCATGGAGATGCCACCGGTATCGAACACGACGCCCTTGCCGACGAAGCAAAGCGGTTGCTTGTTGCGGGCACGCTTGGCGCCATGCCATTGCATGACAACGACGCGGCTCGGCCGCACGCTTCCCTGCCCCACAGCCAGCAGCGAGCCCATCTTAAGGGCTTCGAGCTGGGCAACGTCCAGCACCTCGACCTCGAGGCCGGGGATCGCCAGATGTTGCAGCCGGTCGGCGAATTCAACGGGGCCCAGCGCGTTCGCGGGCTCGTTGACGAGATCGCGGGCGAAGTAGACGCCGTTGGCGACAGCGCGGCGGCGCTCGAAGGCGCGCGTTGCGGCTTCCGGATCGGCGCACAGAACGTCCAGTTGCGGCAGTGGCCGGGAACCGTTGCCGTTCTGCTCTTCGGTATTCTTGCGAGTGAGGTAGCGGCGAAAGTTGTAGGCGCGCAGCATAGCGCCCTGTGCCAGCTCCGCGGCGATTTCAGCAGTCCCCTCGCCGCCTTCGACGATCAGGCTCGCCGCAGCCGATGGCCGGCTGTTGAGCTGCGCGAAAGCAGCTCCACCCATGCGTTGCCAATCAAGTTCCGTCGCCTCGTCGCGGTCGCCAGTACCGAGCACGATCACGCGCTTGGGGTCGATGCCCGGTGCACCCAGCACCTCGATTGCACTGCGCGCCTTGCCCTTGAAATCGGCGGCAGCAATGGCGCGCCGCAGTGCACCGTCAGACTGCTTGTCCAGCCGGTCGGCGACGGCGCCGAGGCTGAGATCGGGGCCGGCAAGGACGATGGCGACGGGTGCGAGGGCAGCGGTCAAAGGCAGAAAGCGGATCTCGGGGCGGTCGGTCATGGGGCACAAGTCCTTGGCGAGGCGAACGCTGCCAAGGGCTCAGACGCCGATGCGGGGCATCGGGCGCTTGGGCTCCATGGGCGTGGGCAGATACGCGGGTGATACGCTCGAGCTTACATTATGGGTGGCGGCGGAATTGGCAAGCAGAGAGGAGCGGATGACAAATGGCGTATCGCGCATGGCTGGCGCAATACGGCGGCACGTGCAGCGCCGCCTATTGACGCCCCACGCAACTACCAGGAGGCGCGTTTCCGGCGGGCTGGATCCATCGACTGTTGCCAGACAGTCACTGCTCACAGGCTCGTGGCCACGCGCCGGGGACGGTTGCAGCCGCAGTTTGGCCACCGTGCTATGGGACCGGAACGTGGGGTGCGGTCGCCAAAACACGAGGCGCCGAAACGGGGTCCAACGGGCAGGGGTACCAGGAATGCTTGCGGAGCCGGGAGCTACCATTGCGCGCGTCGCTCTCGTTATCGTGAGCGTTGGCGCCGTGGCGTGGTCCCTCGGCGTTGCAGCGATGCAGGGCCCAAGGCGCGGTCCCCGCTTCATGACGGATCTGCCGAAACCGCCGGCGCGCAGCCACTTGACGGACATCGTGTTTCGCAATCCGGGATCTGTCCGGACGAACGCCGATTGGCCGCACCAGATGCGCGCCAGGTTTGCGGAGCCCGGCGCAATCAGCGCTGCGCAGCCCGTGCCGCAGGCAGCACTCTGGCAGTTGGCACCTCCGGTGCCGGCGGAGTGGGCCCGATGACGCTGGTCCCGAAGATTCTCTCGCGCTACGTGTTCCGGCAGGCGATGGGCGCCGTGTTGCTGATCCTGCTGTCGCTGACCGGCATCGTTTGGATCGCGCTGGCGCTGCGGCAGCTGAACCTTGTCACCAGCCAAGGTCAGGACGTCTGGCTGTTTATCAAGATGACCTTGCTGGCGCTGCCAAATCTGATGGCGCTGATCGCCCCGATCGCGCTGCTGGTCGCCTCGATCCACGTGCTCAACAGGCTCTCCGGCGACAGCGAGCTGATCGTCATGACGGCCGGCGGTGCCACCATCTGGAACATCGCCCGCCCTCTGCTGCTGGTCGCCTGCTTCGTGGCGGCGGCGGTCGCGGCCGTCAATCATTACGCGATGCCGTGGAGCCTCAGGCTGCTGCGGGAATACGTCATCCAGGTTCGCACCGACCTCATCACGCAGGTCATCCAGCCCGGTAAGTTTTCCAGTCCTGAGAACAACTTGACGTTCCACATCCGGGATCGCGCGCTGAACGGCGAGCTCAAGGGCCTCGTCATGCACGACGCCCGCGACCAGAAGCAGGTCTCGACATTCCTGGCCGAGCGCGGCTGGATCATCAAACAGGGCAACGACGCCTTCCTGCTGATGGAAACCGGGCACATCCTGCGCCGCTCAGCCGTCAATGAACCCGTCCGCATCATCGAGTTCAAGACCTACGCCATCGATCTGGCGCGTCTGGAGGCCAAGGAAACGGGGCCGGAGCTGAAACCGCGCGAGCGGTACTACAGCGAGTTGGTCAATCCGCCAGAGAATGACACGCTGGCAAAGACCCAGCCGGGCCTGCTGCGCGCCGAGTTGCATGAGCGTTTTTCAAGCCCGCTCTATCCATTCGCGTTCGTGCTGGTGGCGGTCGCCTTCGTCGGGCAATCGCAGACGACACGGCAGAACCGGGTGCAGGCGATCGTCGCAGCTTTCATGCTGGCGGCGGGGAGCCGGCTGGCCGGATTGGCCGGTATCAACCTCGTGACCATCCGCCCCTCGAACATCTGGATACCCTACGCCATCCCGATCGGCATCATCATCGTCGGATTGGTGATCGCGCAGAGTGGCATGCGGCCACGCCGGCAAAGTAAACTGGGGCTGCTGCTGTCGGCTATCGGCGAACGCGCCGGAACCGGGTTCAGCGCGCTGTTCCGGCGCCGCCGGCCCGCTGCCTCCGGCCAGCGCTGAGGCGGCCATGCGCGCACCCACCCTTCGCTGGTACATCGCCCGCCGCTTCTTCATGATGATCACGGGCACGTTCACCCTGTGCGCGATGCTGATCTTCATGATCGATATCGTCGAGTTGCTGCGGCAGGCCGGCAAATTCGGCCGGGTCCCGAGCATGCAGATCGCTTGGATGGCGTTGCTCAGGCTGCCGGCCTACACCGAGATCCTGATGCCGTTCTGCGTGCTGGTCGGTGCCATCGGCACGCTGCTGATGTTCAACCGCAAATCCGAGCTGGCAGTGATGCGCGCCGCCGGCATGTCGGCCTGGCAGTTCATGTGGCCAGGTATGCTGGTGGCTATTCTGGTCGGCATTTTCGCGGTCACCGTCTACAATCCGGTGGCGGCCTGGTCACGACAAGAATCGGAACGGCTGTTCGCGGAGGCCTTCGGGCGCGAGGCCACGGTGTTGCGCTCCGACGGCAGTGGTGCCTGGTTGCGTCAGGACGGCAAAGATGGCGCCTCCGTGCTGAATGCCGGCTCGGCCAGTGCCAATGGGCGGACGCTGACCAGCGTGATGTTCATCCAGTTCGACCAGAAGGGGCATTTCGTCGAACGCATCGACGGCGCGCGCGCCGTCCTGCATGACGGCTTCTGGCAAATCGAAAAGGCACTGGTCGTACGTGTCGGCCGCGAGCAGGAAGCCTTCGACGTCTACACGATCAGCACATTCCTGACGCCGGAGCGCGTGGCCGATGCCCTCGGAACTGCCATTTCGGTCTCGGTTTGGGACCTGCCCGCGCTGATTGATGTCACTGAAAAAGCAGGGCTTTCATCGGTTCGGTTCCGCGTCCAGTACGAGGTGCTGCTGAGCCGACCGTTCCTACTGCTGGTGATGGTTCTTTTGGCGGCGACTGTGTCTTTAAGGTCATTTCGATCGGGTGGCATCCAGACTATGGTCATCACGGGGATGTTGGGGGGATTTGGGTTTTTCCTGCTCTCGGAGGTCTCTCGGCAAGCTGGCGTCGCCGGCCTCGCGCCACCGTCGCTGGCGGTGTGGGTGCCTGTGATCGTGGCGTGCTTTGCATCTTTGACGGTGCTTTTGCACCAGGAGGACGGTTGAGGTGATGCGTATCGTCAGGCAGCCGCAGACCCCGCAGGGTCAAGCGCGCGCGAGGGTTGCCCTCGCCACAGCGCGCGGCTATGTGCACTGCCTGATGCTGCTCGGTCTGTTGGGCTTCGGTTCTGGCGCCGCATCGGCGCAAAGCACCAACCCGAATCCTGCTGCCGCGGTCAATCCTTTCCAGCTCAATCTGATCGCGCCGGTCGACCCGAGAACCGGACGGCCGATGTCGAGTTTTCCGGTCCAACAAGGTGGCGTGCTCGGCGGCCCGACCAAGAAACCCGACAAGGCGCAGCCACTGCTGCTCGAGGGCGATGAGCTGATTTACGACACGAAACGCAACCGGGTGGTCGCTCGCGGCAACGTGCAGATCTACTTCGACGACTACATTTTGACCGGTGACCAGATCACCTACGACCAGAACGCCAATACGCTGACTGCCGAAGGTAACGTTCAAGTGCGCGAACCGAACGGCAACATCCTGCGCGGCGACAAGCTGATCACGACCGACGATTTCAGGGACGCCTTCATCCGCAGCCTGAGTGTCGTTGGCAAGGACGATACGCGGCTCGTGGCGCGTCAGGCCGTGCGCAAGGACGGCAACGTCACGGAGTTCGAGCAGGGCAAGTTCACGCCTTGCAAAAGCGATCCGGGCCAGCCGCCGCTCTGGTGTGTGAGCGCACAGCGCATCGTGCATGACCCGCAGGCAGCGTCGATCGTTTACCAGGACGCGCAATTCGAATTGCTCGGTGTGCCCGTGTTCTGGTTGCCGTTTTTCTCGCACGGCGACCCGTCGGCCACGCGCCGGACCGGCGTCTTGATCCCCGAGATCGGGAGCACCACGGCCCTCGGCACGTACGTCAAAGTCCCGTACTATGTCGCGGTATCACAGAGTGCGGATTTGCTGTTTCAGCCGAGTTATCTCAGCAAGCACGGCACCCTGTGGCAGGGCGACTGGCGGCAACGCCTCGCAATTGGCGGCATTCGCGGGGAATACACGGTGAAATTGGCCGGTATCGACCAGGATGCCTCGACGCTGCCGAACACGATCGATGCTGCACAGAAAGCCAGACTCGACGGCTGGCGCGGCAGCGTGCAGACCACCGGCGCTTTTTCGCTGTCGTCGTGGTGGAGTTTCGGCTGGGACGTCACACTCGAGTCGGATGACAGTTTCCGTCGTTTCTACAAGCTGGACGGCGTCCTTTCGACGAGCCGAGTGAACACGATTTATACGCAGGGCATCAGCGAGCGGAACTATTTCGGCGCGCGCCTGTACCAGATGGGCGGTCTGTTGGTGCAGGACAGCTCGAATACCCATAGCAAGGTGATGCCGGTCCTCGACTACAACTACATCGTCGGACAACCAGTCCTCGGCGGCGAGTTGGGTTTCAACGCGAATTTCACGAACCTGACGCGGCAGGATGGAACGGACTCGGCGCGCGTTTCAGCTGATGCCAATTGGCGTCGTAAGTTCGTCGATCCGATCGGCCAAGTGTTTACGCCATTCGTTCTCGCGCGCGGTGATGTAACCAAATTCACCAACGGTTTCGATCCCGATCTGGGCGTCGGCATCGTCGAAGATACCGTCACGCGCGGTGTCGGCGCGGCGGGCATCACGTATTCCTATCCCTTCGTCGCGAACACTTCGGCCGGCTCGCATGTGGTCGAGCCGGTGGGCCAGGTGATCGCTCGCACGGCCAGCGTCTCGCAGCGTATCATCCCGAACGAGGATGCGCGCAGTCTCGTCTGGGACGACACTTTGTTGTTTGATACCGACAAGTTCTCGGGTTGGGACCGGATCGAGACGGGAACGCGCGCCAACGTCGGCGTGCAGTACACCTTCCAGAGCAACAAAGGCGGCTACGCGCGCCTGATTGCCGGGCAAAGTTTCCATCTCGCCGGCGAAAACCCCTACAAGAACCCGGGCTTGGTCCCTGACAGCCTGAATGGCGCAACAGGTGTAGCGGGTTCTCTGGTCTCGAATTTCTCGCCGAGAAGCGGCCTCAATACCGATTATTCGGACTATGTGCTCGGCGCGTATCTGGCGCCGACGCAAAACTTCAAGGTGGTGGCGCAGGGCCGCTTCGACGAACAGAGTCTGTCGCTGCGGCGCGCCAACATGTTCACGGCCCTCAATCTCGGACCGCTGCAGTTGGCCGGGCAATACTCGTATTCGGCCAGCGATCCGACGCTGAACCTGTTGACCACCCAGCAGGAGCTTGTGACGGCGGCGACCTTGAAGCTCACCGATCGCTGGTCGATCGGGACGCAGCTACGCTACGACATCGATGAAAGAGCGTTTCTGCAGCAGCTGTATCAAGTCAAGTACAGCGACGAGTGCTTCGTGCTGACCGCCACCTATGGCGACAACAGCATTTCCAACCCGGCACTCGGCATCATTTCCGACCGGTCGTTGATGCTACGGTTCGAGTTCAAGCACCTCGGCGACTATAAGTACAAGACCAGCATTCTCGACTCGGCTTTCGGCACGACGCAGGTCCCTCGCTGACGGTATCGTTGCAAATGTGCCGACATCGCCAGCGCCGCGTTGCGGTCGCGACAACTGCGCCGAGGCTCGACCGGCACTGCTGACGGCTGCGGGTTTCGGATGTTCGACGTGGTTCGATGGCTCCCCAACGGCCAACGCCCCACCCCTTTTGGGACATGACGGACGTGCGGCGTTCATCCCGCACTGTCTCGAGCTGTATCGCCATCGACTTGCCACGGTTTTTGTGGACTCTGCACGCTGCAGTACGCGTGCGTCTGGGGATTGCCGGTATTTTGTGGCAGTCTGCAGCCAGGCAAGTGCGTGGACCGATTCGGTGCGTGTAGGATTCGGGACGAGCCGAGGGCATCCAATGGCGACATTGGAAGCTCCAAGACGACACTGAAAGATAGCGACATCGGCATGACAGCGGTATCGGCGACCAACATTCTTGCGACGCAGGCGCGTAACCGCCGAGCGCTTGCTGTCGCCTGTTTTGTGCTCTGCGCACTGCCGATGCCGGCCGCATACGCTCAGCAAGCAGCGCCACCGTCGATGCCGGGGTTGGTCATCAGCATGCCGCCACCCTCACCACAAGGAGCCACAGGTGGGCCGGCACCGGTGCCAACGCAGCTGCCGGGCCTCGTGGTTTCAACGCCCAACGCCGCGGCGCCGCCGGTCGGCGTTCCAGCCGCTCCGCCGGCCGCCCCACGCCCGCCCGAGGTGAAAGCCAAGCCTAAGCCGAAACCTGCCGTCGTCAAGGAAGCCAATGCCGATGGTAGCGGACGTGGCGGCCGAGTTGGCCCGCAAGGCATTGTGGCGCTCGTCAATGACGAGCCGGTGACCGCCTACGAGGTGGATCAATTGGCGTTGTTCTTGACGCTCTCGGCCAACTACCAGGACAAAGCGAAAGCCAACATGAAGGCGATCGCTGAGAATCCGAAAACGAACGAGCGTCTGCAACAGATCCTGAAAGAAACGATCGCAGCCAATCCAGGCAAGACGCGCGAGCAGGTGATCGCCGCCTTCGAAGAGCGCAAGAAGCAATTCGTGATCTCGCTGCAGAAACAGGCGCTCGAGGGCGCCAAGTCGAGCATGGTTCCGGGATTGCGCAAGAAGGCACTCGAGGAGCTGATCGAGGATCGCTTGAAGTTCCAGGAGGCCAAGCGCTTGACGGTCTCGGTCAGCGACGAGGAAACCGACAAGGCCTTCAAGAACCTGGCCGACCGCAATAAGATGACGCCGGAGCAGTTCGGGCAGTTCATCCGGGCGCAAGGCGGCGATCCGGCGGTGATGAAAGCCAGGTTCAAGTCGCAGTTCACATGGCGCGAGGTGATCCGCCGCCGCTACGGTCACATGATCACGGTGTCGAACAAGGAAGTCGACCAGTTCGTCGCCAATTCAAAGCAAGGCGGCGTCGATACCACCGAGCTGCAGATCCACAAGATCACGCTCGGCTCTCCCGGCAAACTCGACCAGAAGATCATGGCCCAGCGCCTCGATGAGGCGGAAACGCTGCGTGCTAAGTTCACGACCTGCAAGGACACAGCCAATCTCGTCAAGGGCGCAACGAACGCCAAGTTCGAGGATCTCGGGTACAAGAACCCGTCGTCGATCGAGGAGCCGATGCGCAGCTTCCTCACAGCCGCGCAGGACGGCGACATGCTGCCAGCGAACTTCGCGGCGGCCGGTGTCGAGCTGTACGCTGTCTGCGGCCGTCGCGCCGTCAAGGTCAGCGACGACACGCGTTCGCAGGCCGAAAACCAGCTGCAGATGAAGGAATTCGAGCGCCTCGCAACGCGGCATTTGCTGGATCTCAAGAAAGACGCGCTGATCGAAATCAAGTGAACGAAATGGGAAATAGGGACGAAATGGGGACAGTTACCATTTTCGGCCCAGTCGGCTCTACTTTGCGGAGCGGTTGAAATGGTAACTGTCCCCATTTCTCCCCCCATTTCTCCCATCGCCATAACCATGGGCGATCCCGCCGGGATTGGGCTCGACATTGCGCTGGCCGCGTTCGCGTCTCCGGCACGGGCTGCTCTTCCCCGCTTCGTGTTCTACGCCGATATGCCGGCGCTGCGTGCACGCGCTTGCCGCCTTGGCATCGTGGTTCAATGCGCAGCTGTGCAATTGATCTCGGAAACCGCGTCCATGTCGCCGGACGTTCTTGCCGTTGTCGAGACGCCATGTGCTGCGCCCGTAACAGCCGGCTCACCCAACGCTCGCAACGCCGCGGCGATCATCGGAGCGATCGAGGCCGCTACAGCCGCTGTGGCAGCAGGTGCGGCGTCGGCCATCGTCACCAATCCGATCGCCAAGGCGACACTGACGGCGGCCGGCTTCAAGCATCCGGGCCACACGGAATTCCTCGGCGAACTCGCAGCGCAGCACTTTCCCGGGCGCAGTTATCACCCGGTCATGATGCTGGCATCGGACGATCTCCGGGTTGTACCGCTGACCGTCCATGTGCCGCTCGCGCGCGTGCCGTCGCTCGTCACGCCCGACTTGATCGAGCAGACGGCGCGCATCACGGCGGCGGACCTGACCCGGCGATTCGGCATCGTTCGTCCGCGCATCTGGGTCGCGGGGCTGAACCCGCACGCCGGCGAAAGCGGCACGCTCGGCCGCGAGGAGATCGAGATCATCGCGCCCACCATTGCACGACTGAAGGCCGAGGGGCTGGATATTGCCGGCCCCTTCTCGGCCGACACGATGTTCCATGCAGCCGCCCGCGCCCGGTATGACGCTGTGATCGCCATGTACCACGACCAGGCACTGATCCCGTTGAAGACGCTGGCGTTCGACGACGGCGTCAACGTCACGCTGGGGCTGCCGTTCGTGCGCACCTCGCCTGATCACGGCACCGCGTTCGATATCGCGGGCACCGGCAAGGCCAACCCGGCGAGCTTCATCGCGGCGCTGAAAATGGCAGCCGCTATGGCGGCGCGGGGCACGGCTGCGATGGGGACCACGGCATGAGCGGCGATGAGAGGCCACCGGTCGAGGCGATCACGCCCGCTGAACCGACGCCGCTGGAGATTACCGGCCCCAGTCCGGACGGCCTGCCGCCGCTGCGCGATGTGATCCGCGCGCTCGACCTCGGCGCCAAGAAGAGTCTGGGCCAAAACTTCATCCTCGATCTCAACCTGACGCGCCGCATCGCGCGCGCGGCGGGTCCCCTCGCCGGTCTCACGGTTGTAGAGATCGGCCCGGGCCCCGGTGGCCTCACGCGCGGACTGCTGCTGGAAGGCGCCAAGCGCGTCATCGCCATCGAAGCGGATCAGCGCTGCGTCCCCGTGCTGGAAGCGATCGGCGCGCGCTATCCGGGGCAGCTCGAAGCCGTCATGGCCGACGCACTGACGGTGGACTTCGCGCAGCTCGTCGGCGCCGACGCGGGTCGCGCGGTGATCGCGGCGAACCTGCCCTACAACGTCGCGACGCGGCTGCTGATCGGCTGGCTCGAAACAGAGCCGTGGCCGCCCTGGTTCATCCGTATGGCGCTGATGTTCCAGAAGGAGGTGGCAGAGCGCATCGTCGCTGCGCCCGGCACCAAGGCTTACGGCCGCCTTGCTGTCATTGCGCAGTGGCGCTGTCGCGCACGCATCGCGCTCAGCCTCGGACCGGAGGCGTTCACGCCGCCGCCCAAGGTTGCATCTGCCGTGGTGGAGTTCACGCCGCATGCCGTCTGCACGCCCGCCTGCAACGTCGTCACGCTTGGCCAGGTGACGGCGGCGGCGTTCGGCCAGCGCCGCAAGATGATGCGCCAGAGCCTGCGCACCCTGGTACCGGAACCGACCGCAGTCCTCGCCGAAGCCGGTATCGCGCCGACTGTCCGCGCCGAAGAACTCTCCCCCGCCGACTTCGCGCGGCTGGCGGCAGCGGTCGATCGGGCGCGGGGGCATGCGGCGTGATGCCCGGATGCGCTGACATTGAATCGGCGATGCGGACACCAATATCAAAGCTGTCAGGCTTCGAGGCTTCGGAACCGATTTCGCGGAGGGGACACGTGCTCAGCCATCCGACCTCCGCACTGCGCGACGGCCTGCCTCACCGCGCGCCGGAAAACCTCGCGGATCGCATGGCTTGGCGGCTCGTCGTGTTCCTGCGCTACTTCGTCGATGTGTTCTTCCGCGGCCGCTATGGCCACCACGCCGTGGTTCTGGAAACCGTTGCTGCCGTACCGGGCATGGTGGCGGGCGCGCTCATCCATCTCCGCTGTCTGCGCCGCTTCGAGGATGATCGCGGTTGGATCAGGACGCTGCTCGACGAAGCCGAGAACGAGCGGATGCACCTGATGACCTTCCTGCACATCGCGCGGCCGAACTGGCTGGAGCGTGTCCTGATCGTGCTGGCGCAGGGCATCTTCTTCAACGCGTTCTTCGTCGTCTACATCTTCATGCCGCGCGTCGCGCATCGCTTCGTCGGCTACCTCGAGGAGGAGGCGGTCGTCAGTTACACCGAATATCTGGCCGACATCGACGCTGGCCGCAGCGCCAATGTGCCCGCGCCACAGATCGCAATCGACTATTGGAAGCTCGCACCCGATGCGCGCCTGCGCGAGGTCGTGCTCGCCGTCCGCGAGGACGAGGCCAAGCACCGCGACCTCAACCACGGCTTCGCCGATGAGCTGACCGGTGGGTGAGTTGGCGGCAAGACGCCGATGCTCGGTTGGGGTTAGGGCGGCCACCCGACCTACGTCTCTGTCTCTAGTATCCGGTGCCGCTCAAGTCCGCTTGTCGTTGGAGCTTGCCAACGCGGCCACCAGGAGCAGGCCGCCGACGATCGCGATGTTCTTCAAGAAATGATTGACCTCGTTGTTGAAGACCGGCGGTGCGGCGCCCCACACATTCCAGAAGCCGTGAAAAATGGCACCGGAGACCAGCGTGAAGGCGGCCAGCGCCCAAGCCGCATACTTGGCGTTCCAGTTGGCGATCAGCATCAGGCCGCCGGCGATTTCAAGCAGGATGGCGAGCCCGAGAAAGACGTCCGGTACCGGAAAGCCCTTCCCTGCCATCATTCCCGAGACGATGCCGAAAACCATCAGCTTGCGCACACCCGAGATCAGGAACAGAGCGGCAAGCAGAATACGCGCGACACCTGTGAGCGAAGAATGCATGGGTCCCTCCGTTGCAACGAACTGACCGCTTGAGCATAACACCTGTCTAAGCGCCGCCTACTCGAACACGCGCTCCACCTTGGAGACAATGGGTTTGCCTTTCAGGCCGCTGATGATGCGGTTGAGGTGCTGGAGGTCGTAAACTTCAAGCTCGACGTGCATCTCCGTGAAGTCGCCGCCACGCTTTATGATCCGCAGATTGTCGATGTTGCCGTCCTGCTCGGCGATCACCTGCGCGATCTGGGCGAGTGTGCCTGGCTCGTTCAGGATGGTGACGGTCAGGTGCGCCGGAAATCGCTCCGGCGTTTCCGGATCGATGTCCCAGGTGACGTCGATCCAGCGGTCGTGCTCGTGGTCCTTCAAAAGCGGCGAATGGATCTGGAACACGCGAATGCCTTCGCCCGGCATCAGCACGCCGACGACGCGGTCGCCCGGAACGGCGCCGCCCTTCTCGAACGATACCGGCACGTCGTTGCGCAGACCGCGGATCTGGACGCCAGGTTCTGCTGCGGGTTGGCCGTTCTGTCTGGCTCCGGGATTGGGGCCGGGATTGCCGCCACCGAGCCAGCGGAACTTCAGGCCCATCACTTTGGAAACGTTGAACCAACCTTCGTCGCCGCCCGGGCGCTCGTAACGATTGCGCGGGCGCGGGGCCGCAACCTTCTCGATCGTTGCGTCCGGCGCAATGGCGCGCACCACATCGGCGATCGGCAGCTCGCTGCGGCCGACGGCCGCGAGCACGTCCTCGACAGTTTTGATCGGCAGGCGTGCGAGCGACTTGCGCAGGCGGTCGTCGGTGTAATCCTGGCCGATCTTGGCGAAGGCGGAAACGAGCAGTCGGCGGCCGAGCTCGGCATACTGCCGGCGGAGCGCATCGCGGGCGGCACGACGGATCGCGGAGCGCGCCTTGCCGGTGACGGCGACACGTTCCCAGGCGGCCGGCGGCGTTTGGCTGTCTGAGGTGATGATCTGGACTTCGTCGCCGTTGCGCAATTGCGTCGAGAGCGGCACGTGACGGCCGTTGACGTTGACACCGACGCAGCCATTGCCGACGTCGGTATGCACCGCATACGCGAAATCGATCGGCGTCGCGCCGCGCGGCAACGCGATCAAGCGGCCTTTCGGTGTGAAGCAGAACACCTGGTCCTGGAACAGTTCGAGCTTGGTGTGCTCGAGGAATTCCTCGGGATTGTCGCTGTGCAGCAGGGTGGCGACGAGATGGCGAAGCCACATGTAGGGTCCGCCGTCCTTGGCACCGGTCAGTACGTCGCGACTGTCCTTCGGAGCAGCCTTTGCGGCGCCGTTTGTGGCACTACCGGCGCCGGACACTCCGGAAGGCGCGCCGAGCTTGTTCTCCTTGTACAGCGCATGCGCGGCAACGCCCAACTCGGCAACCCGGTGCATCTCGTGCGTGCGAATCTGCAGCTCGACGCGTTGATGCCGCGGTCCGACCACGGTGGTGTGGACCGACTGGTAGCCATTCTGCTTCGGCGTCGAGATGTAGTCTTTGAACCGGCCCGGCACCGCGCGCCAGGCCGAATGGATGACCCCGAGCACACGATAGCAATCGTCCTCGCGCTCGACCGCGACACGGAAAGCGTAGATATCCGACAGCTGCTCGAGCGATATCTGTCTGTTCTCCATCTTGCGCCAGATCGAATAGGGCCGCTTCTCGCGGCCCGACACATTGGCCTGGATGTCGACCTCGGCGAGCTTCTCGCCGAGGCTGCGGCTGATCTCGGCGACGAGGCCCTCGTTGCGCTTCTTGAGCTGCGTCAGCCGGTCGACGACGGCGGCATAGGCCTCGGGATGCAGCCACTTGAATGCCAGCTCCTCCAACTCCTCGCGCATGGCCTGCATGCCCATGCGGCCAGCGAGCGGCGCGTAGATATCGAGCGTTTCCTCGCTGATGCGCTGGCGACTCGAAGGCTTCATGTGCACGAGCGTGCGCATGTTGTGCAGCCGGTCGGCGAGCTTCACAAGCAATACGCGGATGTCGGAGGAGATCGCGATCAGAAGCTTGCGGAAGTTCTCGGCCTGCTCGGCGCGCTTGGAGACGAGGTCCAGCCGCTTGATCTTGGTCAAGCCATCGACCAGAGCACCGATCTCGGGCCCGAAATACTGGTCGATCTCGGCGCGCGTCGCGTCGGTGTCCTCGATCACGTCGTGCAGCAGCGCCGTCGCGATGGTGGCGTCGTCGAGCTTCAGATCGGTCAGGATCGCGGCGACTTCGAGGGGATGCGAGAAATAGGGATCGCCGGAGGCGCGCGTCTGGGTGCCGTGCGCCTTCATGGCATAGACGTAGGCCTTGTTGAGCAAGGGCTCATCGGCCTTCGGATCGTATGCCAGAACCCGTTCCACGAGTTCATGCAGGCGCATCATGGAGCGTCACTCCCCCAATTCCCCGGCTGAGAACAATCAGCGGCCAAGTGCATGGGCTTCGATGAGCCGTATGGCGATGCTTCGGCGGGTGTTTTCCAAGCTCTCGAGGGCTCTTGAACTTTCAGCCGGGGAATAAACGTTTTCGCGGTTCCCTCGAGGTCCGCGGACGCAGCGGACCAACCCGATCCCCGCGTTAGCGCCCGCGTCCGCTGCCACCGCCGCCGTTGCCGCCGCTGGGACCGCCATTCGACGACGGCTCCGAGGGGGTGAGGCTTTCCATGCCGCGCAGCAGCTGCTCTTCCGACATCGTGATCTGATCGACGGCGTTGTCCGAATTCTGGTCGTCGCGGCCGAGAACCGGACGGCGATCCTGAGCGATCATCGGAGCGGCACCGGCTTCCGGCTCGTCAACCTCGACGTTCTTCTGGATCGAATGGATCAGGCCTTCGCGCATATCGTCGGGCATGACTGTCGCTTCGGCGATCTCGCGCAGGGCCACGACGGGATTCTTGTCATTCTCCTGTGGCACGGTCATTTCCGCGCCATTGGCGAGCGCACGTGCACGGTGTGCCGCAAGCAGGATCAACTCGAAGCGGTTCGAGACCTTGTCGACGCAATCTTCAACGGTGACGCGGGCCATGGCAGCCGGCTCCTTGGTTCAGAGAAAGTCCCGAATGACGGCAGGGCTTCACGAGGCGGACAGGCGAACGAACGCGCTGGAGCCTCGGTGCCACACTACCCGAACGCATATCACTCGCATGCTTTGCTGCGCTGCGCAAGAGGTTAGCCGAGCGCCGCGCCAGCAACCGGCATAGCGATCCCGGCGCGCTTGAGCTGTCCCGCAAGTCGGCTGCGGCGGGTCGGGTCGATCCGGATCTTGAAGGCAATCTCGCCGGCCTCCCCGACCGTGCGCTCGATGACTTCAGTGTTCTCGTGCAACCAGTGCACCAGGGCACCAGCGGCGGACGGTACGGTGAGCGTGAGGATGTCGTCTTTCGCCGAAAAGCGGATATCGAGGGCGGCAAGCAAGGCCTCGATGCCATCCCCGGTGATGGCCGAGACCGGGATGGGTTGTATGTCGTTGCGGCGGGCCGCGTTCGCAATCTCGTCGTAGGCGGCGGAATCGAGCCGGTCGATCTTGTTCCAGACCTCGATCAGATGCGCCTCCGGACCCGCGACAGTGACGCCGAGCTCGGTCAGAACATGCTCGACATCGGCGCGCTGGGCGGCGCGCTCGGGGTGGCTGACGTCCTGGACATGCAGGATGACGTCCGCTGAGATGACCTCTTCCAGCGTGGCCCGAAATGCGGCCACCAGCATGGTCGGCAGGTCTGAGATGAAACCGACTGTGTCGGACAGGATGATCTTGCGGCCACTGGCAAGCCGCACCTCGCGCATGGTCGGGTCGAGGGTGGCGAACACCTGATCCTTGGCCAGCACGCTGGCGCCGGTGATGCGGTTGAACAGCGTCGATTTTCCGGCGTTGGTATAGCCGACGATTGCCGCGACCGGATAGGGCACGCGGCGGCGGCCGGCACGGTGCAATTCGCGCGTGCGCACGACGGTCTCCAGCTCCTCGTTGAGGCTGTCGATGCGATCCTGGATCAGTCGGCGGTCGAGTTCGAGCTGTGTTTCACCTGGTCCGCCAAGGAAACCGGCACCACCACGTTGCCGCTCAAGATGGGTCCAGCTGCGGACGAGGCGGCTTTTCTGGTAGGTGAGGTGCGCGAGTTCCACCTGCAGCGTGCCCTCACGGGTGCGCGCGCGGCGGCCGAAAATCTCCAGGATCAAGCCGGTGCGATCAAGAACTTTGGCGTTCCAGGCTTCCTCGAGGTTTCGTTGCTGCACCGGCGTTACCGCGCGATCGACAATGACCAGTTCAGCCTTCTCTTCGACGACGAGGTTCTTGATCTCCTCGACCTTGCCGGAGCCGAATAGCGTGCCGGGTTTCGGCGAGGCCAGCGGCACCAGCAATCCCCGGCAAACATCGAGTTCGATCGCTTCGGCAAGGCCTTGCGCCTCGGCCAGCCGATCCTCGGGGCTGTGTAACGTCGCGGCGCGCGTATCGCGGCCATCGGCGATCGTGCGCCGCGGCTCACGCTTCAGGACCGGCACGAGAACGATCGCGCGAGTCGGAGCCTTCTGCCGTTCCACGAAGGCGCGGCGCCCCTTGCGCGGGGCATCTTCGTCGTGTTCGTCCTGGTCTTCGATGGGCGTTATCCTTGGCCGCCGTCCGCTGGGTCGCTGTCCATCAAGTGCACAGGCGCGCCTGGCATGATGGTCGAGATCGCATGCTTATACACCAGCTGGGAGTGGCCGTCGCGCCGAAGCAGCAGACAGAAGTTGTCAAACCACGTGACGATCCCCTGCAGCTTGACGCCATTGATGAGGAAGATGGTCAACGGCGTCTTGCTCTTGCGGACGTGATTGAGAAAGGTGTCCTGAAGGCTTTGCACTTTCTCTGCGGGCATGTTTTTTGTCCGTTCTTGTTTGCTTTGTACTGGCGCGCCGGCGAGCAGCCATGGTCCGAGCAATGTCAACCGCCTCTGGTGGGCCGGAACGCACCGTGGGACATTATGCACAATAGATTTTAAACTGGAACTCCCCCTAGACCGATTTGCGCCGCGGTGCAAGATCGGCCGTAGTCGCCTGATTCTTTGTGGATACGACAGGCGCGCGCCGGCCACACCGCCCGCACGCCGCACGAACCGGACGTCTCGCACCAACGGATGCCCGGCCAGACACGACCGATGTCGAGGTCGTGGTCGCGAGGTGATTGACCTCAGGACGGCGCGATCTCGGCGACGGAATGGAACGCGGCCCGCAGTTTGAGCGACAGCATGCCTGGGGCGCCATTGCCGATGGGCGCCCCGTCGATGGCAACCACAGGCATCACCAGAGCGGTGGCGGACGTGATGAACGCCTCGCGGGATGCCTTGGCTTCGGCCAGCGTGAACGGACGCTCGACAAGCTCGATTCCCTCGCGGCGCAACAGGTCGATGAGCGTGGTCCGGGTGATGCCGCGTAGAATGTCATTGTCGATCGGCCGAGTGACGAGGCGGCCGTCGCGGTCGACGATCCAGGCGTTGGCCGAGGCGCCTTCGGTGACGAACCCCTTCTCGTCCACGAACCAGGCGTCATTGGCGCCGCTTTCGCGTGCGGCCTGCTTGGCGAGCGATGCTGGCAGCAGCATCACGGTCTTGATGTCGCAACGCTCCCAACGGTTGTCCGGCACAGACTTGATGCCGATCCCTTTGGCAGCGGTTGCATCGGCCTTGGAGACGGACGCGTGGCGGGCAACGCACACCACCGTCGGCGCGGTGCCTGCGGGCGGGAAGAAGAAATCGCGGGGATGGGCGCCGCGCGAGACCTGCAGGTACAGCGAACCGTCTCGCACGCGATTGCGCCGGATGGTTTCGCGCGTGACGCGGGCCCAGGCGCCCGGCGACATCGGCTCGGCGATACGCAGCTCTTTGAGTGAGCGCGAGAGGCGCGCCATGTGCCTGCTCTCGTCGACGAGCCGGCCGCCCTTCACCTCGCAGACTTCATAGACCGCATCGCCGAACTGAAAACCACGATCCTCGGCATGCACGCCGGCCTCGGCGTAGGGCATGTACTGGCCGTTGACGTAGACGAAACGGGACATGGGGCGGGGCTCCGGG
>JANLQP010000292.1:0-15612 GCA_031367895.1 Hyphomicrobiales bacterium
GGCAAGCGCCGCCAAGGGGGTGGTGCATGCACCGATCCCGGTAATTGTGCTGCACGCTTCGGGATCGGCGCTGGGCTGTGGGGCGTGACGGTTTTGCAATATGGGGTGGGCGCGGCACAATTTCGGCCGCGCCCTTCGTTATTATGGGGGCTGGCGCTTGGACCGAGGTGAAGTGCGGTAGGTCGGAGTGAACGGGCCCGGGCATTGCGCTTGGATGGAACGGTAAACCCCGTGAAGTCCGACGCGGTCGCGGCCAAGTCGTCGGACCTCACGTGCGGACCGGTGGTGACAACTTGTGGTCCGCGGGCCCGTTCGCTCCGACCTACAGTCTTACTCCCTCAACTCAAGGTGAACCCGTCGTAGCCCTTGGCCACCACGTCGTTGCACTTCTCGATGTAGGCCGGGAAGCCGCCGATGTAGGGCATGAACACGCGCGGCTTGCCCGGTACATTGGCACCGACGTACCACGAGCTGCAGGTTGACCGCAGCGAGCGGCCAGCCACCACGTTGACGTGCTCGACCCAGGCATCCTCGGCATCCCGGTTGGCCTCGATGCGGGCGATGTTCTTGGCGCGCATGTGGCTGATGCAGTCGGCGATCCATTCGACGTGCTGCTCGATGGAAGGCAGCATATTGGTGAGAACCGACGGACTGCCCGGTCCGGTCACCGTGAACAGGTTCGGGAAACCCTCGGTCATGAGCCCCAGATACGTGCGCGGACCGCCGTCCCACTTGTCGCGCAAGGGACGTCCCGCCCGCCCACGGATATCGATCTTCGACAGCGCGCCGGTCATGGCATCGAAGCCGGTCGCCAGGATCAGCGCGTCGGCCTTGTAGTCCTTGCCATGCGCGCGCACGCCCTCCGGCGTGATGCATTCGACCGGCTTTTCGCTGACGTCGATCAGGGTGACGTTGTCGCGATTGAAGGTGTCGTAGTAACCGGTGTCGATGCACAGGCGCTTGCAGCCGATCACGTTCGTCGGCACCAGCTTCTCGGCGAGCTGCGGATCCTTCACAGCCGCGCGGATCTTGGCGGCAACGAAAGTGGCCGCCGTCCGGTTGGCGTTGTCGTCGACGAGCAGATCCATGTAGGCGCCGAGGAACGACAGCCCGCCCCGATCCCAACGCCGCTGATACTCGGCGACGCGCACCTCGGCCGGCGTTTCCAGTGCCTTGTCGCTGCTGTAGTCGAACAGCACGCCGGTCGGCATGGCGCGTGCCCGCGCGCGATATTCGGGATAGTTGGCTTTCCACTCCACCTCGATCTCGGGCGCCAGCGGTTTGTTGTGCGCGGGGATTGCGTAGTTCGCGGTGCGCTGGAAGATCGTCAGGTGGCGGGCTTGCGCCGCGATGATGGGGATCGACTGGATGGCCGAGGAGCCGGTGCCGATCATGGCGACCGTTTTGCCGGTGAAATCCACCTTCTCGTGCGGCCAGTTGCCAGTGTGATAGGTCGGGCCGTTGAAGCTATCCAACCCCTCGAACTTCGGCGTGTTGGTCGACGAGAGGCAGCCCGTCGCCATGATGCAAATTTGGGCGGTCGTGGTCTTGCCGTCGCTGGTTTCGAGCGTCCAGCGATTCGCCGCTTCGTCGAAGGTTGCCTTCAGCACGCGTGTGTCGAGCTGGATGTCGCGGCGCAGATCGAAGCGGTCGGCGACGTGGTTGGCGTAGGTCAGGATCTCCGGCTGCGCGGCATAGCGCTCGCTCCAGCGCCAGTCCTGCTGCAGCTCGGGCGAGAACTGGTAGGAGTACTGCATGCTTTCGACGTCGCAGCGCGCGCCTGGGTAACGGTTCCAGTACCAGGTGCCGCCGACGCCCGTGCCCGCCTCGAAGATGCGCGCTTTGAAGCCGCGCCCGCGCAACTGATGCAGCATGTAGAGGCCGGCAAATCCCGCACCGACGATAATGGCGTCGAAGTCCGCCTTGGCTGCTGCCGTGCCCATGTTCGCTCTCCCCGTGGATTGGTGGGGGCACAGTACGGAATAGCGATTGTCCGGACAATGGGGCGCGGCGGCGCATGGGGTAGGATGGTCGCTGAGCAAACTGTCAGGCAGCGACAGACAACGCGATCACTCCCACAAAAAGGCCCGCACGAAGCGGGCCTTTTTGCGATCCGGGCACCACGCTCAATTCAGCGTGCGACGATCTTGCGGGATTTCGGAGTGAGAGGGGAACCGCTCGTCGTAGCTGTCGATGATGCGGGCGACACGGGCGAGACGATCGGGGCGGCTGTCGGGCAGCGTCTTCAGCGCCTCGATCTGCTGCTTGGCATGCGCAAACACGAGCTTGTTGGCCGGGGAAAGCGAGCCATCGGCCGCCTGCGGTTCGAGATCGTAGACCATGCGCTCGAGGATCTGCTGGTAGGGGCCACCCGGCGACAGCATCAGCACCGGCATCAGGTGTGTGAGCTTGCCGGCCTCGGTCTCGAGCACGTCGACATAGACATTTTCATGGGCATGGTGGGCGCGCAGCTGGTCATAGGCGGATTGCACACGGCCGCGATATTCCCCAATCGCCTCGGCAACGAGCCGGGCCAGGCTCGGCGCACGGACCTCGAGACGGCGAAGCGCCTGTTCCGGCTCCGAATTCTCGCCGATGGCCGCAGCAATCGCGATCTCGCGGTCGTTCCAGGGATGCAGCGCTGCAAGCTCGATCAGTTCGGCGCGGATGCGGCTGCCGAGGCTGGCGGCAAGCTCGTCGCCGTTGTTGCCGCGTGCTCTTGCATCACCACGGGCGACACGGGGCATGTCCTCGTCGCGACGCTGTAGGAACGATTCGCCCTGCGGGTCAGCCGGAAGCGGCGGCGGTGTGTGGCCACGGCGCGGCGGTTGCCCGATCGGCCCGTCGGTGTCGCCCTGTGCCGGTGCGGCATAGTCCTGGCGCGGCGCGGCCGGTGGCGACGGCAGCTCGCGCTGGCGTTCGGCCTGCAACTGGCGTGGCGCCTGACGTTCCGCCCGCAACGCGGTTGCCTGAGCATGCGCCGCGATCGCGCGCTCGTCGGTGCGGAACTGCGGAATGGCGGCGGCGCGCATCATCAGCAGCGTCTTGTAGAAGTCCGGCGACACGAAGTAGCGCTTGCTGTCGACCGTATCGCGCTCGACCGCGCCTTTGATCGTGGCGCCGGCGCCGAGGGTCGAGAGCACGAGGCGCTGGCGGAACTGGTCCTCGATGCGGAACGGATAAGCCTCGGCCGAGAAGCCGCGCGCGTCGGAGATCGGATGCAGCTCGGAGAGCACGATCTCGGCATTGCCCTGCGGGTCGGGCAGCAACGAGACGCCGATGACGTTCACCAGTTCCTTCTTCTCGACCTCGACCGACTTGATCTTCCAGTTCTTGCGCTGCGCCACGGCAAAGTAGCGGGCGAGGCCGGTCGAGACCAGATAGTGCGTGCGATCACGGTTGGCCGGACGCACGGCGCCGATGGTCGAGCCCTGGGCAAGCACGGCTCGCATTTCCTCGACGTGTCCGTCTCGTTCATCGAGAATGATCTCGGCGGTGAAACCATCCGATCCATGGATCGGATGCATGGCGCGCATCAACGCGGAGAGCGTCGCGCGCGGATGCGCGGTATGCGACAGGGCCGCGTCGATGGCGCCTTCCAGTTGATCCGCGGTCAAGTCGCTGCGGCCTTCGAGATCGGTCAGCGGCGAGCGAATCGCCGTCGCGCCGAACAGGCCCGACATGAACACGAGGCTATCGATGGCGATGGCGATGGCGAGCGCCAGATAGGCCAAGCGGTTGCCGTCCTGGAAGGCGTTCCAGGTGACAACGAAGCGGTGCGCCTTGTCGTCACGATTGAGATCGATCGACGACATCTTGGCCGACATCTCGCTCGAGTCGCGGCTGGGCAACCCGCTGTCCTGCAGGCACTTGCGGCCAAAATTCAGCAGCCCGTCCGTCCCGCTAGTCTGGGGCAACTTGTCGCCGCCCGAGCAGTGCTTGGCGAAACTGTCGAGGCCGGAATTCAATGCGAACACGCGGCCTGCCGATTCACCCGCCTGCTTTGGGTCGCAATCGATGCCGCGCACGCGCTCTTTGGTGGCCGGGGTTGCGGCCATGGCGCCGTAAAGCTGTGCGCACTGGGTCGAGAGCGCGTTCAGTTTCTCGACCGTCGGGTCCTGGCGGAACTCGGCGCGGGCGCGCTCGAAGCTGGCGCGAACGCGGGCCGGATCGACTTTCGGGCCTTCCTCGCCGTCTTTTGCCTGCTCGGCGACCTTGATGCGGCTCTCAGCCGTCTGTGCCTCACCCTTCAGCTTGGCGATATCGCCATCGACGGCTGCAAGCTCCCGCTCGATCTGGGCGACGCGCGTGTCGACCGCGCCAAGGCGCTTCTCGGCGTCGCGGACGCGCTCCTCCTGGATCTTGACGGCGTCCTGCATGCGTGCCAGTTCACCGACGCGCTCGCGATACTGCGGGCCCTTGCCGACCTTCAGCGTGCCCTCGGCACCGCGCTCCTCGGCCATGGCTTCGACGCGCTTGGCGTCGATCTGCTTCACGCGGTTCTCGCGCTCGGTCTTCTTCTCGGCAAGCTCGGCGGCAAGCGTCGGACGCTCGCCCTTGAGGCGTGAGAGCTCGTCCGTCAGAGTGCCCTTCTTGGAGGAAAGCCCGGCCTGCCCGCTCTGCGAAGTGGCGATCCGCTCCTGCTGCACGGCGATGCCACGGCGGCGGCCTTCCATCTGCTGGACGAAATAGGCTTCGATTTCGCGTTCGACGCCCTGGCTCTGCCTGGTCAGGTCGACGAGGTTCTTCTCGTAGGCTTTCCAGCCGTCGCTTTGGAACAGATGATCGGCTTCCTCGGCCTGGCGGCGCTGGATCAGTGCGCCGATGTCGGAGACGACGCCGGCAATCTGGTTGACGGCGCGGATCTCGGCGGCGCGCTTGCGCTCGCTCTGCGGGAAGATCGAGGTGAACAGCGAGTCGAACGAAAAGAAAACGCTCGTCGCCATGGTGGCGATCAACATCACCCAGAGCACGGCGTTTTTGGCCATGATGCGGGCTGACTGGACGTAGGGCTGGGCAATGTCGCTGCGGTGGTTGATGACCAGCGTCGCGAGCAGCAACAGGCCGACGCCGAGATAGAGCGACTTGTCGGCGATCTGGCCCCAGCTGAGACCGCCATTTTGCGCCGCCGAACGGCTGACGTCGAAGGCGCCGAGCGCATTGGCGATGGCCGTCAGCAGGCCGAGCGCGAACAACCAGCCGACGACCATACCGGCCACCAGGACGGCGGGCGAGTTGGCGTCGTCTTCGCGCTGCTTGCGCTGGCGCGTCTGCATGCCCGAGGCGAAACTCTCGCCGATCAGCCAGGCGATGATCAACATGACGCCCTGGATGCCGAACGTCACCATGAACGACAGGATCGGCTCGCCGGTAAAGTTGCGCATGCCATCCCAGGTGGTCCAACCCGAGGCGAGCGAAAGGACAAAAGCGGTGCTGGCGAGCAGCGTCAGCTGCCAATTGGTGGTGAAAGCGCGGATGAGTGCGTTGCCGGCGCGGGACAGCATGCCGGTCCCCTCGCCTTTGGTCCGCAGCCGGCCCGGCATCAGCCGCGAGATCAGGATCAGCGCCACCGCAAACGCGGTGAGCGGCAGCAGGATCGCGCTGAAGTCCCGCCAGATGTTGAGCAAGCGCTCCACCACACCGGTACTGAGTTGCTCGGTCATCTCGATCTCCCCGCTGGACGACACCGGGTTGCACACGCGCTGTAGTCAGCCCGCTGCAACAATACGACCTGATCGTGGCGAAGGGCTGTTCTCAATCTGAATGGTCCGTCACAAAGGATTGATTTCTGCGCCGTAGCCGCTTGAATGGTAACGAACCACCCCTCGCGACAGGAACGCACGCCGACCGCAAACGTTGCACAAATGCCGGACCCACTCACGTTAATTGTCTGACAGGCGGTGCACGAGGAAGCAACCCTTTGAGTAGACAACACTTAATGCTCTGCTTGCAGCACTACCTGCAGCATAGGCGACAGGCGGCGGAATGCTTCCCCGCCATCGCTGATGGCCGCAACATGCCGCATCATATCGCGTGACGGGCTTCGTCAGGCCTGTGATCTGGTTAATCGGCTGCGTCTCGACTCTGTAGGGCACGTCCTTGGGCATCGGCCAACGCGGCATACGCAACGCGCGCCAAAGATAGTCCATCCGATGGCGAGCGGCTCACACAATTGACGTCGAACTCTGTGCCGCCAGAGCGCGAACAATCTGCAGAAGCACAGCTCGCAACCGCCCCCTTGCGTCACGCCCACAATCCGCGTGAAAGTCCATCCCGATCCCCACCGACAAGCACACGAGGAACGCATCGCCCATGGCAGTCACCAACATCAAGCGCGTCATCTATTTCCACCCCCGCATGGACGCAACGGCCGAGCGCACGCGCGCCAAGCGCTCCGATATCGATTTCATTCGCCGCAAGGTGGCGAAAGGCGTGGACGAAACCTGGGGTGAGATGACGAAGGCGCACGGTTATCACGCCTCGGCCCGCACTGAGACGCGCGAGCCTTGGTTTCCGGACGCCAAGCTCTTCGCCAAGGCGCCGAACATGCTGGCGGTCTGCTCGCTCGGCGCCGGTTACGACGTGATCGACGTCGACGCGGCGACCGAGGCCGGCATCATCGTGTGCAATCAGTCGGGCGCCAACAAGGAAGCCGTCGCCGAGCACGCCATGGGCCTGATGCTGGCCCTGTCGAAGAAGATCATGCTCGCCGACCGCCACATGCGGAAGGAAAAGAACCTCGACCGGTTCCTCTATACCGGCAACGACCTGCTCGGCCGCACGATCGGCATTGTCGGCCTCGGCAACATCGGTTCGCGGGTGGCGGAGCTCTGCAAGGGTCTCTTCCGCATGACGGTGCTGGGCTACGATCCCTATCTCACGAAAGAGCAGATGGCGGCCAAGGGGGCTGAGAAGGTCGAACTGAAGGAGCTGATGTCGCGCGCCGACTACGTCACCATGCACACGCCGCGTACCAAGGAGACGTTCGGTCTCGTCGGCTATGAGCAACTGGCGCTGATGAAACCGACGTCCTACTTCATCAACACCTCGCGCGGCGGCACCTATGTCGAGGAGGATCTGGCGCGCATCCTGAAGGAGAAGAAGATCGCCGGCGCGGGCATCGACGTTTTCCTGGATGAGCCGCCGGCCCTCGACCACCCGCTGATGGCCTTCGACAACGTTATCCTGACGCCGCACAACGCCGGCGCCACGATCGAGTCGCAGGACAACGTCGCAATCTTCTCGGCCGACCAGTGGATCGACATCTTCGAGGGCAAAGTGCCGCCGCGAATCGTCAACAAGGAAGCCTGGCCGAAGTATTCCCAGCGCTTCGAGAAGATCCTCGGCTTCAAGCCGCAACCGTTGAAGTAAGCCGGATCGAGGCTGGGATGTGCCGCGCGAGACGGCGCGGTTACTTCCCGGCCTTCGCCTTGGCCGCCTTCGCCTTGGCCAGTGCCGGCAGCAGCTTCGTTTCGATCGCGGTCGCGTTCAGTGGCCCGACGTGCTTGAAGACGACAGTGCCCTGGCCATCGATGACGAACGTCTCCGGCATGCCGTAGACGCCCCACTCGATCGCAGCCCGGCCATCGCCGTCCGTGCCGATTGCCACGAACGGGTTGCCGTAGCGCGCCAGGAAGCGGCGCGCGTTCGCCGCCTGGTCTTTGTGGTTGACGCCGAGGAGGGCGACGCCGTGCTTCTGCTTTAATTCGACGAGCAGCGGATGCTCGTCGAGGCACGGCAGGCACCACGAACCCCAGAAATTCAGGACGACCGGCGTGCCGCGCTGAATGTCGGCGGGTGTGATCCCGGCGACCGGCTTGCCGGCTTCGATCACGCCGTCGAGCGGCGCCAGCGTCAACTTCGGCGCCGGGCGGCCGATCAAAGCAGACGGCAGCTTCGAGGGATCGCCGGCCTTCAACGCGAAGGCGAAGAGGCCGGCCATCAGCCCGAAGATCGCCAACGGCGCCAGGACGACGCCGAGCCGGCGCTTCGGCGCCCCAACCTGGAGGGTCGCCGTCGCATTGTCTCCGTTTGCGGGCTTGGGCGGCGTCACTTTGTCTTGCATCGATGCTCTCATCAGGTCAGGCGCGGGTATTTGGCTCGGGCTCGCCGGTCTCGGCAGAGCGACGGCGGATGCCGCGCTCCTCCAAACTCGCCAACTGCCGCGCGAGTCGGCGCCCGTCGAGGTTGAGCCATAGGATCAAGCCGCTGATCACGAGCGCAACCACGCCGTAGCACATCCAGATCGTCGCCGCGTGCTTGCCAAGGTCCATGCGTTCTCTCTCCCCCACTAAGCAGCGGGTTTGACTGACCGCTGAACGGCGGCGATCGTCAACGTTTTGATCCGACGGCGCGTGATCTCGTTGCGCATCGCCGTTACATGCATCGCGATGAACAGAGCCAGGAACCCGGCGGCCATCACCCAGAGCGGCGTGCGAAAGCTCGGGTCCAGTGTCGTCGCGAACCGCGTCGACGGCTGATGCACCGTCCACCACCAGTCGACGGAGAACTTGATCACCGGCAGCAGCAAGACGCCGACAATGGCGAGAATGGCCGTTTGCTTGCCCGCCAGCGCCTCGTCGTCGATCGAGGAGCGCAGCGCGATCAGGCCGAGATAGAGGAAGAACAGGATCAGGACCGAGGTCAGCCGCGCATCCCACACCCAATAGGTTCCCCACATCGGTTTGCCCCAGAGCGCACCGGTCAAGAGCGCCAGGAACGTGAACGCCGCGCCGATCGGTGCGGCTGCCTTGGCCGAAACCTCGGCCAGCGGGTGGCGGAACACCAGCAGGCCGACACTCGAGGCCGCGATCAGCCCGTAGACCATCGTGGCGAGCCAGGCGCAGGGCACATGGATGAACAGAATTTTGACGGTGTGGCCCTGCTGGTAGTCCTCGGGCGCCCGGAAGGCCAGTACCAGCCCCCACAAGATCAGCAGCCCCGCGGCAAGCCACAGCCACGGCAATAGCCGCCGCGACACGTTCATGAAGCGGGTGGGATTGGCGAGGCGTTGGGTGAGCGTCGTCATATGGCGGTCATAAGCAGCACTGGAGGCGTCGGCAACAGGGTTCCGCGCAGAGATCAACCAGCGCCCGGTGTCAGGACGATGACGCAGTCGCCCGGATGGCCGCCTGCTCGAACCAGGCACGCATGAAAATGCCGACCAGCGCCAGCGATAGCCCGCCAGTCGTCAAAATGAGCCCAACGGCTAACCAAGCATCGACCGGGCCGAATCGACGACCGCCAAGAACGGCGTCCAATACCCACGCGGACCGCGCAATGTCCGCGCTCGCAACTGCACTTAACGCGACGAGTTTTTGCATGGCGATACGTTAGTACGCCGGAAATCGCCTGTCGACGCAGAGTGCAGGGCTGCCCCGCGTTTTTTTTTGAAAACACTTAACGCCGAAGTGCCGGCGGCAATTGCATGAAAGCCGTTTTCATCCTAAGAACCCGACGGAGTGGCGATCAGGCGCCTGCCCCGGCATCGGGCTGGGCCTCTGATCGTGGGGATAAAACCAGCGAACGATAAGGCCGCCGGGATACGATGTCCTGAACCGGTCAACTGCACTCCCGCTGGGGAAGCTGCCAGGGACAGAGGTGCGATGCAGGCGAGCGAGATCGCGGCGCGGGCCAGGGGGCGTATGTCCCCTACGGACATCAACAACCCGAAGTATTTCCACAAGGTCGTCGACTGTCAGTGGGCCTGCCCGACCCATACGCCAGTGCCGGAATACATCCGGCTGATCGCCCAAGGCCGCTACGCAGCGGCCTACATGCTGAACTGGGAATCAAACGTTTTCCCGGGCATCCTGGGTCGTGTCTGCGATCGTCCGTGCGAACCGGCCTGCCGGCGCGGCCGCATCCAGACGAGCGACGAGGACAACGCCAAGGACCCGTCGAAGAAGAATGCGGAGCCGGTGGCCATCTGCCGCCTGAAGCGCGTCGCCGCCGATTACAAGGGCGACATCGGCGCCTTTATGCCGGACATCCCGGTGGCCAAGAACGGCAAGCGTATCGCGTTGCTCGGAGCGGGCCCCGCCTCGCTTACCGTTGCCCGCGACTTGATGCCGCTCGGCTATACCTGCGTCCTCTATGAAAAGGACCCCAAAGGTGGCGGTCTGATGCGCACCAACATCCCGTCGTTCCGATTGCCGGAATCGGTTCTGGACGAGGAAGTCGAGCAGATCACCAATTTCGGCGTCGAGACGCGCTTTGGTGCGGCCGGCACGATCACAAGTCTGAAAAAGCTGCTCGGCGAGGGCTACGACGCCGTGTTCGTCGGCACCGGTGCTCCCAAGGGCAAGGATCTCGAGATCCCCGGCCGGAACGAAGCCGACAAGAACATCCATATCGGTATCGATTTCCTTACCTCCGTCGCGTTCGGCCACATCACCAAGATCGGCAAGCGCGTCGTCGTCATCGGTGGCGGTAACACGGCCATGGATTGCTGCCGCACCGCGCTGCGTCTCGGTGCCGAGGCCGTCACGGTCACCGTCCGCTCACCCCGCAAGGTCATGAAGGCGTCGGACTGGGAAATCGGCGACGCGGTTTACGAGGGCATCCCGATCCTGGAAAACCACGCGCCGAAGGCGTTCGTGGTCAAGGGCGGCAAGCTCGCAGGCGTCACCTTCGAGAAGATGAAGCTTACGGGTACCGACGCCAAGGGCCGTCCGAAGCTGGCTCCGTCCGGCGAACTTGTGACGATCGAGTGTGACGACGTGCTGATGGCGATCGGTCAGGACAACTCGTTCCCATGGATCGAGCGCGATATCGGCCTCGAGTTCAACGAGTGGCAGATGCCGAAGGTCGACCGCACGACGATGATGTCGACGCGGCCGGGTGTGTTCTTCGGCGGCGATGCTGCATGGGGGCCGGAAAACATCATCTGGGCCGTCGCGCATGGCCATCAGGCGGCGATCTCGATCGACGGCTATTGCCACGGCAAGCCGCTGACGGACCGGCCGGCGCCCGGTGCCACGCTGATCTCGCAGAAGATGGGTATCCACGAGTGGTCGTACTCGAACGATTACGCCGCTGACGCCCGCGTCAAGGTTCCGCACGCCGATAAGAAGGCCTCTATCCGGAACCTGAAGATAGAGGTCGAGCTCGGCTACGACGACAAGCTCGCCATGAAAGAGGTCGAGCGCTGCCTCAACTGCGACGTGCAGACCGTGTTCACGGCCAACCTGTGCATCGAATGTGATGCCTGCATGGACATCTGCCCGGTCGACTGCATCAACTTCATCGACAACGACGAGGAGAAGGCGCTGCGCAAGAGCTTGCGCGTGCCCGCTCTGAACATTTCGCAGGACATTTATGTCTCGTCCGATCTCAAGACCGGCCGCATCATGGCCAAGGACGAGGACGTCTGCCTGCATTGCGGCCTCTGCGCAGAGCGGTGCCCGACGGGCGCCTGGGACATGCAGAAGTATTTCTACGTCGAGCCGCAGGCTGCCAAGGCCTGCCTGACGCACCACAACGCCTACATCCGATGAGTGAAAGGGTCGCCTTGCGATGAGCGGCATCAACGATTTCGTCATCAAGTTCGCAACCGTCAACGGCTCGGGCAGCGCCAGCGCGAACACCATGTTCGCCAAGACGCTGTTCCGCATGGGCATCCCGGTCAGCGCCAAGAACATCTTTCCATCGAATATCCAGGGCCTGCCGACCTGGTATGAGGTGCGCGTCTCGGAGGCAGGTTATCTCGCCCGCCGCGACGGCATCGACCTGATGGTGGCGATGAACCCGCAGACCTACCAGGACGACCTCAAGGAAGTCGTGCCGGGCGGCTGGCTGCTCTACGACGAAACCATGCCGCGCATCTGGAACCGCAGCGACGTCACCATTCTCGGCCTGCCGATCGCCGAGATCTGCGCGTCGAACTGGAAAGACGTGCGCCAGCGCCAGTTGTTCAAGAACATGGTCTACGTCGGCGCGCTATCGGCCCTGCTGGACATGGACCTGAAGGTGATCGAGGAGTCCGTGCTCGATCAGCTGAAGGGCAAGGAAAAGCTGGTCTCGGCCAACATGAAGGCTGTCGACCTGGGCCGCCAGTATGCGCTCGACAATTTCTCGTGCCCGCTGCCGATCAGCGTGCGCCACGCCGAAGGCGCCAAGGGCAAGATCATGGTGACCGGCAACGAAGCGGGCGGTCTCGCGGCCGTCTACGCCGGCGCCACCGTCTGCGCCTGGTATCCGATCACACCGTCGACCTCACTCGCCGAGGGCTTCGAGAAGCACGCACGGCGCCTCCGTGTCACCAAGGAAGGCCGCCGCCTCTACGGCATCGTGCAGGCCGAGGACGAACTTGCTGCCATCGGCGTTGCCATCGGCGGCGCCTGGAACGGCGCGCGATCGTTCACCGCGACCTCCGGTCCCGGCATCTCGCTGATGAGCGAATTCTTGGGGTTAGCCTACTTCGCCGAGATCCCGATCGTGCTGTTCAACATCCAGCGCGGTGGGCCCTCCACGGGCATGCCGACACGAACCGGCCAGCCGGATATTCTGTCGTGCGCCTACGCTTCGCATGGTGACACCAAGCACGTGCTGCTGTTCCCGGCGAACCCGACCGAGTGCTTCTCCATGGGCACGGAGGCGTTCGATCTCGCCGAACGACTGCAGACACCGGTCATGGTCATGTCCGACCTCGACATCGGCATGAACGACTGGGTCACTGATCCGTTCGAGTGGGATGACAAAAAGGTGCACGACCGCGGCAAGGTACTGACCGCTGCCGAGCTCGAGGGCTTCAAGGACGCCAAGGGCCAGCCTTGGGGGCGCTACCTCGACGTCGACGGCGATGCGATCCCGTATCGCACGCTGCCGGGCACGCACCCGACCATGGGCGCCTTCTTCACGCGCGGCACCTCGCATGACGAGTACGCGCGCTACACCGAGGACGGCCGCATCCACGCCCGTGTCATCGATCGCATCCGCCGCAAGTTCGATACCGCTGCGACGATCGTGCCGAAGGCCGAGATCGCGATCAACGACAAGGCGGCAAAAATCGGCGTCATTTATTTCGGCGCGACGCGGCCTGCCGTGCTCGAAGGCCTCGATCAGCTGCAGCGCGACGGCATCAAGCTCAACGCGATGCGCCTCAAGGCCTTCCCGTTCGGCCAGGAAGTGCGCGATTTCTGTGCAGCGCACGACCAGATCTTCGTGGTCGAGCAGAACCGCGACGCGCAGATGCGCCAGTTGCTCGTGATGGAAGCGGAAGTGCCGCCTGAGAAGCTGATTGCGACGCTCTCCTACGACGGTACGCCGACTACGGCCGACTTCGTGCGGCAAGCTGTGCTGAAGAAGTTGCGGCCCGCCAAAGCGCAGGCAGCGGAGTAAGCTGGCATCCGGTGTGATGTGCTAGAATGCAAGAGGATTGGAAGTTGACCACTCGAGGATCCAGCCTGCGAGCAACGCTTCCCTGGCAAAAACGAGTGCAGAAATGCAGGAGAAACTGGCCGAAACCGACCGCATGACCGTCGATGAGTTCTTGGCCTTCACCGAGGCCCGACCGGATGGCGAGATCTGGGAACTCATTGAGGGGGTTGCAGTTATGAGTCCGTCGCCAACGGAATGGCATCAGACGATCTGCGGCAACATTCTGTATTGGCTGAAGAACGCCAAGCGAATGAACCGTGGGATAACTTGGCGACCGATGCTCGGTGTTGGTACGCGTGTGCCGATTTCTCCGAAGAGCCTTCCACGACCCGATGTTTTCGTAAAAGAGGGAACTGCAACGGATTCTCATGTCACGAGTGATGCACTGGTGATCGTCGAGGTTCTGTCCCGCTCCAATCGGGCCAAGGATCGCGCTTGGCGCAAGCGTGTCTACGGCAGTGTGCCGAATTGCAAACACTACGTCACCATTTCCACGAAATCGGCGGAGGTCGTGCGTCACGACCGTTCCGATGGGTGGAAGGGAAAAGTGTTCAAGGGCCTCGACGACGAACTGACCCTGTCAGCCTTGGACGTGAACATCCCCCTTCGCGAAATCTACGACGACACGCCAATCAACTGATCACCGACACATCGACCAATCGACGCGAGCCCCCCATGTCCTATATCGCCAAACCCATCGCCCACCACCCCGCGCTGCCGAAGAATGCGCTGGGCCTGACGCACCGCGAGTACGAAGGCTCGATGTCGACGCTGTGCGCCGGCTGCGGGCACGACTCGATCACGGCCGCCATCATCGAAGCCTGCTACGAGATGGACCTGCCGGCGCATCGCATCGCCAAGATTTCCGGCATCGGCTGCTCGTCGAAAACGCCGACCTACTTCCTCGGCCGCAGCCACGGGTTCAACTCCGTCCACGGTCGCATGCCCTCGGTGACGACCGGCGCCAACATGGCCAACCGCGACCTCGTCTATATCGGCGTCTCGGGCGACGGCGACACAGCTTCGATTGGGCTCGGCCAGTTCTGCCACGCCGTCCGCCGCAAGCTGAACATGACCTACATCGTCATGAACAACGGCTGCTACGGACTGACGAAGGGCCAGTTCTCGGCGACCAACGACAAGTCGTCACCCTCGAAAAAGGGCGAGGCCAACCCGTTCGAGGCGATCGACCTCTGCCAGATGGCGATTCAGCTCGGCGCCGGCTTCGTCGCCCGCTCGTTCTCCGGCGACAAGAAGCAGCTGATCCCGCTGATCAAGGCCGCGATCAGCTACAAAGGCTTCGCCTTCCTCGACGTGATCAGCCCGTGCGTGACATTCAACAACCACGCAGCCGCGACCAAGAGCTTCGAATACGTCCGCGCCCATAACCAGGCGATCGGCAAGCTCGACTATCTCGAGCCGAAGGAAGAAATCACCGTCGACTACGCGACAGGCAGCTCCAAGGCCGTCACCATGCACGACGGCTCGCATCTCATCCTGCACAAGCTCGGTCAAGGCCACGACCCCCGCGACTCCGACGCGGCGATCCAGACGATTCGCCAAAATGCCGCGAAGGGTGAGGTGGCGACCGGCCTCCTCTACATCAACGAGGCGCAGGAGGACCTGCACGATGTGCTGGCGACCGACCAGCGCCCGCTCAACGCGCTGCCGATGAGCGAGCTCTGCCCTGGGTCGAAGGCGCTCGAAGGCATCAACGCGCGGTTGCGCTGATCCGTTCGCCGTTGCCAACATGACCGAGTTGCGAAAGGGTGGCCTCGAGCCACCCTTTTCATTTGGTGCGCGGCAGGGGCTTCCCGCCAGCGACTTCCGCGTGACAAACTGGTGCCGACGCGAATTCGAGGAACTGATGGAAAAGCGCGCGATCTTCGGCGGCCTGACGATCCCGCTGCTGCTTTTGGCGCCGCAACTGGCGGTGACGCTGGTCTTCTTCTATTGGCCGGCGAGCCAGGCAGTCTGGCAGTCGTTCCTGCTGCAGGACGCCTTCGGCCTCAAAACCGAGTTCGTCGGGTTCGAGAACTACCGCAACCTCTTTGCCAATGCCGAGTACTACAAGGCCATGGGCAACACCGCGCTGTTCGCGGTGGCCGTGACGACGCTGTCGCTCTCGATCGCGCTGTTCCTGGCGACGCAGGCCGACAAGAACATCCGCGGCGCAAGCATCTACAAGACGCTGCTGATCTGGCCCTACGCGGTGGCGCCGGCCGTCGCTGG
>JANLQP010000328.1:0-32502 GCA_031367895.1 Hyphomicrobiales bacterium
GCCGCGTTGATCTGTTCCACCTGCCGATTGAGGACTCGAGCACGCGCCGGATCGAACGTAGGATCGCACGTAGGACCGCACGTCGGATGTGCTGCAATGTAGGCGGCAGCCTGCGCCTATTGGACGGACCTGGCTTCTGCCGTCAGAGGCCCTGGGTTGCCCGGCAAATTCGCCAGGAAGGCACCGAGGTACGACCCCCACAATTGCCAACCGGCGCGATCGTCTGCCAGCGCGTGCCCTTCCTGGCGAAATGCCGGCAACACGTGCAATTCTGCCTTGCCCCCGGCGCTGGTCCAGGCGCCCGACATCGTCTCGGCGAGTTTCGGACTGAAATAGCTGTCGTTGTTTGCGTACAACCACAACGTCGGGATAACGCTTTCGCCACCGAATCTCTCGGCAGCGGCGATAAGCCCCTCGGCATCGCAAATCATCGATGGCTGGCCCCACGCATGACCGCCACGCCCGCCGGCGAAATTGACAACGGCACGCACTTGCGGCGGATTACGGGCCGCCATAGCCAGAGACGCCCAGCCACCGGTCGAAATCCCGACGACCACGGTGGACGATTTGGCGACGAACGCCTGACCGCTCATATATTCGACAACAGCATCGATATCGTCGGCGGCAACCTGTCCGGCCCGATAGTGATCGGGGTTCGAACAGCTGTCACCCCCCTCCGCAAGGTCCCCACCAGTCGCTCCGTGGCCGCGCCGTTGCGGCAAAACGACGATATACCCGCGTTCGACGAACCATCGCGACAACCAGTAGTACACCGGCATCCCGGTCGACTCTCGGGTAAGTTCCGAAGTGCCGTGGTTGATAACGACAAGCGGCCGCGGGATTTCGCTCGAGGCAGGCGCTGGGGCAGCGATCGCATGACTGGCATCCGGCCGGAAAACAGTAGCACGTAAAGCCACCCCGGTCGTCCCGCTCGGCAGCATCCACAACTGCTCGCGCATACGAGGGCCTTGCGGACCGAACGGGCCGAGATCACTTGCATGGGCTGCGCCTGTACCAGCGAGCAGGAACTTACAGAAAATTGCACAAAGAATCGCGGCTAAGCGCCGATCGCGCAGCCTGGAACCTGATGCTGTGATCACGTCTATTCCCCCGTATTGCTACCCCAGATGTCATGTCCCAGGCACGCCCCTACCAATCTCTGACCCAGTCCTGAACGGCGTCGCGTCGAAATCGGGGCAAACCGTGTCGTGTGTCGGAACTAAATCCCAAGTTGACCGTTGATATCTACAGACGGGCCGTTGTGCTCGCTGAACGCCTGGAAAAACTGAGGAGTATTCTATGATCAAGACTCTCGCGGCTACAGCCGTAGTATTCGCTTGCGGCATCAGCATGGCGACCGCACAGACAGCTACGCCACCTGCGCCGAAGATGGAGATGACACAAGCACAGTGCCAAGCTCTGTGGACCAAGATGGACTCCGCCAAAGGCGGAAACCTGACTGAGGCTCAGACCAGCGGGTCCATCGCCGACTTCAAGGCCGCTGATACCAACGGCGACGGCAAGCTTTCGAGCGCCGAATTCCTTGCAGCCTGCCAGCGCGGCATGGTTCGCGATACCGCCAGCACGGGCGCCGGCAGCGGCACTATGGCGAAGTAACGATCGTCTTCCGCATTAAATCCTTCCGGGAGGTCCACCTTCCGGAAGGTTCATTCTTTTCATCATCAACGTTAGCATGTCATGGCGACCGCGCGCGCGCCTGCGACAATTGGGTCATTAATATCGGCGTCTGAATCAGAACCTTCCGAAATTTCCCGTTTGTAATTTATTCCGCCAGAAGCAAGTCCGAACACACACCGTATGGCGGTACTGTCGGCGGTATGCTCGCTGGCTTGCCGGCGAGAAGTCGCGGCACGGCCGGCCCAGGCCCTCAACCGAGCACGTCACGAGCGATCCGGAATGTGTTGGCATAGGCGCGGACACTGTCGTTGATAGGGTCGGCATAGCCGCCGCCGATGGCGATCGAGACAGGCACGCCACGCAGGCGGCAGTATTGCATGACCAGCCGGTCCCGCTCGGCGAGGCCGTCGAGCGTCAAATCCAGGCGGCCGAGGCGATCCTGCTTCAAGGGGTCGACACCGGAAAGATAGAGCAGCAGTTCCGGCCGGAACGCATCGATGACGGGCAGCACGTCGGCGAGGGCATGCAGATAATCGCGGTCGCCGGTTCCGTCGGGTAGCTCGACGTCGAGATCGGAGGCAACGCGGCGGAACGGGAAGTTTTTTTCGCCCTGCAGGCTCACGACCAGAACGCGCGGCTCGTCCTTGAGGATCGCGCTGTTGCCGTCGCCCTGGTGCACGTCGACGTCGAGAATGGCGATGCGGTTGGCCACGCCTTCGGCGAGCAACGTCAGCGCGGCGACGGCCAGATCGTTGAAGACGCAGAAACCGGAGCCGAAATCGCGGTGCGCGTGGTGCGTGCCACCGGCGAGCTGGCCCGAGAGCCCGGTTGCAAGCGCCGAACGTGCGGCCGCGATGGCACCACCGACCGTCGCGCGGGAGCGGCGCACCAGCGTCGGGCTCCACGGCAAACCAATGCGGCGGACGATGTCGTTGTCGAGCGTACCGTCGAAGACGGCATCGACGTAAGCGGCGCTGTGGGCGCGCAGGAGGTCGGCACGCTCGGCGGTTGGCGATGCCTTCAGCATATCGGGTGGGATGATCGCCTCATTTGCGATCAGGCCTCGCAGCAACTGGTACTTGGCCGCGGGAAACCGGTGGCCGGCTGGCACCGGCATCGTCTCGACGTCAGGGAAGAAGAAGCGCATGGCAGGTCCGCTGGTTCGCATGTCGGGTGCTCTGTAATGTGGGCGAGGCGCACTCACGCTGGGCCGACCATGACAGCCGCGCGGTTTAAGTTTATCGCACGGACCAATTCCCCGCTATCGTCTCGCGAATCGCCCTCCAGCCTCGGAAATGCATGCCGGACAGCCGCGTTCAGCGCCTCGCGCAAGGCCTGCCGTTCTTCTACGGCTGGGTCATCCTCGGCGCCGTCGGTTGCGCCTGCTTGTCGCGTGCGGGACCTGCTGTCGCCACGCTCTCGATCTTCATCACGCCGATGACGACCGAGTTCGGCTGGACGCGAACAGAGATCTCGGGCGCGGTCTCGCTCGGCGGTGTACTGGCGGCAATCAGCTCGCCGATGATCGGCAACTATCTCGACCGGAAGGGCCCGCGCGTGATCCTCGGCATGGCGGTGCTCGCAACCGGCATTACCTTGATGGCGCTGTCGCAGATCCAGTCGCTGCTCGGCTTCTACCTTCTCTATTGCGTTGCGCGGATGAACTGGGCCGGCCCCTACGATCTCGGCATCCACGGCGCCTTGAACAACTGGTTCGTCCGCCAGCGTGCCTGGGTGGCCGCGCTCGCACAGTTGGCGCAGACCACCGGGCTCATCATCATGCCGTTCATCGGTTACGCGATGATCGAGCGCTACGGTTGGCGCACGGGTTGGCTGGTGATCGGCATCTGCGTGCTTGCGATCGGGTTCCTGCCAGGCTGGCTTTTGATCGTGCGGCGGCCTGAGGATATCGGTCTGGTGCCCGACGGGACGTTGGCGACGCCGGTGGTCGCCGCCTGTGCTGGCAGTGGCGGAGAAACCAAACCGGCCAAGGCGGAGGAAGCCGCCTACACGCGCGAGGAAGCGCTGCGGACGCGCGCCTTCTGGACGCTGGCGCTGTTCACGTCGATGATCTACCCGGTGCAGGCCGGCATGAGCCTGCATCAGGCGGCACACATGATCGAGATCGGTCTCTCACCCGCCAATGCCGCAACGGCGGTCAGCCTCTTCACTGCGACCTCGGCCATCACCGGCTTCTCGTACGGCCTGCTCGGCCGACGGGTCAGCGTAAAGGTGGCGCTGGCTGTTGGCGGCGTCATCCTGGCGGCGAGCGCCCTCGTCATGGTCCGGGCGACGTCATTTGCGGAGGCGCTGCTGGCGGGCGCGCTGTTCGGCGCCGGCATCGGCGGCGTGCACGTCATCCTACCGGTCGCGTGGGCCGATTATTTCGGCCGCAAGAGTTTCGGCGCCATTCGCGGCGTTGCTTTGTCGATCCAGGTCGGCGCGCAGGCATCGGGACCGCTGATGTCGGGCATCCTGCGCGACTACACCGGCAATTACACAGCGTCACTTGTGTTGTTCGCGACCTTGTCGCTGCTCGGCGCACTCGCCGCGCTGCTGACGCGGGCCCCGAACCGGGCCAACTAAAGCCCGACACGGGGTCAACGCACTGGAGACATTTACTTCGACACCGTCTTCTCGAACTGGCGCAGCACGGCGTTTCCGCGTGAAACCGCATCATCCAGCGCCTGCTTCGCCGGCTTCGTCGCCGCCAGCGCTGCTTCGATCTCTTCCGACCACATATCGCGCATCTGCACCATGTTGCCGAGGCGGAGCCCGCGACTGTTCTCGGTCGGTGGCTTGTTCGTGAGCTGGATCAGGGGTGTCTCGAGATACGGCTTGTCCTTGTAGAAGCCCGACGCCTTGACCTTGTCGTAGGCAGCCTTCGTGATCGGCAGATAGCCCGACTGCGTGTGCAGGCCGACCTGACGGTCCGTGTCCGAGAGGAACGCGAAGAACTTCGCGACGCCCTTGTATTCCTCAGGCTTCTTGCCGGACATCACCCACAACGAGGCGCCGCCGATGATCGAGTTCTGCGGCGCGCCCGCGACGTCCGCGTAGTAGGGGAGGGCCGCGTTGCCGAAATCGAACTTGGCGTTCGCCTTGACGTTGCCGAAGAACGCCGAAGACGTCATGAAGATCGCGCACTCGCCGGAAGTAAAGCGGCCTTCGCCGGCGTTGGTGCGGCCCGAGTAGTCGTAGGTCTTGTCCTTCTGGAGCTCGGCCAAGGCCTCCAGATGCTTCACATGCAGCGGCGAATTGAACTTCAGCTCGGTATCGAAGCCGTCCATGCCGTTCGCCTTAGTGGCGAGCGGCACATTATGCCAGGCCGAGAGTTGCTCGATGTTGACCCACGTCGCCCAGGCATTCGAGAAACCGCAGTTCGGGTGGCCGTTGGCCTTCAGCTTCTTCGCCGCTTCGAACACTTCCGGCCACGTCCTCGGCGGCTGTTCTGGATCAAGCCCTGCCTTCTTGAAGCTGTCCTTATTGTACCACATGACGGCCGACGACGAGTTGAACGGGAACGAGAGCATCTCGCCCTTGGTCGTCGAGTAGTAGCCGGTGATGGTCGGCAGATACGCCGCCGGATCGAACGTCTCGCCTGCTTCCTTCATCAGAACGTGCACGGGCTTGATGGCGCCACCGGCGGACATCATCGTCGCGGTGCCGACCTCGAACACCTGCATGATGTGCGGCGCGCCGCCGGCGCGGAACGCGGCGATGCCGGCATTCATGGTGTCGGCATAGCTGCCCTTGTAGACGGGCACCACCTTGTAGTCCTTCTGGGCGGCGTTGAAATCCTCGGTCAGCTTGACGATGACGTCGTTGTTGGCGCCGGTCATCGCGTGCCACCACTGCAGTTCGGCTTGCGCCGCAGCAGGCTCCGTTGCCAACGCGAGCGCTGCTGCGAACGCGCCGAAACTCAGCCATTGCTTGAATGACATGTGTCGTCCCTCTGGTTATCCAGCGCGTCGGATAGCTGCTGCGCGCGACGGCTTCGTGACGCCGCCAAGCCTCGTTACCCCGGCTCTTCGGTCGAGATTAGCTGAAAATGCGATCTGGAGTCATGGGGGCAGAACCCGTGACTCCCGGTACTTTCGTCGGCGCCTCGACGGGCGTCCGTGCGCATCAATCCAGCAGGCCTGCCACCTTCGGCAGCCAGAGCACGATGCTCGGGAAGTAGATGCACAGGATGAGGCCCAGCACCTGCAGCGCCACGAACGGATACATGCCCTTGTAGATGTCGGACATGGTGATGCCGGGCGGTGCCGTACCCTTCATGTAGAACAGCGTCGCACCGAATGGCGGGGTCATGAACGCGGTCTGCAGGTTGACGGCGACGAGCGTGCCGAACCACGGCATCAGCCAGTCTTTGTGGCCGATGTGATCGGCGAAGTCGAACTTCATCAGGATCGGCGCGAACACGGGAATGACGATCAGGCAGATCTCGATCCACTCGAACGGAAACCCCAAGAGGAAGATCAACACCATCAGGAAGATCAGCACTTCCCACTTGGTATTGATGCCGAACTTGGCCAGCGCGTTGATCATGGCGTCGCCGCCGCCGAGTGCGATGAACACGTATGAGAAACAGGTGGCGCCAAGAAACAGCGTGAACACCATGCCGTTGGCACGGCACGAATCCCGGATCGATTCCTTCACCATCTGCATGTTGAATCGGCCGTTGATCCAGGCGATCAGGAACGAACCGAAGCAGCCGACGGCGGCGCTTTCCGTCGCCGTGGCGACACCGGCGAAGATCGAACCGAGCACGATCACCATGAGAATGGTCATTGGTGCCAGGCCGCGCAGCATCGTGTTCCAGAATTCGCCACGCGTCTGCGGGCCGTACTCCTTCGGCAGTTTCGGTGCCTTGTGCGGCCAGATGATCGCGACGCTGATGATGTAGATGAGGTAGAGGCCGGAGAGCAGTAAACCGGGCATCGTCGCAGCGGCGAACAGCGCGCCGGCCGATGTTTGCAACATCTCGGCCATGACGACGAGCATGATTGCGGGCGGAATCAGGATGCCGAGTGTGCCGGCGGAGGCCACTGTGCCGATCGCCAGCCGTTTGTCGTAACCGGCGGCCAGCATGGGCGGTATGGCGATGACCGAGAGCAGCACGACAGCGGCGCCGACGACGCCGATCGGCGCGGCAAGGATTGTTCCCATCACCATGACGGCCACGGCCAAGCCGCCGGGCACGCGCTTGAGCAGGATCTCCGTTGCGCGCAACATGTCGGCGGCCGAGCCCGATCGTTCCAGGATCGCACCCATGAAGATGAACATGGGAATCGAGACCAGCACCGGGTCGGAGGCGACACCGCCCCACATGCGCAAGTTGATGTTGTTCAGACCGATCAGGTTGAACACACCGAGCAGCCAGCCAACGAAGCCGAAGATGAGGCCCGTGCCGCCCAGGATGAATGCGACGGGATAGCCGCAAAAGATCACGAAGAACATCGTCACGAACATGACGAGGGCGAGATTATCTGCCAACCAATCGATCATGTCCGGTCCTCAGACTTCGAGTTGTGTGACGCCAAGATTGAGCCCGGCTTCCTCGGCGGTTTTGCCGCCGAAAAGATAGGTCGCGAGCCGCATCATGACGCTGACGACGCCGAAGAGGATGAGCCAAAGACCGACGTAATAGATGCCTTTGATGATCCAGCGATGCGCGAGACCGTTGGCCGAGTCGGAGGCTTCGCCGGTGTTGTAGGCGATCTTGATCCAGTCCCAGCCGTAGTAGACGACGACGAGGCTGTAAGGGATCGCAAAGATCAGGCAACCCAGGAATTCGACCCAGGCGCGCTCTCTCTCGGTGGCGCTGCCGAAGTAGCTGTCGACCCGTGGATGGGCGTTGATGACGTAGTTGTAGCCCATCCACAGTGAGAAGATCGCGGCATGCAGATGCCACTCGAACTCCTGGAACTGCGTGTAGGGGAAGCGGATTCCGGCATCGACCACCGCCTTGGAGAACCAGCGGAATGTCACGTCGATGAGCGTCGTGAACATCAACACGATCAGTAGCCACGAGGTCGCTGTCGCGATGACCTCGAGGAGGCGTCTGATCCCGTTGGAAAGCGTGAGTACTGCGCGCGGCTGGAGCGCGGCGAACACAATCATCAGAAAGAGGATCGCGGCGGTGAGCGCAATGCGCCCCAAGGCTCCAAGGGAGCTGACGTGTGCAAAGATGTCCATTCAATCCCCAAACGCCGCGCGCTGCTTGCAACGCGTGTGGCCCCACTCGCCCGCGGTAGCACCGGTGCCTGACGTCGCCCTGACACCAGACAGTCAGGCGACGCCCGGTGTGATCCGGGCGCCGCTGTATCTGAGTTCGTTACTTCAAGTAGCCGATACCTTTCCAGATCGCGTAGTCCTTCCGGAAGGCGGAATACTGGTCGAAGACCTTCTTGAAGCTCGGGTTTTTCGCGGACTCTTCGGTGACCACCTCATTCCAGGCTTTTTCCATGGTCGCCAGCATCTCAGGTGGCCAGGTCTTGATCTGCACACCGTGCTTGTCACGCATTTCGGAAATCGCCTTCCACTGGTCGGCTTCGCCCTGGGCGATGACTTCCTGGGTGGTGAGCGCGCACGCAGCCTCGATTGCTGCCTGATGCTGGTCTGAGAGTTCCTTCCACTTCGCCGTGTTGACGAAGATCACCTGGTTCGAAGCCTGCTGGTGCCAGCCGGGGAAGTAGTAGAACTTCGCGACTTGATAGAAGCCGAACTTCTGGTCCATGGCCGGCAGCGAAAACTCGGTCGCATCGATGGTGCCGAGCTGCAGTGCCTGGAAGATGTCGCCCGGAGCCAGTAGCTGTGTTGCAACGCCGAGCTTCTCCATGACCTTGGCGCCCAGACCGAAGAAGCGCATCTTGATGCCCTTCAGGTCTTCCGGCGACTTGATCTCCTTGCGGAACCAGCCGGACGCTTCCGGCGGTATCGTGTTGCACAGAATACCGTGCACATTGTGTGGCGCCAGCAGCTCGTTCATCAACTTGATGCCGCCGCCGTTGTGCATCCAGGCGAGGTATTCAGGGATGGCGGGACCGAATGGCACCGACGAGAAGATGATCAGCGCCGTGTCCGACTTGGCGAAGAAGCCGGGCGACGAGTAGGCGATCTCGGCGGAGCCCTGGCTCACGGCTTCCACGGCCTGCAATGCCGGTACCAGCGCACCCGGCTCCTGGAACTTGATGTCGAGCGTACCATTTGTGAGGCGCGAGACGTGTTTCGTGAAGCGGATACCCGCCTCGCCGATCAGCGTCAAGCTGCCTGGATAGGCGCTCGGCATGTTCCAGCGGACTTTTTTCTGTTCTTGTGCCGAGGCCGCGCCGGCAGCCAGCACAAGCGATGCAGCAATAAGGGCTGCGGCGGACCGCAGTGTCACAGTGTTCATGGATTTCCTCTCTTTTGAACGTTTCGCGGGCGGTTGAGCCGCCTTCTTGTTCAGATAAACAAAACCCGTCGTGAAGCTTACGAAGCGCTGACGCCGGTGTAAATCGACAATGTCAATCGGTCGCGTATCTGCGGCTGAAATACACCTGCTGCCGATCGGAACAGTTGTGTGCTGGCCCGCGCAAGATACCATCGGCATGCCGCGTAGACGCTCCGAAAGGCCGCCCATGAGCCACATACTCGCCATCGACCAGGGCACGACATCGAGCCGGGCGCTGGTGTTCGACGCGGCGTTTGCGATGCGCGGGCTCGGCCAGCGGGAGTTCCAGCAGCACTACCCGGCCTCGGGGCAGGTCGAGCACGAGCCCGAGGACATTTGGACGACCACACTTGCGACTGCGCGGGAGGCGATTGCCAAGGCAGGCCTTGGCGCCGGGGATATCGCCGCGATCGGCCTCACCAACCAGCGCGAGACGTGCCTCATCTGGGACAGGCGGACAGGCAAACCGCTGCACCGTGCCATCGTCTGGCAGGATCGGCGGACGGCGGACTCGTGCGCTCGGCTGAAAGCTGATGGCGTCGAGCCGTCCGTCACGGCCAAGACCGGTCTGCTGCTCGACCCGTATTTCTCCGGCACCAAGCTCGCGTGGCTGCTCGACAACGTCGTCGGCGCGCGGGCGCTCGCCGACGCCGGGCATCTGGCTGCCGGTACGATCGACACGTTCCTCCTCTGGCGACTGACGGGGGGGCGCGTCCACGCAACCGACGCCACCAACGCGTCGCGCACGCTGCTATTCGACATCCACAATGGGCAATGGGATGACGACTTGTTGCGGCTGTTGCGGGTGCCGCGCTCGATCCTGCCGGAGGTGAAGGATTCCGGCGGCGACTTCGGCACGACCGACTCGGCACTTTTTGGCCGCGCCATTGCGATCCGCGGCGTCGCCGGCGATCAGCAGGCGGCAACCATCGGGCAAGCGTGCTTCGAGCCCGGCATGATGAAATCGACCTACGGCACGGGGTGCTTCGCGCTGCTCAATACGGGTGCGACGCCGGTTGCATCAGGCAATCGTCTGCTGACGACCATCGCCTACCAACTCGGGGGAAAACGCACCTACGCGCTCGAAGGCTCGATCTTCATTGCGGGCGCAGCGGTGCAATGGTTGCGCGATGGGCTGCATGTCATCAAGTCGGCGGCCGAGACTGGAGCCTTGGCAGCTGCTGCCGATCCGAACCAGGACGTCCTGCTGGTCCCGGCGTTCGTCGGGCTCGGCGCACCCTACTGGAATGCAGAGGCACGCGGCGCGCTGTTCGGCCTGACCCGCGCAACCGGACCAGCCGAGCTTTCGCGCGCCGCATTGGAGGCGGTTTGCTATCAGACGCGCGATCTCTTGGAAGCCATGCGCAGGGACTGGCAAGGCTCAGGCAACACGGTTCTGCGCGTCGACGGCGGCATGGTCGCGAGCGACTGGACGATGCAGTTCCTCGCCGACATGCTCGGCGCGCCCGTAGATCGGCCGACGGTGCTCGAAACCACAGCACTCGGCGCCGCCTGGCTTGCCGGGCACACGGCGGGAGTCTGGCCGGACAGGGAAGGTTTCGGCAAGCATTGGCGGCTGGATCGACGCTTCACGCCGGCGATGGATACGGACCGTCGCGAGGCACGCTACGCGCAATGGCAGCGGGCTGTGGCGGCGGTGGTGGGGTATGCGCGCAACGCATGAATTTACAACGTCCCCCGCATCGCACGCGCCAGAATCCCCGCGACGTGCTGCGCCTTGCGGTCCGTGCCGTCCGCGATCTGGTGGCGGCAGGAGAAGCCGTCGGCGGCGATGAGCGTTTCCTCATCTGCATTTCGCACCGCCGGCAGCAGGTTCAACTCGCCCATTTTGATCGACGTGTCGTAGGTGTCGACGCCGTAGCCGAAAGCGCCGGCCATGCCGCAGCAGCTGGTTTCCACGGTTTCGACTTGCAAACCCTCGACCAGCGACAGCGTCTTCGCGACAGCGCCCATGGCGCCGAATGATTTCTGATGGCAATGGCCGTGCAGCAGCACCTTCTCCGCACTCCTGGCGATCGGCCCCTTGATGCGACCGGCATCCATCTCGCGCGCGATGAATTCTTCAAACAGTAACGCGTTTGCCGACAGTTGCTCGGCCTCCGCGCCAAAGCCCATCGCCAGAAATTCGTCGCGCGTCGTCAGTAGGCAGGACGGCTCGAGTCCGACGATCGCGACACCACGCGCCAGATGCGGCTTTACGGCGTCCAGCATGCGCCGCGCTTCGGTCTTGGCTTCGTCGACGAGACCGGCCGCCAGGAACGTGCGCCCGCAGCACACGGGCCGCTCTCCGGTTTTACTGAGCGCCAGCAACGTCACGCGATAGCCGAGCCCTGTCAGCACCTCGACGCCGTCGTGCAGATTGCCCGGCTCGAAATTGGTGTTGAATGTGTCGGCGAACAGCACAACCTCGCGGCCGTCCGTCGGCCCTTGCGCGCTGTCCATACGAAACGGTTGGTTGCCCCACTTCGGCAGGCGCCGGTTGGACGAGATGCCAGTGATGCCTTCCGTCAACTGTGCAAGCCCCGGCACCCAGTTCCGCATATTCAGCAGCGGCGCCAACTTGGATGCGATCCCAACGTAGCGCGGCAGATAAGCGATCAATTTGTCGCCGAACGGTAGGCCGTGCATGCGGTTGCGCGCGGCCAGCGCCTCGATCTTCATGCGCGCCATGTCGACGCCGGTCGGGCACTCGCGGCGGCAGGCTTTGCACGAGACGCAGAGCTTCAGTGCCTCCTGCACCTCCTCGCCCGCGAGCGCGTCAAGCCCAGATATATCGAGCTGCCCGGAAATCGCGAGGCGCAACGTGTTGGCGCGTCCGCGCGTCACATCGCGCTCGTCGAGCGTGGCGCGATAGCTCGGGCACATCACGCCTGCCTGCAGCTTGCGGCATTCGCCGTTGTTGTTGCACATCTCGACGGCGCCCTGGAATCCCTTGCCGGCGCCCGGATAGGCCGACCAGTCGAGTGCGGTCTTGATGTCGGCAGCCGTGTAGTCCGCCTTGTAGCGGAAGAGCTCGCGGTCGTTCATGCGCGACGCACGCACGATCTTGCCCGGATTCATCACGCCCTTTGGATCGAAGCGGTCCTTCACCTCCTCGAACAGCGACACGGTTTTGCGGCCATACATGAGCTCGTGGAACTCGGAGCGCACGAGGCCGTCGCCGTGCTCGCCGGAATGCGAGCCCTTGTAGGCCTTGACCATCGCGAACGCTTCCTCCGCGATCGCGCGCATGGTGGCGGCATCCTTCTCGAGCTTCAGGTTCAGCACCGGGCGCACGTGCAGGCAGCCGACCGACGCATGCGCGTACCAGGTGCCCTTGGTGCCGTGCTTCTCGAACACAGCGGTCAGGCGCTCCGTGTAGTCGGCCAGATGCTCCAGCGGCACCGCACAATCCTCGATGAAGGAGACGGGCTTGCCCTCCGATTTCATGCTCATCATGATGTTGAGGCCGGCGGCGCGCACTTCCCATACGGCCTTCTGCCCGGCCGCGTCCGCAACCTTCACCACCGCATTCGGCGAGCCGAGATCGCCCAGCAATTCGGCGAGGCGATCGACGCGCGCCAAATTTTCCGCTTGATCGTCCTCCGCGAACTCCACGAGCAGCAGCGCTTCCGGCTTGCCGCGCACGTACCTTTCCATCACCGGGCGGAACATGGCGATGTCGCGGGCGAGGCCGATCAGCGTCGCATCCACCACCTCCACCGCAACCGGACCGAGCTTGACGATATGCTGCGCCGCCTCCATCGCACGGCGGAAGGTCGCAAAATGGCAGATGCCGAGCGCCTTGGTTCTAGGCTGGCGGGACAGCTTCAACTTGATCCGCTGCGACAGCGCCAGCGTGCCTTCCGAGCCGCACAGTAGCGTCGCGAGATTGAGGCGCGTGTTGCTGCCCGGTTCCGGTGGGACGAGCGCATCGATGAGGTAGCCGCCGACGCGCCGCGATACCTCGGGGAATGCGGTTTTGATGTGCGCAGCTTCGCGGACACCGAGTGCGGTCAACTGCCGGGCAAATGCCGTCGTGGCCTCGCCTGCGATCTCCCCGAAGTGCGCATTGCTGCCGTCCGCCAGCAGCGCGTCGATCGAGATGACGTTGTCGCGCATGATGCCGTAGCGGATCGAGCGCGTGCCGCAGGAATTGTTGCCCGTCATCCCGCCGATGGTCGCCCGGCTCGACGTCGAGACATCCACCGGGAACCAGAGGCCCGTGTCCTTGATCTGGCGATTAAGCTCGTCGAGCACGATTCCCGGCTCGACGATGCAGGTGCCAGCCGCCTTGTCGACCTCGACGATCTGGTTGAGGTGCTTGGTATAGTCGATCACCAGCGAGCGGCCGACTGTCTGCCCGGACTGTGATGTGCCGCCACCGCGCGGCAGCAGAGAAACGCCGGCCTCGCGCGCCATCTCAGCCGCAATTGCTACGTCCGCCTCGGTCTTCGGCACGACCACGCCGACCGGCTCGATCTGGTAGATCGACGCATCGGTCGAGTAACGGCCACGGCTCGCACGGTCGAACAGCACATCGCCCTGGATTTCCCTGGCAAGGCGGTCGGCGAGGGCGTGGTTCGGCGGGACGTGGGCGTTCATGAGTTGCCTTTGCGCGGAGCTGGGAGCGGTTTTCCTTGACGGGGGATCAAGGCGGCACCTATCGACTGGCACAACGGTCTACAAAGTCGCAAGCCTGAACCTCAGGAGAACGAACAATGTCCAACGAGCCGCGCCGCGCCGGCCGCCACTTCCTGCAGATCCCCGGTCCCTCGCCGGTGCCGGATCGGATCCTGCGCGCCATGGACATGCCGGTGCTCGACCACCGCGGGCCGGAGTTCCAGAAGCTCGGCTTCAAGGTGCTGAACGGTATCAAGACGATCTTCAACACCAAGGGGCACGTGGTCATTTATCCGGCCTCCGGCACGGGCGCGTGGGAAGCGGCGCTCGTCAACACGCTCTCGGCCGGCGATACGATCCTGATGTACGAGACCGGCCAATTCGCGACGCTGTGGAAGAACCTCGCAACCAAGCTCGGCCTGAAGCCCGAGTTCATCGGCTCCGATTGGCGGTCAGGCGCCGACGCCAACGCGATCGAGGCGCGGCTAAAGGCGGACACCGGGCATACGATCAAGGCCGTCTGCGTGGTCCATAACGAGACCTCGACCGGTGCCACCTCGCACATCGACGAGGTGCGCCGCGCCATTGATGCAGCAAAGCATCCGGCGCTGTTGATGGTCGACACGATCTCCTCGATCGGCTCGGTCGACTATCGGCATGACGATTGGGGCGTCGACGTCACGGTCGGCGGCTCGCAGAAGGGCCTGATGCTCCCCCCCGGCCTCTCGTTCAACGCGGTGTCCGACAAGGCGCTCGCGGCGAACAAAACCTCGAAGCTGCCGAAGAGTTTCTGGGCCTGGGACGAGATGATCGCCTCCAACAAGACCGGCTATTTCCCCTACACGCCGGCGACCAACATGCTCTACGCGCTCGCGACCGCGATCGATATGCTGCACGAGGAGGGGCTGGAGAACGTCTTCGCCCGCCACCAGCGGCACGCCGAGGCGACGCGCCGTGCCGTTGCCGCGTGGGGCCTCGAAAATCTCTGCCGCGATGCGAAATACTACTCGCCGGTGCTGACGGCCGTGATGATGCCGGAGGGCCATAACGCGGACAATCTGCGCAAGGTGATCCTCGACCATTTCGATCTGTCGCTCGGCACTGGCCTTGCGAAGGTCGCCGGCAAGGTGTTCCGCATCGGCCATCTTGGCGACACCAACGATCTGACGATCCTTGGCACCTTGGCAGGGGTCGAGATGGGGCTTGGCATTGCGCGGGTTCCGCACAATCTGGGCGGCGTCGCGTCGGCGATGCAGTACCTGGCGATGACGGCAAAGCCGTTCCCGGGGTGACCTGACGGCTTGGCCGGGGCGCGCGAACCGCGACATGGCCAACCGCTCCGTCAATATATGACGACGCTGCGGATGCTCTCGCCCGCGTGCATCAGGTCGAAACCCTTGTTTATGTCCGCCAGCGCCAGCTTGTGCGTGATCATCGGGTCGATGCTGATTTTCTTGTCCATGTACCAGTCGACGATTTTCGGCACGTCGGAGCGACCGCGTGCGCCACCGAACGCGGTACCCTTCCAGGTACGCCCGGTGACCAGTTGGAACGGCCGCGTCTTGATCTCCTGGCCGGCACCGGCGACGCCGATGATGATCGCCTCGCCCCAGCCGCGATGGCTGGCCTCCAGCGCCGTTCGCATCACCTCGACGTTGCCTGTGCAGTCGAAGGTGTAATCGGCGCCGCCGATCTGGTCGGCGCCGCGTTTCGTCATGTTGACGAGATGCGCGACGAGATCGGAGCCAACCTCCTTCGGATTGACGAAATGCGTCATGCCGAACTTCTCGCCCCAGGCCTTTTTGCCGGGGTTCACATCAACGCCGATGATCATGTCGGCGCCGACGAGGCGCAGGCCCTGAATCACGTTGAGGCCGATGCCGCCAAGGCCGAACACGATGCCCGTACAGCCGGGGCCGGCCTTCGCCGTGTTGATGACCGCGCCGATGCCGGTGGTGACACCACAACCGATGTAGCAGACAGCCTCGAACGGTGCGTCCTCGCGGATTTTTGCGACGGCGATCTCGGGCAGCACCGTGAAGTTCGAAAATGTCGAGCAGCCCATGTAGTGGTGGATCTTCTTGCCATCGAGTGAGAAGCGCGAGGTGCCGTCCGGCATCACGCCTTGCCCCTGCGTCGCGCGGATCGAGGTGCACAGATTCGTCTTGCGCGACAGACATGACGGGCACGTCCGGCACTCCGGTGTGTAGAGCGGAATGACGTGGTCGCCTTTCTTGACGCTCGTGACGCCCGGTCCGACGTCAACGACGATGCCGGCGCCCTCGTGGCCCATGATGGCCGGGAACAGGCCTTCCGGGTCGGCACCCGAGATCGTGAAGTCGTCGGTGTGGCAGAGGCCCGTCGCCTTGATCTCGACCAGCACCTCGCCGGCTTGCGGCCCGGCGAGATCAACCTCGACGATCTGCAACGGCTTCGCCTTCTCGAAGGCGACGGCAGCTTTGGTCTTCATGGGGCCTCGCGGGGTTGGATCGGCATCGGCATGTGGAAAGCGCCGTCCCCAAGGTAACGAAGACGGGTTCGACCAGCGCGTGGGAAGCGAGAATCGTGGCGATCAGAGCTACAGTGGTTTTCGCCGCTTGTGAACCCGCGGGCACACGATCCGTCTTGGCGTTGCAGCCAAACCGGCCGGACGCGATATCCGCAATATCAGAGCGGCGGCGCGAGTCCACCCGATGCAACGATGTCCGATACCGCCGGGGGGGCAGGCGACTGCGCTGTTCGGCTTTCCAACGCCTCTTTCAGTGCGTGCGTCGTCACCTGATCATCGGGCCGCAACCGCGCTGCCGTCTCGAAGTGGGGCAATGCCTCGGTTGGTCGGCCAAGCTCGAGTAGCGCGATGCCGAGCTCGCGCTGCGCCAGATGCGCCTCCCGTTCCAACGCCAGGGCGGCGCGTGCGCGATGCTCGGCATCCGCATAGTCGCCGTTGACGTTCTGCACCCAGGCCATGACGCGCAGATGCAGCGCGTTCGGGGCGCTTGCCGTCAAAGCCATGCCAGCCTCCGCCATCAGGGCGTCGAGTTCGGTAAGACCGGGATCGGCCTCGTGCGTTGGCGCCAGAATGCGACGGAGGCCCGCCAGAGCGTGGATGTCGTCCGCCTGCAGCAACGCGGCCTTGGCATAGTCGGATAGCGCCAGATCGTTGCGACCGAGGTGCTCGTAGTTTTCGCCGCGCGCCCAATAGGACCATGCGTCCTTCGGATCGAGCGCGACTGCGATCGTCAAGTCGGTGACGGCCTCCTGGTGGCGGCGCAGGTGCGAATAGGCGAAGGCGCGCAGCCGCCGGATTTCGGGCACGCGCCCATCACGCCGTATCGCATCGTCGAGATGGGCGATGGCGCCTTCGTAGTTTTGCTCACGGGCCAGCAAATCGGCGTCGCGCATGACGTCGGCGCGCCCGGAGATCGCGTGGATCCAGGCCAGGAAGCTCAGCAGAAAGAAGAGCAGACCAGTCAGGATGCGGGACATGGAAGAGCTCGATTGCGAATCCTGACCGCAACCTAGCTACGAACGCGCAATCTTTCGGCAACGGAATGCTGAGAAGCTGCCGAAAACTGTAGATAACCATTGCGCGCGCGGTCGTGGCGGCGTTGTCCCGGCGCTCACTTCCCGCGCTTTGCAGTCTTCAAGCCTTCGCGGGCGAGCTCGTCGGCGCGCTCGTTCTCCGGGTGGCCGGCGTGGCCCTTGACCCAGCGCCAGTCGATCGTGTGGCGGCGCTGCGCTTCATCGAGCCGCTGCCAGAGTTCGACGTTCTTCACCGGTTTCTTGTCGGCGGTCTTCCAACCGTTTCGCTTCCAGCCGAAAATCCATTTTGTGATGCCATCGCGCATGTACTGGGAGTCCGTGTGCAGTTCCACCTTCGATGGCTTCTTCAAGGCTTCGAGCGCCGAGATGGCAGCCAGCAGCTCCATGCGGTTGTTGGTCGTGTCGGGTTCGCCGCCGCAGATCTCCTTGCGATGCGTTCCCGACATCAGGATCGCGCCCCAGCCGCCGGGGCCGGGATTTCCGGAGCACGCGCCGTCCGTAAAGACGACGATTTCAGGGCGCGTCACGGTTACGGGTTCGTCGCTCATGTTGTTGCCTCGAGGCCGTATTCGCTCGGGCCCTTCACAGCCTGATGGAAGCGCAGGCGGCGGATGTACTCGGTCGGGTCCTTGCGCTGCACGAGCGCGCCGGGCGGCGTGTTGATCCAGTCGTAGGCGCGCGTCAGCAGGAACCGCAACGCTGCGCCGCGGGCGAGGATCGGCAGCGCCGCGCGGTCGCCGGCCCCCAACGGTCGCACGCTTTCGTAGCCTTTGAGCAATGCCCGGCCTTTGGTGACGTTGAAGGCATGGTCCGGCTCGAAGCACCATGCATTGAGGGAAACGGCGACATCGTACGCCAGCGCGTCGGTGCAGGCGAAATAGAAATCGATCAGCCCCGACAGTCGACCATCCAGAAAGAACACATTGTCGGGAAAAAGATCGGCGTGGATGATGCCTCGTCCAAGGCCTGCCGGCCAATGCTGTTCGAGATGCGAGAGTTCGTTGGCGATGGTGGCGCCAAGCTCAGGTGCGATCTCGTCGGCGCGGTCAGCGAAGCGATCGAACAGCGGCCGCCAACTTTTCAGCCCGAGGCCATTCTCACGGCGCATGGCGAAGCCCTGGCCTGCCAGATGCAGCCGCGCCAACGCCGCGCCGACAGCCGCGCAGTGCTCGGCAGCCGGTTTGCGTATCCACACGCCGTCCAAGAAGGAGACGAGTGCGGCCGGCCGCCCGGCCAGCTCGCGCAGATTGCAGCCCTTTTTGTCGCGAACCGGCGTCGGGCAGTTCAATCCCGCCGCAGCCAGATGCTCCATGAGCCCCAGAAAAAATGGCAATTCCGCCGGATTTACACGCTTTTCATAGAGCGTGAGTATGAAACGACCCTGGTCCGTGGTGACGAGATAGTTCGTGTTCTCGACGCCCTCGGCGATCCCCTTGCACGACAGCACACGACCGAGCCCGTAGCTCTGCATGAAGCCCGCCAGCGCGTCGTCCGCGACTTCCGTGTAGACCGCCATGACGGCGAAGCTCCCTGCAACTCGTTCCCGATCGTCGGACCGTCGGCGTCCGTTACTCGCCTGCCGGCCCTGCCGCATCGCGCAGCTCGCGCGGTACGTTGAAGGCAATACGTTCTTCCGCCGTTTTCACAGTCTCGACCGTCACCTCGAAGCGCGTCCGCAGTGCCGCGATCATCTCGTCGACCAGCACTTCGGGAGCCGAGGCGCCCGCCGATATGCCGATGGTTTTCGGCTGGCCGATGGCGTCCCACGGCATTTCGCTCGCCCGTTGCACCAGCAACGCCATCGGGCAGCCGGCACGCTGTGCCACCTCGACCAGGCGGAGCGAGTTCGAGCTGTTCGGCGCTCCGACCACGAGTACGCAATCCGACCGCGGCGCGATCGCCTTCACGGCCGCTTGCCGGTTGGTCGTGGCGTAACAGATGTCTTCCTTGTGCGGGCCGACGATCTCGGGGAATCGCTGGTTCAGCACGCGCACGATCTCGGCGGTGTCGTCGACCGACAGCGTCGTCTGCGTGATGTATGCGAGCCGCTTCGGGTCGTGCGGGGTGAAACGGGCGGCGTCCTCGGCGGTCTCAATCAGCGAAACGGCACCCTCCGGCAGCTGCCCCATGGTGCCGATCACCTCGGGATGGCCGGCGTGGCCGATCAGCACGATGTCGAGGCCTTGCGCATGATGGCGCTCCGCCTCCACGTGTACCTTGGAGACGAGCGGACACGTCGCATCCAGGAAAAACATTTGTCTGGATTTGGCGGCAGCGGGCACCGACTTCGGCACGCCATGTGCCGAAAATATCACAGGTGCCGTGGTATCGGGAATTTCGTTCAGCTCTTCGACGAATATTGCTCCTTGCCGCCTCAATTTTTCCACTACGAATCTGTTGTGAACGATCTCGTGACGGACGTAGACGGGTGGCCCGAATTTTCGCAAAGCAAGCTCGACGATCTGAATCGCACGATCCACCCCGGCGCAAAAGCCGCGGGGAGCAGCGAGAAGGACAGTCAGCGCTGGGCGGGTGGCTACTGCGGTCATTCGGTTGATCCGGGTTGGCGGGCAACATTCCGATACGTGAGTTGAGCAAGCGGCTGCATTTCAGCGGCCCTGAGGCGAGGTGCTACACTTGACTCTGCAAGCCGACAAGCGCCATGCTGCGCAAGATGGGATCGGGGTCGGGTGGCCAGTAGCACGCCAGATGCTGCGGCTAAGTACGCTCAGTACGGACGGGGGTTTGGTGGGAACACCAGAACAACATCGCCCAACGCGCAGTGCTTGCGTGTTCGGGGCTTACGCAATGTCCGCATCCTTTGCGGTGTTGCTTGGCGGCTGTGGAATGTCTTCGCTGACATCCGGCATCGGCGGCGGCCTTTTCGGGGGCGGCAACGCGTCCAAGTCCTCCAGCGAACCTCTCTCTCAGGAAAAAATGCTGACCGCGGCCAAGGCCGACAGCCAGATGGGCGTGGGCGGTGATTTGGCCGGCGGTTGCCCACGGTTCCAGGTCTGGCCGCGCGACCACCATTTGACGATCTATGAGCCCGGCCGAGCTGGCGACGGGCTCGCCGTCATGCATCGCGGCGAGATCACGCAAACCGCGCGCGAGTGCAGCATCGAAGGCAACAAGGTTACCGTGAAATACGGTTTCTCGGGCCGAGTTCTGCTGGGGCCCCGTGGCAAGGCCGGAAGTGTCAATCTGCCGGTCAACATCTTTGTAACTGACGCCAAGCGCGAACGCATCCAGGCCGACAAAGGCCAGATCGACGTCGCCGTCTCGCTCGAAAAGCCGATCGGATACTTCTCGGCGGTGAAGACGATTAGCTTCTCGATCCCCGAAGGCACGCGCCCCGGCGAGTTCGAAGTGTTCGTCGGCTTCGACCAGAAAGCTCCAGGCGCCGGTTGATCCCGCAGGACTGGACCGTGAAACAATCAGGTGGCCTGCGCAGCACGCAGGTAGGTTTCCGGGTCTTGCAGCAGCTGTTTCCAACCTGAGTGGCAACGCAGTGGAGCAAGTTCGGGGGCGTGGTCGATGAAGTCGACGCGCAACATTCGGCTGTAGCCCGTGCGATGTTTCCGTGCCGTCACGAGACTTCTCGCGACCTGGCGCATCGCCTCCTCCAGATGCCCGGACGCAACCAGTAATTGCGTATGCTGGATTTCGTGCGCCATTGCATTGCCGGGATTGGGTTCGATCGCACGGTGACGGTCGAGTGCGGCGGCTGCGTGCCCCTGTTTGCACAACACGTCGATGATTGCTGACTGCGCAACGTAGGTAAACGCTGCCATGTTCATCTTGGGCAAGCCGCGTTCGGCCAGATTGGCGACACGCGTAAAGATGTGGTTAGCCAGATCAAGATGACCCCGCTTGGCTGCGATCTCACCAAGATGCATGAGCAACGGTGGAAAATCCCAAAAGTGAACGGCGCGAGCTCCGAGCAACGCCAATGCCGCGTCCGGTTTTCCTGAGTTGCAGAGTTGAACGAAATTCTTCCAGTGCTTGTTCCACCACGCTTGCGCGTCGAGGGCGGCCTGTGCGGCGGTCGCCTGTTCAGACGCTTTCCAGTGTGATCGCAGCGGTCGCAGGAACGATGCCGCCTCGTAGCTACAGCCGGCTTCGCACAATGCGAGCCCGAATGTCATCGTCGTGTCGTGATCGTGCGGCACCGCTGCAGCCGCCCGGCGCAGCTTCTTGACCTTCGTGGGCTCGTTCAACGGGAATGATTGCAGGCGTTGCATGGCCGCGACTTTCCAAAATGCATGCTCCGCCAACAAGATAGCCGACAGGTCTTAAGGTGGACTTATGCGGTGCGAGCGGACGAACGACGATCTTGCCGTGACCAAGGTCACACAGATCTTCAGCCAGGAACACGTGGGAGTACGTGCAGGAACGTGGCAACTGCGGTTGACTTCGCCCGGGATCACCCTATCATTTTCCGACATGCCATTTGACGTCAGCGGAAGAGATCGGCCCTGTGCTCGCGAGCAATCGTTCGCACAGGGAAGGCGCCGAAGGAGCAACCGCCCCGGAACCTCTCAGGCAAAAGGACCGCTGACTGATGGCACTCTGGAAAGCGGCGGCGTCGTAAGGCGCAGCCCACCGAAGGGGTAAAGTGCTCTAAGTGTGGCGCAGCGTACACAAGTGCTGCTGTGGCAACGGGCCGGTTGCGAAGTGGGCAATCGAAGGCCCAAACTGCCGCGCGGAGGCGAAGTGTGCATCCGAAGCGCCGAACAGAGCATTCAAATCTCTCAGGTTCCGTGACAGAGGGGCTTCAACCGTGCGCATTTGGCGTGCGGCAGCGAAGCAACCCTTGGAGCCCCTGATGGCCACTGTCACCGGCTTGCCTACCCCCGACGCGCCTCTGAAGCGTACCCCGCTCTACGACGCCCACGTCGCGCTCGGCGCCAAGATGGTGCCGTTCGCGGGCTACGAGATGCCCGTGCAGTATCCGTTGGGCGTACTCAAGGAGCACCTGTGGACGCGGGAGAAGGCGGGACTGTTCGATGTCAGCCATATGGGGCAGGCGCTGCTGATCGCCCGCGACGGCCGGCACGAGACAGTTGCACAGGCTCTCGAGGCCCTGGTGCCAGCCGATATTCTGAGCATGGAACATGGCCAGCAGCGCTATTCGCAACTACTCGCCGACGACGGTGGCATTCTCGACGACCTGATGGTGACGCGGTCGACGCGCACTGAAGTCGATGGCCGTTTAATTCTGGTGGTCAACGCGGCCTGCAAAGCCGCCGACTATGCCCACATCCGCTCGCGCCTGCCCACGGGCGTTGCCCTGCAAATGCTTCATGATTTGACTCTCGTGGCTCTGCAGGGACCCAAGGCGGTCGACGTGCTGGCGCGATTTATGCCTGAAGCGGCTGCCATGCCGTTCATGACGGGCCGCACGGGGTCGATCGACGGCATCGAGTGCCACGTCTCGCGCTCGGGCTACACGGGAGAGGACGGTTACGAGATCTCGACAAACCCTGCCGACGTATTGCGGCTCTGGCAGGCACTGGCCACTGACCCGCTGGTGCAGCCGATCGGCCTCGGCGCGCGTGATTCGCTCCGCCTCGAAGCCGGCCTCTGCCTGTACGGGCACGACATCGACACGACGACATCGCCGATCGAGGCCGGGCTCGCATGGTCAATCCAGAAACGCCGCCGCGAAGACGGTGGATTTCCAGGCGCGGCGCGTATCCAGCGTGAGCTGAAGGACGGCCCCGCCCGCCGCCGCGTCGGCATCAAGCCGGACGGCCGTGCACCCGCACGCGAGGGAACTGAGATCCTATCGGCGTCCGGCGCACCGATCGGCAAGATCACGTCCGGCGGCTTCGGACCGACGGTCAACGGCCCGATCGCGATGGGTTATGTCACGACGGCCAACGCCAAGCCCGGCACCAAGGTGCAACTCGTCGTACGCGGCAAGCCGTTGCCGGCCGAGATCGTGACGATGCCGTTTGCGCCACACCGGTATTTCCGCAAGTTGGGTTAGCACGGCCACGGAGCAACAGATGGTCTCATCGCTAAATCCGTGCGTAACCCAACACGTCGAGTGCCAAGCCGGCGATGTTGGGTTACGCGCGGTTCGATTGCACGACCCGAACAAGGGCACACTGGCCGCGCTAACCAAACCTACGAGAATGCACATCGAGAGGGAGGCAACCAATGGACAAGTTCACCAGAGACCACGAGTGGATCCGCGTCGACGGCGGCATCGCGACTGTCGGCATCACCAAGCATGCGACGGAGCAGCTGGGTGACGTTGTATTCGTCGAGGTGCCGGAGGTTGGCCGCAAGGTGACCGCTGGCGAAGCCTGCGCCGTCGTCGAGAGCGTGAAGGCTGCGAGCGACGTGTTCGCGCCTGTCACGGGCGAGGTGATCGCCGCCAACGCCGACATCGCGACGACGCCTGCTGCGGTCAACGAAGACCCGGAGGGCAAGGGCTGGTTCTTCAAGCTGAAGCTTGCCAACACGGCGGAACTCGCCGGGCTAATGGACCGCGCCGCCTACGACACGTTCGTCAAGGACAACGCGTGATGCGCTATCTCCCTCTCTCTGACGCTGATCGCCACGAGATGCTGGCGACCATCGGTGTCTCCACGATTGACGATCTGTTTGCAGCGGTTCCGCGCGACAAGCTCATGCGCGAGTTGCCGAACCTGCCGCGCGCCAAAGGCGAGCTCGACGTCGAGCGCGAAATGGGCCGTTTGGCGTCGCGCAACGTGCCAGCGGGCTCCGTGCCGTTCTTCGTCGGTGCCGGTGCTTATCGCCATCATGTGCCAGCGACCGTCGATCACCTGATCCAGCGTTCCGAGTTCCTGACCAGTTACACGCCTTATCAACCCGAGATCACGCAAGGCACCCTGCAATATCTGTTCGAGTTCCAGACGCAGGTGGCGTGCCTCACTGGCATGGAGGTCGCGAACGCCTCGATGTACGACGGTTCGACATCCACGGCCGAGGCCGTGCTGATGGCGCATCGCGTCACGCGGCGGAAGAAGGCGGTGCTGTCGGGTGGGCTGCATCCGCAGTATGCCGACGTTATCAACACGCTGGCGCATTTCGGCGGCTCGACGGCGGCGTCACTCGCACCCGATCCCACGGGCGTCGAGGACATCACCGCGCGTATCGACAATGAGACGTCTTGCGTCGTCGTGCAGTATCCGAGCTTCTTCGGCCACGTCCGCGATTTGAAGCCCATCGCCGATGCCGCGCATGCCAAGGGCGCACTGCTGATCGTCGTCGTTACCGAGATGGTGGCGTTGGGGCTCATCAAGTCGCCGGGCGAGATGGGCGCCGATATCGTTGCGGCGGAAGGCCAGTCGATCGGCAACGGCCTGAACTTCGGCGGCCCCTACGTCGGCCTGTTCGCGACGCGCGACAAGCTGGTGCGGCAGATGCCGGGCCGGTTGTGTGGCGAGACCGTGGACGCCGAGGGACGGCGCGGCTACGTGCTGACGCTGTCGACGCGCGAGCAGCATATCCGGCGCGAGAAAGCGACGAGCAATATCTGCACCAACTCGGGGCTCTGCGCGCTGGCGTTCACGATCCACATGACGCTGCTCGGCGAGGCGGGTTTGCGGCCGCTGGCGCAGATTAATCACGCCAACGCGTGCGATCTGGCCGACCGTCTCGCGGCGATCGACGGCGTCGAGGTGCTGACACCCGCCTACTTCAACGAGTTCACGCTGCGCGTGCGCGGTGATGCGGCCGACATCGTCGATAAGCTTGCGGCGAAGGGCGTGCTCGGTGGTGTGCCCGTTTCGCGGCTCATTCCGGGAAATGCGGAGGTTGCCGATCTCATCGTCGTCGCATCGACGGAAACCAACACCGACGAGGATCGAGCCGCGTACGCTGCCGCGCTGAAGGCGGTGCTGTGATGGCTCGGTATCAAACCCGCCCCGTGTCATCCTCGGGCTTGTCCCGAGGATCCATCGGCCAACAGGTGCACGCGTCGAGGTCCGGCAGGAATGGAGCCATTCGTGAACGCACCGCGACATCCGGACTCGCGGAGATATCGGTCCTCGCGACAAGCCCGAGGATGACAATCGATAGTGTTCGCTGTCTTCACGCGAGGTGCCGCGATGCCGTCGCTTGACACCGCATTCCTGCCCGACGAGTTGGCAAAGGCGACCGCGCTGCGCCAGCGCTTCTCTGCGTGCTGCAAGGAACTCGGCGACTTGGGGCAAGGCGCGGATGCGGTCGCCGACGTGATGACCCGTCACCTCGCTGAGACGGTTGCGACCGAGCTGCCAGCCGCCGCCCAAGTGATCTGGCAGGATCGGATCGTGCGCCCGCTCAAGGCCGATGCGGCAAAGTTGCTGGCGCCGCGGTCCATCGCTTCGATCCGCTCGTGGCCGTCGGCGCGCGTGAGTGACGTCGTCCGGGCGCTGGCCGAGATCGAAGCGATCCTCGTCGACTATGAGAACGAGGTGCAGCATGAGGTCATCTACGCCGAGATCTCGCGTGCCTATTCGTGACATCCCAAACACATCAGGCTGATCCCATGTCCATGAACACGCAAGGCCGTCCGACCGCCCCGGATGGGGGCAGACCCATGGGTCTGACCCCTTTGACGCCCACGGCCGCGACCTTCACCGGCAACCGCGGGCTCGACCACGAGGAGCCGCTGCTGTTCGAGGTTGGGCGCGCCGGCACGACCGGCGTCGATCTGCCCGAGCCGATATCGGCGGCGTCCCGCCTCGGCGGGCTCGAGCGCACCGCGCCGATCGGGTTGCCGGGCCTGACCGAGCCCGAGACGATGCGCCATTACGTGCGGCTGTCGCGCAAGAACTACGCGATCGACAGCGGCCTCTATCCGCTGGGTTCGTGCACGATGAAACATAACCCGCGCCTCAATGAGAAGATGGCGCGGCTGCCGGGCTTCGGTGACATCCACCCGCTGCAACCGCAGCAGACGGTGCAAGGTGCGATCGCGTTGATGGAAGCGCTCGCCGGCTATCTGATGGAGCTGACGGCCATGACGGCCGTGACGCTCAGCCCGAAGGCTGGCGCACACGGCGAACTCGCGGGCATGCTCTGCATCAAGGCCGCACATGAAGCGAAAGGCTCCAAGCGCAACGTCGTGCTGGTGCCGGAAAGCGCACATGGCACCAATCCGGCGACGGCGGCATTCATGGGCTACACGGTGCGGCCGATTCCGGCGCGCGACGACGGCACGGTTTCAGCCGAGGCCGTGAAGGCGGCACTCGGTCCAGACGTCGCAGCCATCATGCTCACCAACCCGAATACGTGCGGCCTGTTCGAGCCCGAGGTCGTCGAGATCGCACGCGCCGTGCACGAGGCCGGCGCCTACTTCTACTGCGACGGCGCAAACTTCAACGCCATCGTCGGCAAGGTTCGCCCCGGCGATCTCGGCATCGACGCCATGCACATCAACCTGCACAAGACGTTCTCGACGCCGCATGGTGGTGGCGGCCCAGGCTCGGGTCCCGTCGTGCTGTCCGATGCGCTCGCACCTTATGCGCCGTTGCCGTACGCGATCCGCGAGAACGGCAGCTACCGCCTGATCGAGCACGCGCTGGATGCGTCGGCAGACCGGCGCCCGTTCGGGCGGCTCACCGCGTTCCACGGCCAGATGGGCATGTTCGTGCGCGCGTTGACCTACATGCTTTCGCACGGCTCGGACGGCATGCGGCAGGCCTCGGAAGATGCGGTGCTGAGTGCGAATTACATTCGTGCGGGCCTGCGCGATCTGATGAGCCAGCCTTTCGGCGATCAGGCGTGCATGCACGAGGTGCTGTTCGACGATACGTGGCTGAAGGACACCGGCGTCACCACGCTGGATTTCGCCAAGGCGATGATCGACGAGGGGTATCACCCGATGACGATGTATTTCCCGCTGGTCGTGCACGGCGCCATGTTGATCGAACCGACGGAATCGGAATCGAAGCAGTCGCTCGATCAGTTCATCGCAACGTTGCGTGATCTGGCGAGGGATGCGCTGTCGAAATCGAACGACAAGAGCCGCTTCAAGCAGGCGCCGCGCCTCGCCCCGCGCCGCCGCCTCGACGAAACCAAGGCCGCACGTGAGCCGCGCTTGCGCTGGCGTCCGCCCGTCGCCAAAGAGGCGGCGGAATAGGCAAAGCGCGTGCGCATGTCCGGCTTCGGCCTGACACCTCGTCCTTGCGCCTTCGGATGCCCACTGCGCATTCGGCGCGTCACAAAGTTAATCGAGGTGTCAGGCTGAAGCCAGACACCGAACGGGGGCGTAATGGTCAACGAGGCAGCGCGGGCCGATGCGGGCTCCGCGCACAGTGGCTATTTCACGGGCGTCCTGTTGCTGGTGCTCGGCGCGGTCGCGTTTTCGAGCGCGGGCCTGTTCGTGCGCGTGATCGGCCGTGACGCGCCGACGATCCTGTTCTGGCGCGGCATCTTCACGGTGCTCGCGGTGGGACTGTTCATTGCCTGGCGCGAACGCCGCGGCACGGTCCGCCATGTCTGCGACATGGGATGGCCGGGTCTCGCGGTCGCTGTCTTCCAGGCGGCTTCGATGGCCTCGTTTATTTCGTCGCTGCAATACACGTCGGTCGCCAACAACTCGATCATCTTCGGGACAGGGCCGTTCATGACGGCCGGCCTCGCCTGGCTGATGATCCGCGAACGGCCGTCGGCGGCGACGTTGACGCTGTCGGGCGTCGCCTTGCTCGGCGCGCTCCTTGTGGTTGGCAGCTCATTTGCGGTGTCGCGTGCAAGCGTGATCGGCGACGCGCTTGCCGTGCTGATGACGCTGACGTTTTCAATCAAGACGGTGATCGTGCGCCGGCAGGGCGGCCGTTCGATGATCCCGGCGGGTGTGCTGGGCGCGTTGCTCGGCTCGCTCGGGGCGGCGCCGTTCGTGCGTGATTGGTCGATCAGCGCTTATGAACTCGGGCTTTTCGCGCTGTTCGGTTTCACGCAGCAAGGCGCGGGGCTCATCCTCACGACGCTCGGCACCGTGCATGTGCCGGCGGCGCACGCAGCGCTCTTGTTGGCGCTGGATCTGCCGATGTCGCCAGCGTGGGTGTGGCTTGTGCTCGGCGAGCGGCCAACGACGCTCGGGCTGATCGGCGGCCTGATCGTGCTCGCCGCGATCCTGGCGCATATTGTGATCGAAGGAATCCGGCGGCGGCGGTACGGCTGACCGCGAGCTGAAGACACCGGCTACATGCTGCTCCACTACAAATGACAATGCGGCCCGTGTGGTGTCGAGCGAGCAAGGCGGAATACATTCCGCCCGTCGCCAACAGCCACCCGGACCGCATCAGCAATTCTGCGATGGACCCTAGACCACCATTCGTTTCGGTGACCCCAACGCATTCCTCGCGCTGACCAGGGTATCGCGCAAATTGCTCGACATTGGACCACCTCCTTCCAGTTGTTGACTGATGGTCTAAATTGGCACGCCCGATCTGCTTTGGCCAGAAGGATCGACGGCGAAACAGCATTGCTCTAGCTTGCTGTTGTTGGCGGAACACAGCCACGAAAAGGAGCCAATGATGCGCGTCCCCGCATTCGGCCGTCGTTTCGGCGCGTCACTCGCGATTGCGTTTGCGGCATTCATGGGTGCAGCCTCGTCTGCGCGCGCCGACGCGATCGATGGCGAGTGGTGCCGCGAGGGCCGCAACTTCAAGATCGAAGGCCCGAACATTCTGACCTACGGCGGGACACAGATGACCGGTGACTATAATCGTCACGGGTTCCGCTACACGGTACCCGCGCGCGAGCCGGAAGCCGGCACCGAGATCGTCATGCAGTTGCGTGGCGAGGAGTTGCTCGATCTGTTCCGTAAGCCCAAGGGCGTGACATCGGAAAGTCCGGCCGAAAGCTGGCGTCGCTGCCGCGTGACGAGCTGATGCCGACAAGCCCAATCGAAACAGTGGAGAATTGGCTATGACACTCATCCAGCACACCCGCAAAGGTAAAGGCGCGCCGCCCGTCGTTTTCGTGCACGGGTTCGGTTGCGCACGCAGCGACTGGGACCATCAGGTCGCGCATCTGTCGTCACGGCACGAGACGGTTGCTGTGGATCTCGGCGGGCACGGGCTCTCGCCTGGAGGGCCGGAGCATCGCCGGCTCGACACGCACGGCAATGATCTGGCGGCCCTGCTGGATGATTTGAAGCTGCCGCCCGCTGTCCTCGTCGGCCACAGCATGGGGTGCCGCGTCGTGATGCAGGCAGCGATGCTGAAGCCGGAGCGTGTCAAGGCGCTGATTCTGGTCGATGGCAGTCGGCTCGGGGAAGCAGGCTCGAAGGCTTACGAGGCGCGTGCAAAGACGATGGAAGCGTTGGGCTACGCCGCGTTCGCCAAGGCCGCGTTCGGGCAGATGTTCGGACCGGAGTACGACAAGGCAAAAGCCGACGTCATCATCAAGCGAGCAATGGATAGACCGGCCGACATTGCCGGGCCGTTGTTCGTCGATATCGGCCGCTACGACGCGGAGACCATGGACAAGCTGCTCGCCAGCGTGCGCGTCCCGATGCTCGCCATCCAGACGACGCAGACGATGCCGGACGGCAAAAGGTTGTCGCTCGAGAAGGGCCAGTCGACGCCCTTCATCGAGATGCTGCGCGCCAAGGTGAAGAATGTCAGCATTGAGATTGTCCCCGGCATCGGCCATTTCCCGCAGTTGGAGCGCGTGGCGGAGACGAATGCGCTGATGGACGCGTTCCTGAAGCGGGTGGGGTAAACGTCACGACTGTTTCGCGCTATCCACCTCATCGCAGAGCTTGCAGTCGAGCAGCGTGCCGATGTGCGCTGCTCGCCCTGCCTCGGTCGTCACCCAGGGACGCTCGATGAAGGGCGGCTTGTGGCGAACGTGCTGGTTGTGGCCGCAGGCAAGCTCGGCCACCCAATGGCCCTCGTCGTCCCGATGGAAGCCGGCGATGGCACGTTGCATTGCCAGGTCACAGAAACATCAACGAATCCGGGGGCAGGCCCAGCAGTACGCGGCCGACCGTCAGATAGTTGGTAATGCGGCCCTGCGTCTGCTGGGAAGCGGTGAGTGCATCGCGCATGCGCCGCTCGAACGGGTTGGTTGGGAAGATCGCCGTCTGGCCCGCCGCGCGATAGGCCTCGGTCGCGATCTCGACGCCTTGGTTGATGCCATAAGTCGTCGCAAGCTTCAGGGACAGCTTTTGCTCCATCGTCAGCGTATTGCCGTCGACGACCGATTGATACATTTCGCCGGCGGTCTGATGCAGATAGGCGCGCGCCGAACGCTGCCGCGCCTCCAGGATCGCGTAATTCGTCTGGAACACCGGGCTTTCGAGGAGCGACGAGTTGGCACCGCGCGGCGTCTTCGTCTGCGCGAGCTTGTTCAGCGCATCGAGCTGGCCACGCGCAACGCCGAGCATCAGAGAACAGAACCCGACCGCGTAGGCGAGCGTCGCCGGGAACTGAAATATCGGCTCCGGCTCGTGCAACTCCGCCGGGTTCTCTCGGTCGATCGTGTCGTCTTCCGGCACAAACAGATCTTTGACCTCGAACGTGTCGCTGCCCGTGCCTTTGAGGCCGACAACGTGCCAGATGTCGTGCACCTTGGCCTTGTCGCGCGTGAACAGGAGCGAACGGTCGAGTTGGCGCCCGTCCGGGCGTTTACGCGGCGTGCCATCCCCCTCGAATATGTAGGAATGGCCGCCGAGGATCGTTGCGTGCCGGCTACCGCTGGCGAAGGTCCAGGTGCCGGTGACGCGATAACCACCCTCGACAGCCGTGGCCTTGCCCTGCACGCCGGCGCCCCAGGCGAGCACGCTGTCGGGTGCGCCAAACAGCCGCTTCTGCGCGTCCGGTTTCAGGAACGCAGCCCCCATGGCGCAGCCGCCGCCCTGGCTGACGCACCAGGCTGCGCTCGCGTCGACTGCGGCGATCGTCTCGATCACCTTGCCGAACGTCACGAGGTCGACGGCATCGCCACCGAGTGATTTCGGCAAAAGCACGCGAAACAGCCGCTCCTGATGAAAGGCAGCCATGACTTGGGCGGTCAGCTGTCTTTCCGCCTCGATCTGCGGTCCGGCTGCGGCCAGGACCTCGAGCACGTTGCGGGCACGCTGGACGGGGCCACTCGCGTTTCCGGCAGTCTTGCTCGTCGCCGGTGTTTTTTTCTGCATGCCGTTTCCTCCTTCGGGCGCCACCGCCGCGTTTGCCCTGAGCTACCGCTTCGCCTCGATCGCGACTTCGACCAGATGCGGCCGCTTGGTCATGAACGCCGCTTCGATCGCTGCCTTGATGCCGTCCGGCTTCGTCACGCGCGTTCCGGCAACACCCATGCCCGCCGCCATCTCGACGAAACCAAGGTTCGGGTTGCCCAGATCCATTTCCGCATAGGGTTCCTGCGAGGTGATGCCGAACCGCATGCGGTAAACATCGATGTTGTGCTTGAGGACGCGGTACTCGCGGTTGACCAGGATCACGAACACGATCGGCAGATCGAGGTGCGCGGCGGTCCACAGCGACTGGATCGAATACATCGCCGAGCCGTCGCCGGAAATGCACACGACGGGCTTGTCCGGCATCGCCACCTGCACGCCGAGCGCGCCTGCGAGGCCTTGCCCGATACCACCACCGCGACCGCTGAAGTAGTCGCCGGCTCCCTTGAAGTCGAAGGTGCGCGCCAGATCGATGCTGGCGGTGATGGTCTCATCGACAACGACTGTGCCCCTTGGCAGTGCGTCGCGGATCTCGGCCATGGCGCGCGGCATCGAAGCCGGTTCGCGGTTCCAGGATTTCTGCGTGCGCTCTTTCTGGCCGGCGACCTCGCGCTCCTTCAGCGCAGCCAACGCCGCGTTGCGCTTGCCGGCCGCCGCCTTGTAGTCGGCCGGTGCTGAGGCAAGCGCGCCGACGAGGCCTTCGAAAGCTGCCTTCAGATCACCGACTGCGCCATGATCGAGCCGGTGATTGTAGCTGAGCCGCGCCGGACTCTCCTCGAGTTGCGCCACCTTCGCGCCGGCCGGGAACGGACTTCCCGCCGCGAACCAGACATCCTCGAAGAACGGTCCGCCCGCCATGAGAACGAGATCGGCGTCGCCGAGCATTTTGCGAATAAGGCCCGTGTCGAGGGCTAAGCCCAAACGCGCGCTCGGGTGTGCGGTCGGGAAGGCGTTGAGCATATGCAAGCCCTCGCACCAGACCGATGCGCCCATGGCTTCCGCGAGCTTCGCCAGCGCCGGAATCGCGCCGGCACGCGCCACGTCGTCACCGCAGACGATGACCGGACGCTGCGCGCCGCGGATCAACTCGGCCATGGCGGCAATCGCG
>JANLQP010000335.1:0-11987 GCA_031367895.1 Hyphomicrobiales bacterium
CGGATGGCTTCGATGCCGACGACTTCGACGACGATTTTGATCCGAAGGCTGATTGGGATCGCAAGTTGTGATCATCCTCGACAGCACGGTTCTGATCGACATCCTGCGAGATCGTAGCGGTACGTCGCGAAGGGCGTTGGAAGCGCGACTTGACGACGAAACGCTGGCGATCACACGCATGACGCAATTCGAGATCATGCGCGGATGTCGAGACCAACGCCAATGGGATCGGCTCGCACGGTATCTGGCTGCGCAACATGTCGTCGAGGCTGGAACCGCGACCTGGGAGCATGCGGCGCGTATTTATTTCGATCTCAAGAAAAAGGGGAGGCTGGTTCGCAGCGGCATCGATTGTGTGATTGCCCAGATTGCGATCGAGCATGAACGAATGCTGCTGCACAACGATGCCGACTTCGATTTAATCGCGACGGTACGTCCATTGAAGCACGAGCGCATCGACGTTAAGGCCGCACAGCCCGCAGCGGCTGCGAAGAGAAAGGCGCCATGACCTCCTCAACCACCACCGCCTCCCCCGCCCCCTCCGGCGCCAATGTCATCAACGTCGGTGAGCGCACCAACGTCACCGGCAAAGGTGTCATCCTCGGGCTTGTCCCGAGGACCCATGGCGCCGCGGGTGGCCAGCGTTCGGCGTGGGCACGAGATCGCAGCAACGCCTGCACGACCGCCACCATCGAACGCGCTGAGAAATGGGTCCTCGGGGCGAGCCCGAGGATGACACCGAGAGTGTGCTGACACTCGAGAGTAAACTGAAAACGCCCGTCACCCCGTGAGCATCGAACCGCCCATGACCACCACCGCCTCCCCCACCGCCTCCACCGCCCCCTCCGGCGCCAATTTCATCAACGTCGGTGAGCGCACCAACGTCACGGGCTCGGCCAAGTTCCGCAAGCTCATCGAGGCCAACGACTATCAGGCAGCGCTCACCGTCGCGCGCCAACAGGTCGAGAGTGGCGCGCAGATCATCGACGTCAACATGGACGAGGGCCTGCTCGATTCCGAGAAGGCGATGCGCACATTTCTCAATATGATCGCGTCCGAACCCGACATCTCCCGGGTTCCGCTCATGATCGACAGCTCCAAATGGAACGTGATCGAGGCCGGCCTCAAATGCGTGCAGGGCAAAGCGATCGTCAACTCGATCTCCATGAAGGAGGGCGAAGCACTGTTCCTGGAGCAGGCCAAGAAGGTGCAGCGCTACGGCGCCGCCGTCGTCGTCATGGCGTTCGACGAGAAGGGGCAAGCCGACACGAAGGACCGCAAGGTCGAGATCTGCACGCGCGCCTACAAGTTGTTGACCGAGCAAATCGGCTTTGCGCCGGAAGACATCATCTTCGATCCGAACATCTTCGCGGTCGCGACCGGTATCGAGGAACATAACAACTACGGCGTCGACTTCATCGAGGCGACGCGGGAGATCAAGCGGCGCCATCCGCTCGTCCATATCTCGGGCGGCGTTTCGAACCTGTCGTTCTCGTTCCGCGGCAACGAGCCGGTGCGCGAGGCGATGCACTCCGTGTTCCTGTATCACGCCATCAAAGCCGGCATGGACATGGGGATCGTCAACGCCGGCCAGCTTAGCGTTTACGACAACATCCCGGCGGAACTGCGCGAGTTGTGCGAGGACGTGATCCTCAATCGCCGCGCCGACAGTACGGATCGGCTGCTGGAGGCGGCGTCGCGTTACAAGGGCGACGGCACGAAGAAGAAAGAAGCCGATCTCGTCTGGCGCGAAGGCCCGGTCGAGGAGCGCCTGAAGCACGCGCTGGTGCACGGCATCACCGAGTTCATCGAGAAGGATACCGAGGAGGCGCGCACCAAGGTCGCGAAACCGCTGCACGTCATCGAAGGCCCGCTGATGGCCGGCATGAACGTGGTTGGCGACCTGTTTGGCGCCGGCAAGATGTTCCTGCCGCAAGTCGTCAAATCCGCGCGCGTCATGAAGCAGGCGGTCGCCTATCTGCAGCCCTATCTCGAGGCCGAAAAGCGCGCCTCCGGCGTTTCCGAGATGCCGCCGAAAGGCAAGATCATCATGGCGACGGTGAAAGGCGACGTGCACGACATCGGCAAGAACATCGTCGGCGTCGTGCTCCAGTGCAACAATTACGAGGTGATCGACCTCGGCGTCATGGTGCCCTCCGCCAAGATCCTGGAGCGGGCGAAGGCCGAGAAGGCGGATATCATCGGTCTCTCCGGTCTCATTACGCCGTCGCTCGACGAGATGTGCTTCGTCGCCGCCGAAATGGAGCGCGAGGGCATGAGCCTGCCGCTGCTGATCGGCGGCGCCACGACGAGCCGCGTGCATACGGCAGTGAAGATTTCCCCTAACTATGCGAAGGGGCAGACGGTCTACGTCACGGACGCAAGCCGCGCCGTCGGCGTCGTGTCGAACCTGTTGTCGGAGACCGATCGCGGTCGGTACATCGACGGTATCCGCGCGGAGTATGTGAAAGTGCGCGAAGCGCATTTGAAAGGTGAAGCCAACAAGAAACGCATCAGCCTCGAAACCGCGCGCGGCAACAAGTTCCAGATCGACTGGAAGAAGGCGCGCATTAAGAAGCCGGGCTTCATCGGCACGAAATCGTTCAAGACCTACGATCTCGCTGAGCTGGCGCGGTACATCGATTGGACGCCCTTCTTCCAGACCTGGGAACTGAACGGACGCTATCCGAAAATCCTCGACGACAACGTCGTCGGCGCGGAAGCGAAGAAGCTCTTCGCCGATGCTCAGGCCATGTTGAAGCGCATGGTCGAGGGCCGTTGGGTCGAAGCGCAGGCGGTGATCGGCTTCTGGCCGGTGAACGCCGTCGGCGACGACATCGAAGTTTATGCCGACGACGCCAGGGCGAAGCCGATCGCGATGCTGCACACACTTCGCCAGCAGATGGCGCGTGAGAATGCCCGCGACCGCGCGCATACCGCGCTCGCCGACTTCATTGCGCCGAAGGAGACCAAGGTTGCCGACTACATCGGCGGCTTCGCGGTCACCACCGGCATCGGCGAGGAGCAGGCGCTGGAGCAGTACATTCAGAAAACCGACGACTACGGCCGCATCATGCTGAAGGCGCTGTGCGACCGTCTCGCAGAAGCCTTTGCCGAGCGCATGCACGAGCGCGTGCGCAAGGAGTTCTGGGGGTATGTCAAGGGCGAGCGGCTGACGAGCGAAGACCTGATCGCGGAGAAGTACGTCGGCATCCGCCCCGCGCCCGGCTATCCAGCGCAGCCCGACCACACCGAAAAAGCGACGCTCTGGAAGTTGATGGACGTCGAGAAGGCGGCCGGCATCGAGCTGACCGAGAGCTACGCCATGTGGCCGGGTGCGGCCGTATCGGGCTTCTACTACGGCAATCCGGAGAGCCACTACTTCGGCGTCGGCAAGATCGAGCGCGATCAGGTCGAGGACTACGCGAAGCGTAAGGGCTGGACCGTCGTCGAGGCCGAACGGTGGCTGGCGCCGGTGCTCAACTACGATCCGAAGCCGGCGGATGGGAACTGACCGATTGCGAACCGACGCCATCGAGCTCAGGTGCGTCGTCAGCCGTCGGTGGGCGAAACCCGGTTCAATCCGTCAAATCTGGCGAAGTCGTTGTCGCATGTGGCGAGGGTCGCGCCGTGTCCGATCGCGAGCGCGGCGAGATGTGCGTCCGTCACCAGATTACCGCCTGTGCCGGCCGCATTGAGCAAACGCCGCATAATTGTCCAGTGATCGTCCGTTTCGCTCGGGCTGACAAAAAGCTGGAACCAGGCATCGATCAAGGAGAGGGCGCTTTCGATCGGCAATGGCTTTGGCAGAATGCCGGTCCGAGTCGTCAAGCGAAGAAAGCCGTCAACGACAATCCAAGGCAGCCCTATCGGATCGTCACCGTTTGCCGCATTGTTCCACCACTTGGCAACTGCAGCGTGCTGAGGAGTGGCCGAGTTGACAGCGTAGATCAGGACGTTCAGGTCGACGATGATCACTTGCGCGGCACGAGTTTGCGCGCTGTCACGTCGTCCTCCATCGCGGCCGCGCGTGCCAGAGCTTTGTCGACATTGACCGTCGGCACGCCCATATCGAATGTCTCCTGCCGGAACCGCTTGCGGGCACGTTGCCCCGGCTTTCTCGCGGCGAGGCCGGCACGCAGGATCCGATTCAGCATCCGGCCGAAGGAGACATCCTCCTTGTGAGCCAGTTGCTTCAAGGTCGTGGCCAAATCGTCATCGAGGCGCACGGTGGTTCTCATGCGCGCATAATAGCGCCACTACTATTGATGACAAGTCATCAAAAATGCGCGACCGCGCGAAAAAAAATTGGGCCGGACAATCGCGTCCGGCCCCTCCGAATTCAATTCCAATCGCCGCCGTTACGCCATCGCCGACTTCAGGTTCTCGTCGATCTTGTCGAGGAAGCCCGTGGTCGAGAGCCACTTCTGGTGTTCGCCGACGAGCTGCGCCAGATCCTTGGTCATGAAGCCCGCCTCGACCGTGTCGATGCAGACCTTCTCGAGCGTGCCTGAGAATTTGGCGAGGGCTTCGTTGTTGTCGAGCTTGGCGCGGTGTGCGAGGCCACGCGTCCAGGCGAAGATCGAGGCCATCGAGTTGGTCGAGGTCTCCTTGCCCTTCTGGTGCTCGCGGTAGTGGCGCGTGACTGTGCCGTGGGCGGCCTCGGCTTCGACCGTCTTGCCGTCCGGCGTCGAGAGCACCGTGGTCATGAGGGCCAGCGAGCCGAAGCCCTGTGCCACGGTGTCGGACTGCACGTCGCCGTCGTAGTTCTTGCAGGCCCAGACGTAGCCGCCGCTCCACTTCAAGCAAGCCGCGACCATGTCGTCGATCAGGCGGTGCTCGTAGGTGAGCTTGGCGGCTGCGAACTTGTCCTTGAACTCGGCGTCGAAGATCTCCTGGAACAGGATCATGAAGCGGCCGTCGTACTTCTTCAGGATCGTGTTCTTGGTCGAGAGATAGACCGGATAGTTGCGGGCCAAGCCGTAGTTGAACGAGGCACGCGCGAAGTCGCGAATCGACTCGTCCAGGTTGTACATGACCATGGCGACACCGCCGCCCGGGAAATCGAACACCTTGTGCTCGATCTTCTTCTTGCCGTCCTTCGACACCCAGGCGACCGCCAGCGAGCCCTCTTCCGGCACGACGAAATCGGTGGCGCGGTACTGGTCACCGTAGGCGTGACGGCCGATGATGATCGGCTGCGTCCAGCCGGGGACGAGGCGCGGCACGTTCTTGCAGATGATCGGCTCGCGGAAAATGACGCCGCCGAGGATGTTGCGGATAGTGCCGTTCGGCGAACGCCACATCTCCTTCAGGCCGAACTCCTTCACGCGGCCCTCGTCCGGCGTAATGGTGGCGCACTTGACGGCGACGCCGTGCTTCTTCGTGGCGTTGGCGCTGTCGACGGTGATCTGGTCGTTGGTCTTGTCGCGGCTCTCGACCGAGAGATCGTAGTATTCGAGGTTCACGTCCAGGTACGGGTGGATCAGCTTGTCCTTGATGAGCTGCCAGATGATGCGTGTCATCTCATCGCCGTCCATCTCGACGACGGTGCCGGCTACCTTGATCTTCTGCATGGGAGTCCCTTCGCTGCACTTCCAAAGACGTTGGCGGACGTCGGCAGCTGCCGGACCGCACGCGACACGGGCGTCTTAGACCCGTCCGGGGCCGATGTGAAGGGGCTGGAACGCCCCTTTAACCGGCAGTTTACAATCGCCGGGCAGGACCGGGCGAACTCAGCCACCCGCTGATGCAGCCCCATTGCCGATCTCACCCGGCAGCGGCACGCGCGCGAGCATGGAAACGCTGGTGTCCTGCAGCATCTGCGCGCGCGCTCGGAACCGCGCAAACGCCTCGGCCGAACCCTCGCGGGCGCCCGGATTCCACCAGCGTGAGCGCTCCCAGGCGTCGAGGTCCTTGTACCAGGCCATCAGGCGGATGCGGAGTTGCCCCGAAGCCGGCGGGGTCCGGCTCTTCCAGAAGCCGGCGACGCGGGTAGCATGTGCGCCTTCGAAGTTGCCCCATGCTTGCTCCGACAGCTCCCGGAACCGTGGCCAGTCCGCCTCCAGGATGTCGAAGGCACGATGCGAATAGATGCCGCCGGTCTCCGTTGGACATTCACCAGGCGCTGGCCGTGGCGACGGCTCCCACGTTTCGCGGGATTCGGTGCGCGCGCCGGCGGCGCCGTCGAGTACGAGATGCCCCCAGGCGGCGGCCATTACCTCGTCCGGCCATTCGGTGATGACGACAAGCCGGTTGCTCGAAAGGCCGATGACCGGTTTGAAGACGCCGAAGATCCCGCCGCCTTTGGCCGCGATCGCCCGGGACCCGACGAAGACGATGTGCTGGCTTCCCGCATCGCTCTGGCGTGGACCGAAGGCAACGATGCGCTGGTCGTGGACGGGCATGTAGGTCTCCGAGATGTCGCGGTCTTGGTTGGCTGTAGCACGGAAGATGATGGCGATCGGATTGCGATGTCGCCAGACGTAGCTCGAGTTGCAATGCCTGCACACCGGGACCATCCGCTATCCTATCCATCGGCCGCTGTATTCCCGACCGCGAGGCAACTGAGGTGGTAACGGTCTAACTTGGCCAATCTCGAAGTGGCCCCCGGTTCGTCAACAATTTTTGGCTACGACTGCCACCGTTCGGCCGCTCGACCAGGCCCGCGCCTGACCTTGCCCTAGCGCTTGCCTGTGCTATGGCTGGCCGCCCGGATCTGAGAGCGCGCCCAACAGGCACAAATGAGCACAGCACCTGCAATCGTGATCGCTGACACGGCGGATGGGCGGCAGCCCCGCCTTGGCGCCTCCGGCCCGCCGATCGGCGCGATCGTCCACGCCTGCCACGACCGGACGATCGACGCCGGCCTTGCCGGGCTGGCGCGACCAGAACTCACGCGCGAGACGCTGGAGCCGGTGCTCACCTACTGCGCGGAACTGCGTTGCGAAGCCGACAATGCTACGTGCCCGGGCTGCAAGCGGCGTACGGAGGCCGCCGGGATCAAGACGCTCGAGGACTTTATCCGCGGGCACAAGGAGATCATCGTTGGTGACGGCCACGTTCGCCTGACCGGCAACGGTGAGCACATCCTCAAAACTCCGGCGCTCGAAGCGCTGGAGAAGACCTGGTCCGGCGAAAACTACTGGTTCTGGGCGCGCCGCGTGCTGCGCAAGCTCCGGCACGGCATCCGGCGAGCGCACATCCAGGGCGAGGCCTTCGCGGCCGCCGGTGAGACTCCCGCCATCCTGCTGATGGAACCGCAACTGCCCGACAACATCGGCATGGTCGCGCGGGCCTGCGCCAATTTCGGGCTCGACGAGTTGCGCCTGATCAATCCTCGCGACGGCTGGCCGAACGAGAAGGCGCGGATCGCCGCTTCCGGTGCCAACTATGTCATCGAGGAAGCCAGGGCATTTCCGACCCTCGACGCAGCCATGGGCGATCTCAACTGGCTCTGTGCCACCACCGCCCGCCAGCGGGACCTGCGCAAGCCCGTCATGACCCCGCTGGAGGTCGTGGCCGAGATTCGCAGCCGGCAGCAACGCGGCGAACGCTGCGGCATCCTGTTCGGGCGCGAGCGTAACGGCCTCGAGACCGACGAGGTAGCGATGGCCGACACGATCGTGATGATTCCGGTGAACTCGCGATTCGCCTCGCTCAATCTGGCGCAGTCCGTACTGATCCTCGGCTACGAATGGATGCGCGCCAGCGGCGCTGCGACCCTCGGCCGCGTGACAAACTATGAGACGCCCGTCGAGTCCGGCCTGAACGTCGGTCATAGCCGGCCGGCGACCAAAGACGAGATGCTGGGATTCTTCGCGCACCTCGAGGAAGAGCTGGATCTCCTAGGTTTTTTCCATCCGCCTCACAAGCGCCAAACCATGGTGCGCAACCTCCGCACGTTATTCATGCGAACCTCTGCGACCGAACAAGAGGTGCGAACCCTGCGAGGCGTTGTCGCAGCTCTCGCGAAGGGCAAGGGACGTGGGCGAAAGGTGCCTTAAGTTCGCCCACATTCGGGACGAGCCATGCGTCTCATTGCGGGCCTGCCGCCAACTCGCGCTGGAGAGCGCAACGGCCGGCAGGAAGGGGCGCGCCCGCGACAATGGCCGGTAACCATAAGCCAACGAGATAGAGGCAGGGACTGGTCGTGATGACAACGAATGATGCAACAGGACGGCGAGGGGCAGAGATGGTTCAGATGAAACGGACAGCAATCGCAGCGGCTCTTGTGAGCGCCGTGCTCGGAGCGCCTGTCGCATTGGCCCAAGCGGAGACGAAGGAACTCAGCGAAAAATCCGTTGTAACGCTGATGAACTACGCCTGGACAGTGTTGCCGGCGAAATTCACGACGCCTGAGCGCAAGACGATCGAGGTCGACAAGACCAAGCGTGACGCGATGGTACCGATCGAGACCGGGCGTGACGTGATCAAGGCTGGATACATGTCGGCGCAGGCGCAGCTTTGCGACATGTGGGAGGATCAGATCGCCAACTACGACGCGATGATCGCGCGTGAGCGGGCCAAGAGCAACTGGACCGACCAGCAACTCCTGTACATCACGACGCTGCATCGCATGACGATCCACATGGCCGCCGGCAAGATGCGTGTCGTTGACAAGCCGAACAACGAGAGCGAGATCTTCCTCGACCCGATCGAGCCCACGAAGGACACCTGCAATGACGACAAGCGCAAGAAGGTGAAAGAGGTGATCCTCGCCTACGTCAAGGGCTCGCCATTGAACATCATCATGGGCAATCCGCCAGTCACGAGCACGGCCGATGTGGCAGCACCAACAGCGCCAACGGCACCCGCGGCAACCGGCGCAGTCAAGCCGACGGCTGCCACCAAGGACCAGAAGAAGTAAGGCTTCGCCGCCGAAACCGCACGGGACACTAGCGTTCAGCGCGTTCACTCCGGTGGACGCGCTTTTTCTTCACCCCGCGGACACCGGGCACTGCACGTCTGGACTCCGCACGCCTTGGCCGCCCGGCGCAAACCTGTTTAGCTCGCATCCGCAATAACGGAGGCGACCATGGCGAAGCTTGGAACTGGCAGCGAAGGCGACAGGGCACGCATCGGCGTCGTCGTGCCGAGCATCAACATCGTGTTCGAGGCCTGGAGCGCCCGCGCCGTGCCGGAGGGCGTCAGCGTGCACACGGCGCGCATGTTCATCCCCGATGCACTCACCAAAGCTGGCATCATCGAGATGGACCGCACCGACGGCATGCACGCGATCCGTCAGGTTGCAACCTGCCGGCCAGCGGTGATCGCCTACGGCTGCACGGCCTCCAGCATCGTGCAGGGCATCGACTATGACCGCCACCTGCGCCACGAAATCGAAACACTCTCCGGCGGCCCGGCGACGACTGCGGCGCACGCTATCCTGACCGCGCTGAAGATGCTCGGCGCCGGGCGCATCTCGGCCGTCTCGCCCTACACCGCCGACATTGATGCCGCCGAGCACCGCTTCTTCGAGGCCGCCGGCCTCGACGTCGTCAGCGGCGCCTGCCTCGGCATCACCGACAATTTCAAGCTCGCCGAACCAACGCCCGATGCGCTGTTCAAGCTCGGCGTCGACGGCTTCGACAAGCGTGCCGAGGCGCTGGTCATCACCTGCCTCAACACGCGCTCACATACGGTGATCGAAGCACTGGAGGAGAAACTGGGCGTGCCCGTCGTGACGTCGACGCAGGCGACGCTCTGGCACGCGCTGCGGCTCGCCGGCGTCAAGGACGCGATCGCCGGCGCCGGCCACCTGTTGCGCAAGCATTGAGTCTGGCCGGCACACTCGAAGTCCTGCTCGACCCAAGTTCTGTTCCGGAGCAGGCGCTGGTTAATAGGTGTGCCGATCCGGAACGGTTGTGCGCATTTTCCACTACAACCTGCACCATACGGTGCGGCATAGCTCCTGCAATCCAGAGTTGACGGCGCTTCCAAGTGGCAGCGTCCATTCAAACTCTGGAGACTTGCATGTTGTTCTCGTTGAGCGTGAGCTTGGTCCTCGCGGCCGGCGTCACCGGTAAGGGTGAAGCCTCGGGCCTTACCGACTATCCCGGTTTCCGGCAGCCGAATGCCCAGGTCGAGGCGATCATCGATCGCGGGCCGATCCAGGAACTGATCATCAAATGCGGCGACGGCACCGCGATCATCTCGTTTTCCAAGGTCGAGCGCCGCTTCTGCACGCCGCGCCTGCAGTGCGACCCGAGCCTGCGTGTCGTCATCGCCCGGACCTGTGGCAAGAGCTGAGCGGCGCCGCGGGAAAGGGCTCACCCGCCCATGAAGCGCGGCAGCCAAGCCTCGTGCTCGGCTTTGAGATCAGCAAGCAGCAGCGGTACTTCGCCCTTGAGCGCCAGAGCGTCGCCCGTCACACGGCCAATGATGCGCGCCGGCAGTGACAGCAGGCGGGCGCGCTCGGCGACTTCCTCGGCGTCGCTCGGGTGCGCTGCCAGAATGTAGCGGCCCTGGTCCTCGCCGAACCAGATCGCATGCGCCGGCACCGTGCCGGCGTAAGGGTAAAACTCCACTCCCTTGTTGCCCGCCAGCGCCATCTCGGCGACAGCCACCAGCAACCCGCCATCTGACACATCGTGCACGGTGGCGACCTTGCCTTCGCGGATCAGCGCGCGCACGAGGTTGCCGGCCTTCATCTCGTCGGTCAGGTCGACCGGTGGCGGCGCGCCTTCGTTCTTGCCCGTCTCGATCAGCTGGTAGAGCGATTGCCCGAGATGGCCCAGCTCGCGGCCGATCAGCACCAGCAGATCGCCCTCGCGTTTCAGCTTGATGTCGGCGGTGCGCGCCAGGTCCGGGATCAGGCCGACGCCGCCGATCGCCGGTGTCGGCGGAATGCCCCGGCCGTTGGTCTCGTTGTAGAGCGAGCAATTGCCGGAGACGACCGGGTACTTCAACGCGATGCAGGCTTCGGTGATGCCCTGACAGGCGCCGACGAACTGGCCCATGATCTCAGGCCGTTCGGGATTGCCGAAGTTCATGTTGTCGGTGATGGCAAGGGGATCGGCGCCGACGGCCGTCAGGTTCCGCCACGTCTCGACGACGGCCTGCTTGGTGCCCATCACGGGATCGGCAAGCACGTAGCGGGGCGTCACGTCGCACGACATGGCGACGGCTTTTTGCGTGCCGTGGATGCGTACCACCGCCGCGTCGCCGCCCGGACGCTGCAACGTGTCGCCCATGACGGTGTGGTCGTACTGTTCCCAGATCCAGCGGCGGGAGCAGAGATGCTCGGTGCCCATCATGCGCTTCAAGGTGGCGAGCATGGCGTTGGTGGCTGGGACCCACTCGGGCAGGATCATTTTCGGCGCCGGTGTGGGCACCCACGGCCGCTCGTACTGCGGCGCCGAGTTCGCGAGCTTGTCGACGGGCAAATCAGCCTCGACCCGGCCTTTGTGCTTCACGATCATGCGGCCGGTGTCGGTGGTGATGCCGATCACGGCGAAATCCAGGCCCCATTTCTTGAAGATCGCCTCGGCCTCGCTCTCACGGCCGGGCTTCAGGATGACGAGCATGCGCTCCTGGCTTTCCGAGAGCATCATCTCGTAGGCGGTCATGCCGGCTTCGCGCTGCGGCACGTGATCGAGGTCGAGCTCGATGCCGACGCCGCCCTTGTCCGCCATTTCCGAGGTGGAGGATGTCAAGCCCGCGGCGCCCATGTCCTGGATGGCGATGATCATGTCGGTCGCCATCAGTTCGAGGCAGGCCTCGATCAGCAGCTTCTCGGTGAAGGGATCGCCGACCTGCACCGTCGGGCGCTTCTCGGCCGATTTGTCGTCGAACTCGGCCGAGGCCATGGTGGCGCCGTGGATGCCGTCGCGACCGGTTTTCGAGCCGACGTAGATGACCGGCAGCCCGACGCCTTTGGCCGCGGAGAGGAAAATCTTGTCGGCGCGGGCGAGGCCGACGCACATGGCGTTGACGAGAATGTTGCCATTGTAGGCGGCGTCGAAGTTGGTCTCGCCGCCGACGGT
>JANLQP010000351.1:0-1725 GCA_031367895.1 Hyphomicrobiales bacterium
TCCGATGGCCAATGCGTTCGCACGGCGTCTCCGCAAAGACATGACGGGCGCCGAGCGCGCGTTGTGGGGCGAACTGCGTGACCTCCGGCGAGAGGGATATCACTTCCGGCGCCAGGTACCGATCGAACGCTACATCGTCGACTTTGCGTGTCTCTCGCAGCGCCTGATCATCGAGGTCGATGGAGCGCAGCATATGGAGGCCGAGCATCAGAAGCGCGATGAAAACCGAGATGCGCGGTTATATTCGCAGGGCTTCAGTGTGCTGCGGTTCTCGAATTCCGACGTGTTGGATTCGTGCGAAAGCGTGATGTTTGAAATCTTGACTGCGCTTGGTGCTGTGAGGCGGAAAGACTAGGTCGAGTACAACTCGTCCCCCCACCCCTGCCCCTCCCCGCGTCGTGGCGTAGCCGCGCCTTCGGCACGAGGGGGAGGGGTATCAATTCATTCTCAATTCGCGCCCTCATACCGCTTGACGCGAACCTCGCCGGTGATGGCGTGTGCGATCATGCCTTCCTCGCGGCAGACGCGCGAGATCACCGGGCCCATCTCCTTCGAGGCGCGGCGTGTCAGGCGCTCGTAGGTCACCATCTTGGTGAACTTGTGCACCGAGAGGCCGCCCGTGTAGCGCGCCGCGCCACCCGTCGGCAGCGTGTGGTTGGTGCCGACGCCCTTGTCGCCATAGGCCACCGTCGAGGCTTCACCGATGAACAGCGAGCCGTAGTTCTTGAGCCTTTCGACATAGTAGTCGTCGCGGCCGGTCTGAATTTCCAGATGCTCCGGCGCGTACTGGTCCGACACCGCAATCGCCTCGTCGTCCGAGCCGACCACGATCACCTCGCCGTAGTCTGCCCAGGCCTTGGCCGCGTTCTCGCGCGTCTCCAGCGTCACGAGTTGGCGCTCGATCTCCTTGATCACGGCTTCGCCCAAAGCCTTCGACGTCGTCACCAGCCACGCCGGGCTGTCCGGCCCGTGCTCGGCCTGGCCGAGCAGATCGGTCGCGACCATGAACGGATCGGCGGTCTGGTCGGCGATCACCAGGATCTCGGTCGGCCCCGCCAGCAGATCGATACCGCAGATGCCGTAGAGCTGCCGCTTGGCTTCGGCGACGTACGCGTTGCCCGGGCCGGTGATCATGTCGGCCTTCGGCATGCCGACGCAGCCTAATGCCATCGATGCCATCGCCTGCACGCCGCCCAGGCAATAGATCTCGTCGGCGCCCGACTGGGCCAGCGCATAAAGCGTTTGCGGATAGATGCCGTCAGCGCCGCGCGGTGGTGCGCAGCCGACGATGTGACCGACGCCTGCGATCTTGGCCGTGCCGACGCTCATGATGGCGGCCGAGATCAACGGATACTTGCCGCCCGGAACGTAGCAGCCGACCTTGCCTACGGGTATCAACTTCTGGCCGAGCACGGCGCCAGGATAGAGTTCCACCTCGAACGCCTGGATGCTGTCCTTCTGGCGCTTGGCGAAGTCGACCACGTTCTTGTGGCAGGTGGCGAAGTCCTCCTTGAACACCTTCGAGAGTGACTTCGATTTCGCCTCGATCTCGGCCTGGCCGACCTTGAATTCGCCCGTCCATTTGTCGAGATCGCGCGCGTAGCGGCGCACCGCGTCGTCCCTTGTGGTGCCGATGTCGTCGAGCATGCGCCGGACGGTCGCCTCCACCTCGGCCTTGCGCTTCTGGATCGGTACGGAAGCCTTCTTCAGATACGCGCGCGCCAT
>JANLQP010000387.1:0-10569 GCA_031367895.1 Hyphomicrobiales bacterium
TGGTTGCCCGCTCGAATGCGCTGATCATCCCGAAGCTGGCGTTCGGCCGCCCGTTCTGGGACACGCTCAAGCCGTTCTACAAGCCGTGGGTACCGGCGTGGTTGCGCACGAAAGTCTTGAAGTCCCTCGTCTACGTCATCCAGGGCGACATGGCGGAGCTGGGCTTCCCGCCGACCTCGAAGAAGGTACACGCCACCTCGAACGCCAACATCGTCAACCACATCAAGTACAAGCGCGTCACCGTCAAGAACGGCATCGAGAAGATCGACGGCAAGACGATCACGTTCACCGACGGCCGCACCGAGGCGTTCGACACGCTGATCGCGGCGACCGGCTATCTGATCGACATCGACTACATGGACAAACGCGTGATCGAGCCGAAGGACAACGGCCTCGATCTCTACATGCGCATCGTGCCGCCGGAGTGGTCGGGCCTCTATTTCCTGGCCTTCTTCAACTCGGACTCGGCGCTGAACTGGATCACCGAAGGGCAGATCCGCTGGGTGCGTGAGTTCGAACTCGGCCGCGCCAGGTTGCCATCGATCGCCGACATGCAGACCGAGGTGGCGGCGCGCAAGGCGTGGGTCGCAAAGTACTTCAAGGGCACGCCGCGGCACGCCATCGAGGTGGAGCATCTGCCGTATTTCGCGGACCTGCGCCGCTCGCTGCGCGAGGCGCACCACCGCGCCGGCAATGCCTCGATCGACGTTGGCATCGGCGCGGAAAACAAGCTGCCGCCGCGCGAGACGGCCATGGCCGCGGAGTAGGGACTACCCCAACTCCAGCCGCTTGCGCAAATCCGCGAACAGTCCCGAACGCAACTCCATGCCGATGCCGGGCGTCTGGTGCAGCGTCGTGTAGCCGTCGACGATCGGGATGGAGTCGGCGAAACCGCCATAGGGCTGGAACACGCCCGGGTAGCTTTCCGCGCCACCGAGTTGCAGGCCCGCCGCCATGTTGAGGCCGAGCTGATGCCCGCCGTGCGGTACATTCCGCCGCCGTGCCCAACCCATGTTGTCCGACACGTCGAGAATGCGCAGGAACTCGGTCAGGCCGTAGCAGAGCGAGGGGTCCGGCTGCAGCCAGTCCTTGTGCGGGCGCAGGCCGCCGTGACGCAGCAGGTTCTTGAAGTCTTGGCAACTGAACAGGTTTTCGCCCGTCGCCAGCGGCACACTCGACTCCTCGGCCAGTACTGCGTGCGCCATGTAGTCGAGCGGATCGACCGGCTCCTCGAACCAGCAGAGCCCGTATTTCTCGATGCCCTTGCAGTAGGCGAGCGCCGTCATGAGATCGAGGCGGCCGTTGGCGTCGATAGCGACGAGCTCGCCCTTGCCGGCGATCTCCAGCACCCACTCGATGCGCTTCAGGTCATCGGCCAGCGACGCGCCGCCGACCTTCATCTTGAGCAGGCGATAGCCCTTCTCGCGCGCTTGGCTCATCTCGGTTTGCAGGCCTTCTTTCTCCTTGCCCGGGTAGTAGTAGCCGCCGCCCGAATACACGAGCACCTTTTCGTCGAATTTGCCGCCGTTGTAGCGTTGGGACAGCAGTTTCCAGAGCGGCTTCTCCGCAACCTTCGCGACCGCATCCCAGACCGCCATGTCGACGGCGCCGGCCGCGACCGCGCGATCGCCGTGGCCGCCCGGCTTCTCGTTCGACAGCATGGCGCGCCAGACGGCCTGCGGATCGAGATTGTCGGCCTTGGCATCGATCAGCGATCTGGGATCGGCTTCCAGGATGCGAGGGATCAGGCGCTCGCGGATAATGCCTGATTGCGCATAGCGGCCGTTCGAGCAGAAGCCGTAGCCAACGACGGGCTTGCCCTCGCGCATCACGTCGGTCTCGAGCGCGACGACGCTGATCGTCATCTTGTCGAATGAGATGGCTGCATTGCGCATCGCCGACGGAATCGGCGCCACGGCGTCACGGATGCGGGTGATTTTCATGTTTCTTGCGCCTTCTGATGGAGTATTTCTTCGCGCTTCAGTTGCCCACTGCGCAACCGCGCGGCGCATCCGGCACGTGGATACGGTAGCACTTGCAAGGCTTCAAAGGCATTATGACCGCATGCATTTGGGTGAGCAACCGAGCGGATTATCAGTGGCAAGATCAAAATACGGCCGAGTTCGGTTCAAGACCCGAGAGATCGGCTGACCGGTGAAAGACGAAATGCAGCCTGATCTCGTTGTCATCGAAGTCATAAAGAACGACAAATGGCGTGCGGGCGATCGGATACACGCACAAGCCGTGCACCGGGTCAGGCTGCTTGGTGGCCGGATGGACCGCAAGGAACTGCCGGATAGTGCGGTAGACGCGCAGCCGCTTCTCGTCAGCCACGCGTCTGCCGAAAGCCTGCTCGCCGAATGCCAACAAATCGACCAGTTGGTCATCGAACGTCCTGGACGTCCGGATGCCTCTCATGCTTTTGAGTGTGCAGCCCGGCGGCGCGCAAGCTCGGACTCGACATACGCTTCGGAGTCGTCAAGAGACGATGTGCGGCCATCGCGATAGTCGGCCTTGGACTTTTCGATCAGGGAAAGCTCACGCGTGGTCAGCGCGCGCAGACCGGGCACTGTCGCGGTCAATTCATCGAGCATGTCGGCAACTGTCAGAACCTGATCGTCGGCAAGCGACGACAGCCGTGCGTTGATCTTGGCGATGGCTTCAGTTCGGGTCATTGCAAAAGCCTACCATACAAGCCCGTACGTTGTATCCAACCACGCACAGCCCCCTCACCCACCCACCGCGCCCTGCGTCTGCACGTACAGCGCGTAGACCGATTGCGACGCCGCCATGAATAGGCGGTTGCGTTTCAAGCCGCCGAAGCAGACGTTGGCGCAGCGCTCGGGCAACGAGATATGGCCGATCGGCTTGCCGGACGTGTTGAACACGCGGACGCCGTCCAGCTCGGCCGTACCCATGCCCCAGCCGCACCAGAGATTGCCGTCGATGTCTGAGCGCATGCCGTCCGGCGTGCCGGGGCCGGCGTCGATGTGCACGCGGCGGTTGGCGATTTTCTTAGCCCCGTCCGTCACGTCCCAGGCCGAGATCAGCCGGTTCGGCATGGCGCGGGATTCGACGATGTAGAGGATCTTTTCGTCGGGCGAAAAGCAAAGCCCGTTCGGACCCGGCACCGCGTCTGTCACCATGTCCGCTTTCCCGGTCGCCGGATCGTAGCGGTACACGCTCTGCGGCAGCTCGGCCTCGGCCTTGTCGCCCTCGTAGTTGCCCATCAGGCCGAACGGCGGATCGGTGAACCAGACCGTGCCGTCGCTTTTCACCACCACGTCGTTGGGCGAGTTCAGGCGGCGGCCGTTGAAGGTGTCGATCAGCACGGTGATGGAACCGTCGTTCTCCGTGCGCGTGACGCGGCGGCCGTGCTCGCACGTCACGAGGCGGCCTTGCCTGTCGCGGGTGTTCCCGTTCGCCCAGTTCGAGGGGCGGCGATAGACCGAAACGGCGCCGGTCTCCTCCTCCCACTTCAGGATGCGATTGTTCGGGATATCCGACCAGAGCAGATAGCGGCCATCGCCGACCCAAACCGGCCCTTCCGCCCAGCGGCATCCCGTGGCGATGCGTTCGATGGCCGAGAGCTTGATCCAGTACTTTTCGAAACTCGGATCGAGCGCCGTGATCGCGGGATCGGGATAGCGCGGCGTGTGGCTGCGCCAGCCGTTCGGAAAGAGATCGGTCATGAGGCAAATTCCATTCGACATGGGGAGGGCGTGCCGCCACCATGCGGCGACGAACTCGAAGCTTCGAACGCCCGAACGGAAAGAGCAAGTCCCATGCGGCTGAAAAACAAGATCGCGATCGTCGTTGGCGGCGGCCAGCAACAGGGCGAGACCACCGGTAATGGGCGCGCGACGTGCCTGCGTTTCGCCGAGGAAGGCGCGACTGTCCTCGTCGTCGACGCCAATCTCGCCGCCGCCGAGGAAACGGTCGCGATGATCACGGTCAAGGGCGGCAAGGCCTCGGCACACACAGCCGACGTGACGACGGAGGCCGACTGCAAATCAATCGCCGAGACCTGCGTCGCCCGTTATGGCCGCATCGACATCCTGCACAACAACGTCGGCCGCGCGCGTGGCGACAAGAATGCGGTCGAGCTGGAAGCGGCGATGTGGGACGAGTTGATGGCGCTCAATCTGCGCGGCATGTTTCTGACGATCAAGCACGTGCTGCCAGTCATGCGTCGCCAAAAGTCCGGCGCCATCGTCAACATCTCCTCGACGTCGTCGTTCGCCAGCGGCCAGACGCTGACCTACAAGACTTCCAAAGGCGCCGTGAACTCGATGACGCAGCACATGGCGTTCGAGAACGCGCCTTTCGGCGTCCGCATCAATGCGATCCTGCCCGGCCTCATGAACACGCCGATGGCGATCGAGCGGCGCGTCAAGGAACGCAACGTTTCGCGCGAGCAGGTGCGCGCGGAGCGGGCCGCACAAGTTCCGCTCGCGACGGCCGAGGGCGGCAACGCCTTCGACGTCGCCAATGCCGCCGTGTTCCTCGCCTCCGACGAGGCGCGTTACATCACCGGCGTGCTGCTGCCGGTCGACGGCGGCCTGCTGCTGAAGATCGGTTGAACCTCACCGAAAACTCTCCCCCATTCCGCAAGCATTCATGGAGTTCCCCATGCCAGCCGTTGACCAGAAGAATTACAAGTACCTGAAGATTGCACGTCCGAAGCCGGGCCTGCTCGAAGTGATCCTGTCGAATCCCGGCAAGCTCAACTCGGTGACCGCCGACGGCCACGCCGAGCTTGCCCACATCTGGCAGGATATCGACCGCGACGACAGCGTGCAGGTCGTGCTGCTGCGCGGCGAGGGTGGCGTCTACTCGGCTGGCGGCGACATGAAGCTCGTCGAGGGCATCGCGTCGAGCTGGGAAACGCGGATGCGCGCGTGGAAGGAAGCCTCTGACATCGTCTACAACGTGATCAACTGCTCGAAACCGACGGTGTGTGCCATGGAAGGCGTGTCGGTCGGCGCGGGTCTCGCTGCCGGCCTGCTATGCGACATCACCATTGCCGGGCGTAACACGCGGATCATCGATGGTCACACCAAGCTCGGCGTCGCCGCCGGCGATCACGCCGCGATCATCTGGCCGCTGCTCTGCGGCATGGCCAAGGCGAAATACTATCTGATGCTGTGCGAAACGCTGAAGGGCGAGGAAGCTGAACGTCTCGGCCTCGTGTCACTGGTGGCCGACGACGACAAGGTGATCGAAACCGCGTACGGCGTCTGCGACAAGCTGCTCGGCGGCGCACAAACGGCGATACGCTTTACCAAGCACTCGCTCAACAATTGGCTGCGCATGGCCGGGCCGACGTTCGACGCGTCGCTGGCGCTGGAGTTCCTGGGCTTCAGCGGGCCTGAGCAAACGGAAGGCCGACAGGCCATCGTCGAGAAGCGGCGGCCGAAATTCCCGCCGAAAGCGCCATACTGAAACGCGGCACTGAAATGCGGCCGCGCGAAGCTCGCACGAAAGGCAGCGAGCAGGGCTCGGTCCCGGATTGCACCGGCTCGAGCCCCACTTTGATGGTTTCCGACGTCAGCGACGCGCGCGCAAAATCACCGGCGCCGGACGTTCCGCGGGGTTACTTCCGCGTACGATGGCGGCAAGCGCGTCAACGATGCCCGACCGCTGGGATGTCGGCAGTGACTTCAGGATCGCGTCCTCGACCCGATGAGCGATGGGAGTCGTCGACTTCAACGTCGAATTGCCGGCAGCCGTCAGCCTGACCGAGTAGGCGCGCGCATCGAGCTTCGAACGCTTGCGGTTCAGCAGGCCGCGGTCGACGAGGCGCTTGACGATGTCGGCAAGCGTCGAACGGTCGATCCCCGTTGCGTTGACGATGTCCGTCTGGCTGGCATTCTCGTGCTTCGCGAGCACGACAAGAACCGCGAACTGACGGGGCGTCAGATCCGACCCCTCCATCTCCTTGGCGAAAAGTTCGTCGGCCGCTTGTCCCGCCCTGTGCAACAGGTGCAAAACAGAATTCATCAACGGTCCCTCGCGAGAATCGCTCATATCGTTCTCCTCATGATCGCTAAGGCGGCCGTGGTCGATCGAAGTTTCGACCTTTTTGATGGCCGCCGTTTGCAATGCTATATAGGGCGATGACCGCTTATTTGCTTGACGCGAGGCCCGCTGCGTTTGACCTTGTATACGCAGGCTCTCCAACCACCGTTGAAACACCTATGCGATAGGCGAGTACAATTGAATTTCATTAGGACGAGGGGAGCGATGGCGAGTCCCGAGCCGATGATTACGGCGGGGATCTTCCGCGGCTTCGACGACTACCTGCGGGCGACCTATCCCAAGGTCAACATCGGCCTGCCCCAGTTGGTGGAGGAGGTCGGCGGTCCCATGCTGGACGGACCGCCGCCGCTGGAGCGGTTTCCGCTCGACAAATTCGCGCTTCTCTTGGAAATCGCATCCAAGCGCACCCGCGACGAGTGCTTCGCTCTGCATTGGGCGCGCGCCTTTCCCGTCGGCGGGACAGGGCTTTTCGGTTTCATCATCGCCAATGCCCCCGACCTCCAGACCATGGTCGAATGTGTGACGCGGTTTGCCAAGCTCGGCACCGATGCGCTTGAGATCACCTGCGAGCAGGAACAAGGGAAGGTTCAGATCACTTGGATGCTGGGGCCGGAACTCGTTGTCCCGCATCAGCAGTTGACCGAGTTCCTGCTGACCCTGTTCATCGATCGCGCCAAGCGCTTCATCGACGTGAGTTGGCGTCCGGAGCGGATGGAGTTTACCTACCCCGAGCCCAATCAGGCCGGGGCGTACGAGGACCATTTCGGACAGAATCTGGTCTTCTCGGCTTCGCACAACCGATTGACCACGCCTGTCTCGAACCTGAAGCGTGTCGCGGCCAATGCAGACTCCCTGCTGTTTGCGACATTGCGCAGCATTGCCGAAAAAGAGTTGAAGCTGCTTACCCCGTCAAAGGACGTGAACGACAGGCTCGGCAGCTATCTTGTCCAAAACATCGCACTGAAGGGCGTCGAACTCGACACCACCGCAAAAACTTTGGGCCTGACCGCGCGCCAACTGCAGTACGAGTTGCAGCAGCGCAAGACGAGCTTCGAAAACGAGGTGGCGAAGGTGCGCCAGCGCCTCGCGACGCGCTACCTGCGCGATACCGACCTGCCGATGACCGAGATCGCGCTGATGCTCGGCTACTCCGAGCTGTCGGCGTTCACGCGCGCCGCCAAGTCGTGGTTCAGCGTCCCGCCGTCGGAAAAGCGGACGCAATTGCGCGCCGCGAAGGACAATATCTGACGCCGCCCTGCTGCAGTCGGCTGCACCGACTATTTGCCCCTCTACAGAAGGCCGGCAAGCACGGCCTTTGCGATCGCTGCATAGGCCTTGGCCGGGCTGCCGTCCGGATCGGCGACAACGATCGGCAGGCCGGCGTCGGAGCGTTCGCGGATGGCGAGTTCCAGCGGGATCTCTCCAAGGAACGGCACACCGAGCTTGGCCGCCTCGTCGCGTGCGCCGCCATGCGCGAAGATGTGGTGGCGCTTGCCGCAGTCGTCGCAGACGAAGTAGCTCATGTTCTCGACGAGCCCGAGAATCGGCACGCCGACGTCCCTGAACATCGCCACGCCGCGGCGCGCGTCGATCAGCGCCAGATCCTGCGGTGTCGACACGATCACGGCACCGGCCAGCGGCACCGCCTGCGCCAAGGTCAACTGTGCGTCGCCGGTGCCGGGCGGCATGTCGACAACGAGGACATCGAGTTCCCCCCAAGCGACGTCGCGCAGCATCTGCGTGACAGCCGAGGCGACCATCGGCCCGCGCCAGACCATGGCCTTGGCCGCGTCGACGAGGAAGCCGATCGACATCACCTTGCAGCCGTAGCCTTCGAGCGGTTCGAGTGTGCGCCCCGAGACGATGCGCGGTTGGCCACGCAGCGCGAACAGTTTCGGCATCGAGGGTCCGTAGATATCGGCATCGAGCACACCGACTTTCAAGCGTCTGCCGTTGTGCGTGCTGGCAGCGAGCGCCAGTGCCAGATTGCATGCCGTCGTCGATTTGCCGACGCCGCCTTTGCCTGACGCGACTGCAATGATGTGGCGGACTTTGGCGAGGTTCGGAAAGCTCACGGGAGACAGAGCCGCAGCAGGCTTGGCAGCGGCAGACGTTGACGCTGCCGGCTTCGGAGTGACTTTGGCGACAGCAGCACCAACGGGGCGCTCCGCCGTCAACGTGACTGCAACGTGTAAAACGCCCGCCACGCCGGCAACCGCCTGCTGCGCCTGCTGCCGGATCGGCTCGAAGGCTTGAGCCTCTTGCGGGGTGATGGCGATCGAGAAGGCGACGCGGCCGTCACGGACGACGATGTCCGATATCCGGCCGGATTGTGCAAGCGAACGGCCGTCGCCGGTGTCGACGGCCGCCAGGGCACGCAGGATATCGTCACGCACGACGGACATCGCTTTCCCTCCCTGAGGGAGAACCGATTTCAGCGACGCCCGGCAAGCTCAGCTTTTCGGCTTCTCGATGCCGCGCAGCTTCGGCTCCGGATCGGGGCGTGCGCCCTTGCCGACGAAGGCGCTGTCGGCGGTGCCCTGGTAATTCTCCAACACCACCGAGGCAACATAGCTGATGCCGATCATGGCCATAAACGCCCAGAAGAATGCTTTCATGAGGTCCTCTTGTTTGCGCCTTCGGATGCCCACTTTTTGTTTGCGCGTCGGTTGCCCACTCCGCAACCGCGCCGGCAAACGGCGCGTGAATAAGTCGACGCTCGGTTCACTCTGCAGGTGTTGCCGAGCCCTCGAGCGCCTTCGGGTTCTTGGCGACCGTCTTATCGAGCCAGACCGAATGGTGCTCCTTGGCCCAGTTGACGTCCACGTCGCCTGTGCCCATGGCGCTGAACGCGCCCTGCATGCCGAGCGAACCGATGTAGATGTGCGCGATGATGACGGCGATCATGACGACGCCGATCAGGCCGTGCAGCGTATTGGCCCACTGCAGCCCGGCGAGGTCGGTGAAGCGGAACGGGAACATCAAAGAGTACCCCGTCACCGCGAGGCCCGCGCCGCCCGCGATCACCACCCAGAAGATCAGCTTCTGGCCGAAATTGAAGCGGCCGGCCGGCGGATGCGCGTTACCCACGATGCCGCCACCCTGCTTGATCCAGGCCCAGTCGCGCGGATGCGGGAAGTTGTCCTTCACCCAGAGCAGGAACATCAGCACCAAGCCGACGATGAACGCGAAGCTCACGTAATTGTGCGTGAACTTGCCGGCTTCCGAGATGACGCTGAAAGCGCTTGGCCCGACGAGTGGCAGCAGCAGCGACTTGCCGAACGTCAGATTGAGGCCACTGAGGCCGAGAAGCATGAACGAGGTCGCCGTCAGCCAGTGCGCGAACCGCTCGATGCCGCCAAAGCGGGTGATCAGCTGGCCCGAGAAACCGCTTTCAACGCGAATGCGCCCCCGGATCGCAAAGAAGATCGCAAGCAGGCCGAGCATGCCGAGAATGGCGGAGGTGCCGACCTTCGGCAGCGTGCCCTCGTGTGTTGCCCGCCAGTCCTGGCCGGCGGGCTGGATCAGATTGCCGGAGCGCTTGTCGGGGATCGAGACGCGGCCGTTGATCGTGTCTTGTCCGGCGCTGCCGGGCTTCAGCGCCTCCAGCAGCTTCTGCTCGTTGACCGAGCTTGCCGTCGGATTGACGGAAGTCGGCTGCTGCGCAGGCGCGCCCGTTGCGAGCGCCGAGAGCAGCAGTCCGGCGAGACCCGCAAGTCTCAGTGTTTGACTCATCGTCGATGCCATCTGGTACCCTCCCCGCCCGTTATTCCCCGGGTTTGAATTCTCGGTCACCTCACATATGTCATCCCGGGGCTCGTCCCCGGGACCCATTTCGCCGCTTGCGCTGGCAGACCGATGGGTCCCCGCAATAAATGCCGGGATGACAAAATAAGTCACGTCGCGATGCCGTCCTTGTAGGCCGTCTTCCAGCCCCAGGCGCCGGAGCCGTAGCCGCGCTTGGTCACGCGCTCCTTGTAGATCTGCGCGATGATCTCGCCGTCGCCGGCCAGCAGCGCCTTCGTCGAGCACATCTCGGCGCAGATCGGCAGTTTGCCCTCGGCGAGACGGTTTGACCCGTAGGCCGCGTATTCCTCGGGCGTGTTGTCGGCTTCCGGACCACCTGCGCAGTAGGTGCACTTGTCCATCTTGCCGCGCGAGCCGAAGTTTGCCGTCTTCGGATATTGCGGCGCGCCGAACGGACAGGCATAGAAGCAGTATCCGCAGCCGATGCAGAGCTCCTTCGAGTGCAGCACCACTGCGTCCTCGGTCGTGTAGAAGCACGACACCGGGCAGACTGCGGCACACGGCGCGTCCGTGCAGTGCATACACGCCATCGACACCGAGCGTTCGCCGGGCTTGCCGTCGTTGATGGTGACGACCCGGCGCCGGTTGATGCCCCAGGGCACCTCGTTCTCGTTCTTGCAGGCGGTGACGCAGGCGTTGCACTCGATGCAGCGGTCCGCGTCGCAGAGGAATTTCATACGGGCCATTGACTTTTCTCCTTGCGCCTTCAGATGCCCACTT
>JANLQP010000392.1:0-9522 GCA_031367895.1 Hyphomicrobiales bacterium
CCCCGCCGCGGCGGTAACGCGTTTCAGGGCTTTCCCGCAGCGGCGGGCGGTTGGGCATTGTTGAAGTAACGGAAGAACGGGCTGTCTGGCGACAGGATCATGCGCGTATCGCCCTGCTTGAAGCTCTGCTCGTAGGCCTGCAGCGACCGGAAGAAGCTCGAGAACTCGGGATCGCGCAGATAGGCTTCGGCCAGGATGCGGGTCTTTTCGGCGTCGCCGGTACCGCGCATCTCCTCCGATTTGCGGTTGGCTTCACCGAGGATGATCTGCACATCGCGATCGGCGGTGGAGCTGATCGACTGGGCAAGCTGGGTGCCTTGCGCACGCAGATCCGCGGCTTCGCGCTGACGGTCGGTCTTCATGCGATTGAAAACCGCCTCCATGGTCTCACGCGGCAGTTCCACCCGGGACAAGCGTACGTCGACCACTTTGATGCCGAGCTGTTGCGCCTCGCGGTTGACTTCTTCCTGGATCTTGGACATCAGCTGCCCCCGGCCCGTATTGATGATCTGGGTCGAGGTCGCGCCCGAAAGCACTGAGCGCACGCGGTCATTGACGATCCGCTCGAGCGTCTGGTTGGCAAGCCGCGTGTTGTTCAACGCCTGGAAGAATTTCAGCGGATCTGTGATCTGATAGCGCGTGAAGGCGTCAACCAGTAGATTTTTCTGGTCCGATGCCAGGATCGTCTGCGGCCTCAGATCGTTGTCGAGCACGCGCTTTTCGATCAGAGTCACGGTCTCGAAGAACGGCCATTTGAAATAAATGCCGGGCTTGTCGAGCGGCGGGCGATTGAGCTTGCCGAACAGGAACGTCAGTGCCGACGAGGTTTGCGGCACGATGAACGCCGAATTGGCGAACAGGAATGCCCCAGCGACGAAGCCAAGGCCCAGGATGAAGCGTAGATTGCTGTTCATGGAGATGGTCCTTACTGCTTCGGCTGGCCGGGACGGCGGTTCAGCTCGTTCAAGGGCAGATAAGGCACGACGCCCTGGCTGCCCTTCTCCATGATGATCTTGTCGGCGCCGCCGAGCACACGCTCCATGGTCTCGAGGTACATCCGCTCGCGCGTCACCTCCGGCGCCTTGCGGTACTCGTCGTAGACCTGCCGGAACTTCGACGCGGCACCGAGCGCTTCCGCGATCGTCCGCTTCTGGTAGGCCTCGGCGTCGAGCTTGATCTTCTCACCCTGGCCTTTGGCTTCCGGTACGACCTTGCTCGCATGCGTCTGAGCAATATTCTGCACCCGGTCGCGATCCTGGACGGCTGCCTGCACGTCCGTGAACGACGCCAGCACCTCGGGCGGTGGTCCGATTCGCGTCATGATCACGCGATCGATCACGACGCCGGCACCATACTCGTTGAGGTTGTCCTGCATGACGCGGCGCACCTCGTCGAGGATTTCCGTTTGTGCGCTTGCAGCCGCAGCCGCTGGCACTGCCGGGGTCGCCGGTGTCGGTCCGCCGGCCGCTGCCGGCTGGACAGGCGGAATGTCGCTCGGCAGTACGTTACGCAGGTTCCGCTTGCCGATCACCTCGCGCATGGCGCTTTCAGCCATGGCGCGGATCGAGGCGCGCGGATTCTCCATGTTGAACACGAAATCCTCGGGCTTCGTCGGCGAGATCCGCCACTGCACCGAAAAGATGATGTCGACGATGTTCTCGTCGGCCGTCAGGATCAAACTGTCGGTGGAGACGCTGGACGTTCGCCGTTGTTCGGTGCCGACGGAGCCGGCTGGCACTTCGAGCGTGTTGACGTCCGTCACCGACAGCTTGGTGACTGTGCCGATCGGATAGGGCCAGTTGTAGTTGAGACCTTCCGCTGTGCGGCTGACAAACTTGCCGAACACCATGTTGAGCGCGACCTCGTTGGTGCGCACGGTATAGAACCCGGAGAGCGCCCAGGCACCGAGCGCCGCGAGCGCCAACAAGACGGCGACCGGGCCTGAGATGCCGCCGCCGCCGGTGACCTGCTTGAACCGGTCGTGGCTGCGCTTCAGCAGTTCCTCGAGATCGGGCGGCTGATTATTGCCGCCGCCGCCACCACCGCCACCACCGGATGGCCCCTGGCCCCATGGACCGCCGCCACCGCCACCGCCGCCGCCACTGCCACCGCTCTTCCAGCCGCCGCCGCCTTGATTGCTCCAGGGCATGTAGGTCCTGCCTCGCTCTGATCTATGCGCGGGATGTTTACCGTCCAGCACACCCGTTACCGGCCATGCCGCCCGTCTATCCGCCTGCGCCGGGGAAATCGCACTCTTGCCTGCGTTATAGGCTATCGGACCTTGAACGCGCAAACCTTGAACGCAAGAGCATCAACGCGACAGATAGGTGGCGCGCGCCGCCGTTCAAGTCGACAGAGCGCGCCAGCCTCGATCATCGATGCTATGAGGGAGTTGCATCCGCACGGCAACGTCCGTCAGCGGTGCTTGCTGACCCAATCCATCATCAAGCGGTTGAAGACGTCCGGCCGCTCGACGTTCGGGAAATGCCGCGCCGCCGAAATTTCCTCGTAGCGCGCGCCGGGGATCAGTTCGGCGATCTTCTTGTTGCCCGCGGGTGGCGTGCCCTGGTCCTCGCTGCCGCAGATGACGAGTGCCGGCACCTTCACGCTCGGCAGCTTTGGCACGAAGTCGAAGTCGAGGATCGCCGCCGCGCAGCCAAGATAACCGGCCGGCGTCGTGCCGGCGACGGTCGAGCGCAGTTGCTTCCAGCGCGCGGGATGCTTCGGCTTCCAGGTGTCGGTGAACCAACGCTCCATTGTGCCGTCGGCGAGCGGCTCCAGCGAGTTCGCTTTCTTCACCGTGTCGATACGCGGCCCCCAGGCGCCCTGCGCTCCCGGCGGCGTCTGCGGCGCGGTTGCGCACAGCATCGTCGAGATCAAGCGCTTGCCATGCGCAATCGCAAAGGCTTGGCCGAGCATGCCGCCGATCGACAGGCCGATATACTGCACCTTGTCGATGCCGAGAAAATCCAGAGACACCGCGACATCGTCCGCAAGTGCCGCCATCGTGTAATCGCCCGCGACCGGGTCGCTGCCGCCGTGGCCGCGCATGTCGAGGCGCAGCACGCGGTAGCCTGCCGCAAGCAGCGGCACCATCTGCTCGGCCCACATGCCGCCGTCCGACGACAGCGAATGGGTGAAGCAGACGACTGGGCCACTCTCGGGTCCAGCGAGATCGCAATAGATGCGTCGTCCTTTGAGATTGATCAGCATTGCGTCACTCCTATGCTATCGCGACATGCATCGGCGGATGTTAGCGCGCGCCTCGTACCGGCGTCACGCCCGAATCAGTTCGAATCAAGATCGAAAGGCACGCCCATGGACCTGCATCACGTGCATCTCTTCGCGAGCGACATGACTGCGACGCTCGCCTGGTGGCAGCGGTACCTCGGCGCGCGCGTGCTCAACGACGAGGTGCTGGCCGGGTCGCGCAACGTGCTGATCGGCGTCGGGCGTGGCCGCATCAACATCTACGATCAACCGCCCCGTGACGAAGGCCGTGGCGCGGTGCATCACCTGGGTGTGCGCGTGCCAAATTTGCGTGCGGAATGGGCACGGCTGCAGGCCGGCGGCGTCACGTCGCGCAATGGTCTGCGCGAGCACGGCAGCTGGCGTTACGCGATGATCGAGGCCCCGGACAACGTGCTCGTGGAACTCTTTGAGTTCGACGAACCGAAATCCGTGTTCAATACGGACGGCTGACAAAGCCAGCCGTCCGTATCGCGTAGGAAACGCTTACTTCTTGCTGCCCATATTCGTGACGGCGCCGCCGGTCGCGGTGCGGCCACCATCGACCACGTACTGCGCGCCGGTAATGCCTGAGGCATAAGACGAGCTCAGGAACAGCACGGTGTTCGCGATCTCGTCTGCTGTGCAGAAGCGGCCGAGTGGGATTGCGGCCGCGTAGCGTTTCGCCACCTCGGCGGCATCGGCTGGGTTCACCTGCGAAACGACCGAATGAATCATGCGCGTGTCGACGGGACCCGGGCACACCGCGTTGATGCGGATGCCGTGCTGCGCCACTTCGCCCGAGACGGTTTTCGTGAAACCGATCACGGCATGCTTCGACGCCACATAGGGCGCCATGTTCGGCGAGCCGACGAGACCCGCGACCGAGGCCGTATTCACGATCGCACCGGATTTCTGCTTGATCATCTGCGGGATGACGTGCTTCAGGCCGAGGAACACGCCCTTCACGTTGACGCTGAAAAGCTGGTCGAAATCAGCCTCCGAGTATTCATGCAGCGGCTGCACCTTGCCCTCGATGCCGGCGTTGTTGAAAAAGCAATCGATGCGACCATAGCTGTCGATCGTGGCTTTCACGTAAGCCGCGACATCGGCGGATTTCGTCACGTCGGCAGTGACCGAGATGGCCTTGCCGCCCTTCTGCTCGATGGCACCAGCCGCGGCCTTGGCGCCGGCAGCGTCACGATCGACGAGCACGACCTTGGCGCCATGTGCCGCGAATGCCATGGCGGTGGCACGGCCAATGCCGTTTGCAGCGCCAGTGATCAGTGCAACCTTATCTTTGAAATCCATGCGGTAATCCTCCGTTGCAGACACGCGTTGTGGTTGGGGACGCCTTAGCATGCGCCAGGTGTGGCGCCAATCTCAAGGCCGCAAACCGCCAATCAAGCCCGCGGGAACTGCTCACGCACATGGGTCATGTAGAAGTCGGCCTGAGCGGCGGCAGACGCGAACGCGGCATAAATGGTGTCGGGCACACCGCGATGCACGGCGATGCGCCCATCCGCGAAGACGATGCGCAACTCGAGCTTCTCCTCGTCATAGGCAATCGATTGGATGAGACTTGCCGACATCGTTTGGGCTCCGCTCTCGTGATGGGGCCGGACGCGCGTGCGATGGGGTCAGACACCTGGCCCGAACGCTTCAATTCAATCGAAGGACAGTGCGCAGGTGTCCGACCCCGACACCGCCTCACGCCTTCATACCCACCACGCGGCTCAACGCTCCCGGGATGAATTCTTGCACCGTGATATCGTGGAAGCCGGCTGCTTTGAAATAGCCGATCACGTCGCCTTCCGAATGTGCGAGGCCTTGTGAATCGCTGATTGCTTGACCAAGGCCCCAATAGGCTGGTCCCCAGGGTCCGGTGCGCGCCTCGTTCGTCGTCTCGCCGATCAGATGCATCTCGCCGCCGGGCAACAGCGCGTCGTGCGCCTTCTTGATGACGGCGGCGATCATCGCCCGGCTGTACATCGGCAGGTTCGAGGCCATGATCGCGACATCGCAATCCCTGGGGAACGGATCACGCGTGAAATTGCAGGGCTCGGCGACGACGCGATCCGCAACTCCGTTCTCGGCCAGGAACTCGCGGGTTATCTCGCAGACGACGGGGAGATCCAACACGACGCCACGGATGTGCGCGTGTGCCTTCGCCGCCTCGATGCAATAGGCGCCGGAGCCGCCGCCGATATCCATGATGCGCTTGCGCGCCTTCAAGTCCACCTGGCGCACGAAGCGGCGCCCGGCGCCCATGCCGATCGAGTATGTGGCCGTGTGATAGCGCCGCGCGTCGTCGATCGTGAACTTGTCGATCGAGCCCATCACCTGCAGGTTCTTGTTGCGGATGTGTTCGGTGAGGCGGCCCCATTCGTTCCATTGGGGTTTGGTGAAAGTGATCCACGGCCCCATGTAGCCGGGCTTGCCCTGCACCAGGAAACGCTCGACATCTTCGGCGTTCTTGAGGCCGCCGTCGTTGGTGACGAGGCCGGCGGCACACAGCATCACGATCAGCCGTTCCGCGTTGGTCGGGTGGATGTCGAGACGCTCGGCGACCGCATCGAACGTCGCCGCGCCCTCGCTGACCGCCGTGAACACGCCGATCTCGACGGCGGCCATCAACGCGGCGGACTGGCCGTAGGACTGGGCGATGTTTTGCAGGCGAACCGTGGTGACGGGTGGTGCGTTGCTGGCGTCGGCCATGGGCTCTCTCGCGGGTGACGTGCTACGGAGTTGGGCGCAGCATAGGACAAATCGAATGACTTCGGCTGCAACCTATTCCGATCTTCGCCCCGACGGCCGTTTGCATGCTGTCGCCGACCGTACAGGTTGGTCCGCCGCACTGCTGCCGACGCCGACGGTGCAGACGCATGCGGCCAACCATCGGTCAAGGAAACGGCGGACGGCCAACTACACGTGCCTACACCTATTTCCGGCAGGCGATCAAGCACGTGACGCTTCCCGTGCCGCGGGCGTGAGACGCACCCCTTGTCCGGACATGATTGACTGTCGCGCTACTTCGCGCGAACTTCGGGCCATCGGGGTCAGACGCCCGGTCCGAACCTAACGGGCCAGTCGCCGGTCTCTGACCTGGGGTCTAACCACAGTGTCGTACAACTCGAACAGGATAGAGGGAGGTTGGTGACCGAATGAGTCTCAAAGGAAAAGCGTACATCGTCGGGGCCTATGAGCACCCGACGCGGAAGGCGCCGGACAAATCGCTGGCGCAGCTGCATGCCGAAGTCGCCAAGGGCGCACTCGAGGATGCCGGCCTGACCAAGAACGACGTCGATGGCTACTTCTGTGCCGCTGGCGACACGCCGGGACTTGGCGGCCTGTCGTTCGTCGAGTACATGGGGCTGAAGCTCAAGCACTACGACACCACCGACACCGGCGGCTCGTCCTACAACGTGCACGTCGGCCACGCCCTCGAAGCCATCGCCACCGGCAAGTGCAACGTGGCGCTCGTCACCCTCGCCGGCCGGCCGCGTTCGGAAGGCCAGGCCACGGGCACCGCGCCGCGCATGGGCAATCCGCAGCAGCCGGATCTGCAGTTCGAGTTCCCCTACGGGCCTGCAACAGCCAACATGTACGCCATGTGCGCGCGGCGCCATATGCACCAGTACGGCACCACGTCGGAGCAGCTGGCCTGGGTCAAGGTCGCAGCCTCGCACCACGCGCAGCACAACCCGCACGCGATGCTGCGGAATGTGGTCACCGTCGAGGAGGTCGTGAACTCGCCGATGGTCGCCGATCCCTTGCACAGGCTCGACTGCTGCGTCATCTCCGACGGCGGCGGCGCGCTCGTCATCGCACGGCCGGAGATCGCCAAGAAGCTGAAGCGCCCGCTGGTCAAGGTGATCGGCACGGGTGAAGCCAACAAGATCCAGGGCGGCGGCGTCGGCCTCGATCTGACGTATTCCGCGGGCCTCGAGTCGGGCAAGCGCGCCTTCGAGATGGCCGGCATCAAGCCGTCCGACATCAAGTACGCCTCGATCTACGACAGCTTCACGATCACGGTCGTGATGCAGCTCGAGGATCTCGGCTTCTGCAAGAAGGGCGAGGGCGGCAAGTTCGTCTCCGATGGCAATCTGATCTCGGGCGTCGGCAAGCTGCCGTTCAACACCGACGGCGGTGGCTTGTGCTCCAATCATCCGGGCAACCGCGGCGGCATGACCAAGGTGATCGAAGCCGTGCGGCAGGCGCGCGGCGAAGCACACCCGAAGGTGCAGGTTAAAGACCACGGGCTGGTCCTGGCGCACGGCACGGGCGGCTCGCTCGGCACGCGTCACGTCGGCGCGACAGTGATCCTCGAGCGGGAGTGAGACCATGAGCGACAAAGTCTACCAAGCCGTCCCGCCCACGCCCGGCACGGAGCCCTATTGGGAAGGCGCCAAGGCGGAGAAGCTGATGGTGCAGTTCTGCAAGGACTGCAAGAAGCCGCACCACTATCCGCGCGGCGTCTGTCCGCACTGCATGTCCACCAATCTCGAGTGGAAGCAGGCCAAGGGCACCGGCGAGATCTACACGTATTCGATCATGCACGCGGCGAAACCCGCCTACGTGATCGCCTACGTGACGCTGGATGAAGGTCTCTCGATGATGACCAACATCGTCGACGTCGACCACGCCAAGGTGAAGGTCGGCCAGAAGGTCAAGGTGGTCTTCAAGCCGACCGACAACGGCGGCAAGCTGCCGTGCTTTACGGTGGCTTGAAGCATTGCGTCGATGTCAGACCCTCTTGGACTGACATCGACGCAACATTCGGGCGCTGCGATCAAGCCGCCACCACAAGTGCGTCACCCGCGATCGTGGTGCGGTGCATGACGCGCCGCTCCATGGGATCATACGGCGTGACGTAGTGCATGGTGCAGCGGTTGTCCCACATCAGGATGTCGTCGGTTTCCCAACGGTGCTCGTAAACGAAGCGCTTCTGGCCGGCAAACTCCGTCAGGTCAGCGATCAGGTCTGCTCCCTCACGCGGGTCCATACCCTCGATCGCATCGTTGTAGATCGGGCTGATGTAGAGGGAGCGCCGCCCCGTGACCGGGTGCTGGCGGACCATCGGCTGCCAAACTGCCGGCATGGCCTTACGCTCGGCTTCCGTCGGCTCGCGGGCGCCGAGATCGCGACTGAGCATTGCGAAATCATGCCGCGCGCGGCGCGCCTGCACCATCGACTTCAAGCGATCGGGCAGCGCCTCGTAGACCTCGTACATGTTCGTGAAGCAGGTGATGCCGCCGGTCCGGCTCACCTCGATCCCGTGCAGCAGGGAGCCGACGCATGGCGTGGCGCGGTAGCTGCTGTCCGTGTGCCAGAGCTGCGACAACGACAGCTGCTTCACGGTCGGATCGCTCAGCGGCATCATCTTTCCGTTCTCGTCGACATTGGAGACGCGGAAAATTTCCGGAACGCTGGCCGACTTGATGATCTTCTGGTGGAAGATTTCCGGCTCGCCGAAGTTGCGTGTGAATTTCACGTGCTCGGCATCGGTGATCTTCTGCTCGGGGAACACCAGCACCAGGTGTTGCATCCACGCGTCCAGGACCTCCTGGCGGGTCTGCGCGTCGAGCGGCTGGCGCATGTCGACCCCGCGCACTTCAGCGCCAAGGGCAGGGTTCAGGGGGCGAACCGTGATTCGCGTACGGGCAGGGGTGGCAACACTCATGTGGTTTCTCCAGTTCAAACGGGATGCTCCGCGAACTCGAAGCCCAGCGCGCGGGTGTAATAGTAGATTCCGCCGTCCTGGATGATCAGGAACTTGGCCAGTTTGCCGCCGCCGTTGTGGTGCGAATGGACCGAGGTGGGCGGCGTGATGGTGGTGGCCCAGGGCGCCCAGTCCTTGCGCCGGCCGTCGATGGTGGAATAGCAGCCCTCGCCTTCGATCACCAGGCTCACCGCAACCGAATTGTGGCGGTGCGGGCGCTGGGTTGCGCCGGCCGGGAGCGAGTTCATCGCGACCGTGAGCGTCGGCAGGACGTTGCGGATGCCTTCCTGCTTGGTCGAGGAGAAGATCAGCGCTGAGCCCGCGATGTCATTGCCGCGACCGATGTCGTACAGCTTGTCAATCTGGCGCCAGATTTCGTCGCCGGGAAAGTGCACGGCTTCGGTAGGCGCCTGGCCTTGCGCGGGGGCCTGCAGATTTTCGAATGAAAGCTGCGGCTCGTTGGTGACGATCCACAGCACGGCATCTACAGCCGTCGTGCTGTGCCGGTGTGACACATTGCCGGGGAGCACCACAATGTCACCCGCCTGCCAACTGACCTGTTCCTTGCCGCA
>JANLQP010000399.1:0-24788 GCA_031367895.1 Hyphomicrobiales bacterium
TCTTGCCGAACCTCCGCAAGGCGCGCTAAGACGCTTTCCTGGAGTAGACGACCGGTTGCGCCTGCCGGAGGGGCGCCGCCAAGACGTCTTGGCGGCGCCAGGCTCCGCTTGGACGGCAACCGAAGGCCAACCAAAACGGGCCGGTGATCATCTTGCCGGCCCGAAGCATGACCACCTCAACTCAATACCTTGGATAGGACAAAGATCGATGCGTCGTCGCGATTTTCTCAGCGCTGCCGGAGCAGCAACGGCTGCCCTCGCGGCTGGCGTATCGACCAAGGCGAACGCGCAGGCAGCAAGCTGGCCGGATAAGCCCGTCAAACTGATCCTGCCCTATGCACCAGGCGGCGCCACCGATCTCGTTGCGCGGCCCTGGGCTGAAAGGCTCACTCTCGAGTTCAAGCAACAGTTCGTGATCGAAAACCGCGGCGGCGCCGGCGGCATGATCGGCACGGAGGCTGGCGCCAAGTCGGCACCGGACGGCTACACCTTCCTGCTGACGCCCGGCGCCACGCTGACCGTGCTGCCGAACATGCGGCAGACCACGTACGACCCGGTGAAAAGCTTCAATCCGGTCGGCCGCGTAGGCGATCTTGTTTGCGGCTTCACCGTGCATCCCTCGCTCGGCGTCAAGACTTTCAAGGAGATGCTCGACTACGCCAAGAAAAACCCGGGCAAAATCTCGTTCGGCTCGGCAGGCCTCGGCACCTCCACGCAGCTTCGCCTGGAAACAATGAAGTTCAAGACCGGCATCGACATCCTGCATGTGCCCTATCGCGGTAGCGCCGACGCGCTCAACGATCTGCTGCCGGGCACCGTGCAGATGATGAACGAGATCAATGTCCTGCCGCACGTGAAGGCCGGCAAGCTGATCCTGCTCAATATCAACTATCCAACTCGGCATCCCGATTTCCCCGACGTGCCAACGCTGACCGAAGTTGGCGTTGCCAACGCCGACGTGCCGATCTGGTACTCGATCCAGGCACCGGCGGGGACGCCGGCCGACATCATCCAGAAGTTCAACGCCAAGATCGTCGAGATCGCCAAGAGCGAGGAGATGAAGGCGAAGATGGCGGCGATCAACGTCATCGTGCCGATCCAGACGCCGGAGGAAATGTCCAAGTTCCTTGTCGACGACAGCAAGGCGAACGCCGAGGTGATCAAGGCGGCCAATATCAAGTTGGAGTAGGGGTTCGATTTCGATCAATCAACGACAACCCCGCGTTCAAGCGGGGCGTGCCACTTGGGGAAACACCGGAGGATAGGCTTATGCGTCGTCGCGAATTGTTGACCCTGGCTGCGGGCATCATCGCAGCCAGCCTTGCTCATGCAGGCTCAGCTTTGGCGCAGGCCAACTGGCCCGAGCGGCCGGTCAAACTGATCGTACCGTTTGCGCCAGGCGGTGCCACCGATCAGACAGCCCGGGTATGGGCCGAAAAGCTCACCCAGGCCTTCGGTCAGCAGTTCGTCGTCGAGAACCGCGGCGGTGGTGCGAGTGGATCCATCGGCGTCGAGTCGGTCGCAAAATCGCCGCCCGACGGCTACACATTCCTCTACACTCCGAACGCCTCGATCGCCGTCGTGCCAACCTTGCGCAAAGTCGGCTTTGACTCGCTCAAGGATTTTGATCCCGTCGCCCGCACAGGTGACGGCATCTACGGCTTTACGATCCATCCCTCGCTCGGGGTGAAAACATTCAACGAGATGATCGAGTACGCCAAGAAGAACCCGGGCAAGCTGAGTTTCGGCTCGTCCGGTGTCGGCATGGTCAATCATCTCCGTATCGAGGCTGTGAAGAACAAGTTCGGCGTCGACATCCTGCACATTCCCTATCGCGGCGGCGCGGATACTTTGAACGATCATTTGCCCGGCACCGTGCACATGATGAACGAGCCCGTCGCGTTGCCGCACGTAAAGGCCGGCAAGCTCATCCTGCTGAATATCAATGGACCCGCGCGCCACCCAGAGTTCCCCGACGTCCCGTCCACGACAGAACTCGGGATTCCCGACGCCGAGATCCCGGTGTGGATGTCGATATGGGCCCCGGCAGGCACCTCGAAAGTGATCCGCGAAAAATTCAATGCCAAGGTGACGGAGCTGGCCGATACCGATGACATGAAAGCGCGGATGCTGGCTGTGCATATGATCGTGCCGAAGCAGTCGCCGGAAGACGTGCGCAAGTATCTGCTCGATGACATCGCGCGCAATAAAGAAGTCATCCAGAAAAACAACATCAAGGTCGAGTGACGCACATGGCAATGATGCTCAGCCGTCGCAATGTTCTCGGTGCCGCGGTGGGCAGCATTGCCGTGCCCTTTGCCAAGCCCGCGATCGCGCAGGCGAGTTGGCCGGACAAGCCGATCAAGGTCGTTGTGCCCTATGCGCCGGGCGGCGGGACCGACATCATCGCCAGGCCATGGATGGAGAAGCTCGGCCAAATCTGGGGTCAGCCGTTCGTGATCGAGAACCGCGGCGGCGCCTCGGGCATGATCGGCACCGAGGCAGTCGCGAAATCGGCGCCTGACGGTTACAATTTTCTGCTCACGTCGAATAATACGCTGAACATCCTGCCGCTCCTGAAGCAGGTGCCCTATGACCCGGCCAAGAGCTTCGATCCGGTCGGCCGCGCTGGTGACATGGTGTGCGGCTTCGTCATTCATCCCTCCGCCGGGATCAAGTCCTTCAAAGAGTTGATCGACTTCGCCAAAAAGAACCCTGGCAAGCTCGCCTACGGCTCGTCGGGTTCGGGCACCGCAACCCAGATGCGGCTGGAAATGCTGAAGCTCAAGGCCGGCATCGACATCCTGCACGTGCCGTATCGCGGCGGCGCCGATGCCTTGAACGACGTGCTCGCCAACAACGTGCAGATGATGAACGAGTCAAGCGCGCTGCCGCACGTCAAGGCGGGAAAACTCATCCTCCTCAACATCAACCACAGCGAGCGAAGCACCGAGTATCCGGACGTGCCGACGCTGACGGAGCTGGGATATCCGGACGCCGATGTGCCGATCTCGTTTTCGCTGTGGGCGCCGGCCGGAACGCCGCAGGAGATCCGCGAGAAGATCAACGCCCGGATGATCGAGATCGCCAAGTCCGACGACATGAAGCAACGCCTCGCGTCAGCCGGCTATGCCCCGGTTGCGCAAACGATGGCGGAGCTGGTCCAAAAGATCCTCGTCGAGGACACCAAGATCCATGCGACGTTGATCAAGGCGGCCAACATCAAACTGGAGTAGTTCATTTCGAATTGCTTGCGAACGTCGATACAATGCGACGTATCGATTCCTGACGCGCATTAACGGGATCTCAAGAACAATAAGGCACTCTCACGGACATCAGTTGCTTATCTCGCGTTCCGTGAAAGGCGTGCGTCATGTTCCGTTTGCGTCGGGGTGCTGTTGCACCACCGTGTTCGTCCGCCGTCCGTTTGGGCGTTGCCGGCCTTGCCGTGCTGTTGACCGGCTGCGCCTCGAAACAGTCGAGCTATCAGCAGGCCCATGTTGCCGGGCCACCGCCGTCGCAAGTGACCCGCGTCGAGATCGAGGACGACGGCTTGCCGGCGCAGCTCGCACTCCGCTATCGCCAGCCTGAACGCGATGACCCGACCGAGCCGTGGAGCCCGAATTACGGCAAGGGCGAACGCACGCCATCGCCAGCCGTAACGCCAGCCGACGCGCTCAATCAGGCACGCCGCCGCGAGATGGTCCGTGCTCAGCCGGCCTCGCAGCCCACACAACTGACGGGTGTCGACGAGGACGCACTTGTCCGCCGCGCCATCGCCGAGCACGAAATGCGCCGCCGCGATTGATCAGTGGCGCAGGGCAAGATGTGGAGCCTCACCTTGCCGAGAGGGTGATGGTGGGAACGGAGGGTCTGGCCCGGGTCTGGCCCGAGATCCTCACACGTTGGTAAATCGGCACATTTTCCAGGAAAAATAAACCAACCAACAGAATTGAACTATCGCGCAAACCGGATGTTTCCGCACGTCCTGTAGTTCTGTCTCGAGCGGCACGGGGAAGCGCGTCGCCCGCGAAAACCCAAGCATTCGGACAAATTAAGGGATACTCATGTTGCATCAATTTCGTCTGACGTCCGCTCTCGCGGTTGCCACGGTCATAGCCTTGTCGACCGCAGCGGCCGGCGCCGATCTCGGCGGCTACGAGCCGCGCTATCAGGTGCGCGCGCAGCCGGAATCCCGGGCGCCGATCTGGGCCGGTGCCTACATGGGCGCCAACATCGGCTACGGCACCGGCGATGTCTGGGAAGACGGCCAATCGGGTCGCCTGCACACGGCCGGGGTCGTTGGCGGTTTGCATGCCGGCTACAATTGGCAGTTCGGCAGCTTCGTGGTCGGCGGCGAGGGTGATTTCGACATCTCCGGGATGCGTGGTCACGTTGCATCCGGAAATGTTATCGCGAACGCGCACACCCGCCACTTCAGCAGCTTGCGCGGCCGCATGGGCTTCGCTTTTGACAAGGCGCTGATCTACGGCACCGCCGGTTATGGCTGGAACGACGTCCACGTGTCGTGGAACGACGTCGCTGGCCATGGCTCGACAGGGCATGCGAACTCCGGCTTGGTCTATGGCGGCGGCCTCGAATACAAGCTGACGCGCAATCTGAGCCTTCGCGGCGAGGTTCTCCGTTATGACGTCTCTGGTCATTGGGATCTCGACAACGGCTCGAAGGCCACGGTGCACAACCCCTCGACCGAATTCCGCACCGGCCTCACCTGGCACTTCAACTGAGGCTGCGGAATCGAGCGAACCGCCCACAGTTGCTGCATTGGACGGGCAGCGAGGCAAATCGGGCCGGTCCGGCGCTTTGCGTTGATGTTCAGATCATCGCGCCGGCCGGATCGGCCGCCAGGATGTCGGCCTCTGGCAATCCCAGTTCCTTGCGCACGATGTTGGTGCCGCGCTGCTTACAGCAGGACGCGCAGCCGGCAACTGGCCACTCAGCCGCGATAGGCAGGCATGCCGGTCAACTCGCGCCCCTCGATCAGGGTCAGGATCTGGTTAGTGCCATCCGGAATTGGCAGCATGCGCACGTCGCGATAGAGCTGCTCGAGGCCCACTTCCGTCGCGATGCCCATGGCGCCGTGGATTTCCATCGCCATGGAAATGGCGCGCTGACAGGCGGCGAGCGCGTGCCGCTTGGCCATCGCTGTGACGTGGTTGGCGCGATCGCCGCGATCGACGCACGAGAGCGCATAATAGCAGAGCAACCGGCTGGTGGTGACCGCGGTGGCGATGTCGGCCAGAAGCTCCTGCATCAGCTGGAACTGGGCCAGCGGCCGGCCGAACTGGGTGCGGTCGGCTGCGTACTTCAGCGCCGCGTCGAGCGCCTGCTGCGCCATATGCACGCCCATCAGTCCGATCACCGGGCGATTGATCAGCCAGCTTAGCGTCAACACCTTCGCCGCGTCACCGATGGCACCGCACTGGTTGGCCTTCGGCACCCGGCAATTCTCGAACGCGACATCGCCGAGATGCGCTTGCTTCAAGCCGAGCGTATCGATGGTGCGCGTTTCGAACGGCGAAACGGCGCGCTCGACGAGGATGCGGGCGACCGGGCCGCGATCCTTGCCATCGAGTTCAATACTTGCAGTTGTGTTGACGATATCGGCGATGGTGATGCTGGAGATCCACATCTTGCGGCCGTTCAGCACATAGTGGTCGCCATCGAGTCGCGCGCGGGTAGCGATGGCGCGGGTGTCGGATCCGCCACTCGGTTCCGTCGTCGCCGTGCAGGCGAGCTTGCGGGCGGCGACCAGATCGGGCAGGAAGCGCTCGCGCTGTTCGGGCGTGCAATCGTAGTGGATGCGCGCGATCGTGACCTCGTGCGACAGCACGCCGAAGCCGATTGCCGGCGGCAACTGCTCGTACATCAGGCCGAGCGTCAAAGCCGAGAGGCCGGAGCCACCATCGGCTTCCGGCACGCGTGGCGCGGTCAAGCCCTGGCCGGCGCAGATCGTCAGGATTTTCCGCATCTCCTCCTTCGGCAGCGGCCGGTTCGGATGGTTGGCTTTCACGATCGGATCGATGTCGCGCTCGACCATGCGGCGCGTCGCGTCCTGGATCAGCCGTTGCTCCTGGCTCAACTCGAAGTCCATGCGCTGTCCTTTTTTCGGTGCAATAGGTGTCCAGCTTCAGCCTGACACCGCCGCTCCACGGGTGCCACGGTGCCACGCTCGAGCCAGGCACCATTCGGCGTCTTGACTGTGCTCAGCGGAACTTCGGTTTGCGCTTCTCGCGGAAGGCCTGGCCCGCCTCCTTGGCCTCGTCGGTCTGGTAGTAGAGCGCAACCGCCTTGAACCCCATCTGCGAGATGCCACGGATGTTCTCGCTGTCGGCGTTGAAGGAGGCTTTCGCGATCGCCAACGCCGTCGGGCTGCGTTCGAGCAGGTCGGCACACCAGCGATCAACCTCGGCATCGAGATCGGCGTCGGCAACGACGTGATTGATGAGCCCCATAGCGAGCGCCTCACGGGCCGGATAGCGGCGGCACAGGTACCACATCTCGCGCGCCTTCTTCTCGCCGATCGTGCGCGCGAGCAGTGCCGTGCCGAAGCCCGGATCGACGGAGCCGACGCGCGGACCGACCTGCCCGAACTGGGCGCTCTCGGCAGCGATGGCGAGGTCACATAGCGTCACTAACACGTTGCCGCCGCCGATGGCAAAGCCGCGCACCTTGGCGATGACAGGCTTCGGCACGTCGCGGATGGCGGCATGCAGATTTTCGACCGGCACGCCGATACTGCCCCGCCCGCGCCGTGCTGCCTTGCCGTCCGACGTGTCGCCGCCGACGCAGAACGCGCGAGTGCCGGCGCCCGTCAACACAATCGCGCCGATGTCCTTGTTCCAGCCGGCTGTCAGGACCGCCTCGGTGATCTCCTCGTACATGCCGGTGCGAATGGCGTTGAGCTGCTCGGGGCGGTTCAGCGTCACCGTCGCGACGCCATTGCACTCCTCGTACAACACATCCGTGAAGGTCGTTGCGGTCATGCAGTCTCCTTACCGCGTTTGGGGGATTGTCGGGTCCCGTTGATGTCCGCGGAGCACACGTCACGGCATCGCGAAGCCGCCGTTGACGCTCAGAACCTGGCCGGTGATCCAAGCCGCCTGATCGCTGGCCAGAAATGCCACGGCCGCGGCTGCGTCGTCCGGCTCACCGATGCGGCCGAGCGGGTACATGCGCAGCACCGCTTTCTGGCGGCGCGCGTACTTCTCGTCGCCCATCTGTGATTTGAGACTTGCCTCGCGCTCCTGCCGGAGTTCCGTGTTGGTTGCCCCCGGCGACACGACGTTGAGCGTGACGCCGCTGGCGCCAACCTCTTGCGCGACGGATTTGACGAGCGCAATCACGCCCGCCTTCGCCGCCGCGTAATAGGACAAGCGCGCCTGCCCGAGTCGTGCCGCATCGGAGGCCATGCAGACGACACGGCCATAACCGCGCTCGATCATGCCGGGCAGCACGGCGTGCAGGACGTGCATGGGCCCCATCAGGCAGACGTCGATCATGCGCCGCCGGTCGTCGGCGGTGGAGGCGAGGAACAGCTTGTCGTCGAGAATGGCGGCGCTGTTGATCAAGACGTCGATGCGGCCGAAGCGGGCGAGCACAGCGTTGCGCATGGCCGCTACCTCGTCGGGTGAGGCAACGTCGGTGCGCAGCCCCATCGTTTGCGCTCCGGTTTCGGCGGCGAGCTTGGCCGCGGCCGCCGTTGCCAGATCGCCGTTGAGGTCGACCAGCACGAGGCGATCACCTTGGGCGGCCAGCATCCGCGCCGCAGCGTAGCCGATGCCGCGCGCACCACCGGTTATCACTGCCACGCGCCCGGCTGGAGTGGTGCTCACGCTTGCCTCCCTCGGCATTCAGCCGATATCGACCCCTTCGCGCGCATCTTGTAGGCTCATGGCCGTAGATGCAAGCTGGCGCGCCGAGCCATCTGCGGCGGCAACGTAGAGGAGCGTGGCTATGACCTACGAGACACTCGAGATCGACCGCGACGGCCCGAGCCTTGTCATCACGCTCAATCGGCCAGACCGGCGCAACGCCTTGAGCATCCAATGCATGGACGAGATCATGACTGCGGTCCGGGCAGCAGATGCGGACGCGACCGTTCGCGCTCTGATCCTCACGGGTGGCGCTGCATACTTCTCGGCTGGCGCAGATCTCACAGAGGCGATCCAGGTCAAGAACGTGGCGCAGGGCGTCGAATACTTCGGCCGCTTCCATCGCCTGTGCGACACGCTCGAAACATCGGTCAAGCCGGTGATCGCCGCGATCGAGGGCTTCTGCATGACCGGGGGCCTCGAACTGGCGCTGGCGTGCGATATCCGCGTCGGCGCCAAGGGCTCGAGTTATGCCATCACCAGCGCCCGCATCGGCACGGTCGCCGGCGCCGGCGGCACTCAACGCCTGCCGCGCATCGTCGGCACGTCGCGCGCGCTCGAAATCCTGTTTGCGGCTGAACCGATCGATGCCGAAGAAGCCTATCGTGTCGGTCTCATCAACCGTCTTACGCCAAAAGGCGGCGCGTTGGCGGAGGCCAAGCGCATGGCCGCAATTTACGAAAAACGGGCGCCTTTGAGCCTCGCCTTCGTCAAGCGCGCGGTGCACCGCGGCATGCAGATGGATCTGGCATCGGGGCTAGAGTTGGAGACGTATCTGGTGTCGGCGATCTACGGCACCGAGGACAAGCAGGAGGGCATCTCCGCCTTTCTCGAAAAGCGGGACCCGAAATTCAAGGGCCGCTGACGGATCGGCGTTCGCGATGGGTTCAGACCCAGGGGTCTAACCCCGATCCGGAGATTGCATTGAGCCGATGCCGGCCACTATGCTGCAACAGTCGAAGTTCAGCAGCAGCAACCCGTGGTCGCGGAAACAGGACATGGCCAAGCACGACAGAGCCAAGAGGATCGAACTTGTCCAGCCGTCGTCCAACTCCCCTCTGCTATCGCCATGGAAAGCCGGCATCTGCTATGCAACGCATGAATGCTTTCCCGATTGAGGCACAACCGCGCCCATTCGCCTCGCTTGCCACTGCCGACGATAGCGGAAGACAACGATGACAAGACACCTTGCAGCCGTTGCCCTTGCGCTGATTGCCCTGTTATCCAATACGAGGGCCGATGCACAACAGCGGTCTTTCACCCTGGCGTCGACGACCTCGACCGAGAACTCGGGCCTCTTCGCGCATCTGTTGCCTCGGTTTTCGGCGGCAACCGGCATCGACGTGCGTGTCGTCGCAGTCGGGACGGGGCAGGCGCTCGCGCTTGCCGTACGCGGTGATGTCGACGCCATTCTCACCCATGATCGCGCAGGCGAGGATGACCTCGTCGCCAACGGGCACGCCATCGATCGCCGCGACGTCATGTACAACGACTTCGTCGTCATCGGCCCGAAGTTGGACCCCGCACGCATTCGTGGCATGCGCGACGTAAAGTTGGCATTCAGGCAGATCGCGAGCGCTCGGGCGCCCTTTGCTTCGCGCGGCGACGACAGCGGCACGCATCGTACGGAGTTGCGGATCTGGCAGGCCAGCGCAGCCCATGTAAATTGGAAGGGCGAGGCGTGGTATCGCGAGTTGGGCACGGGCATGGGGCCAACGCTGAATACGGCATCGGCGCTCGGCGCATATGTGCTCGCCGACCGCGCAACATGGGCAAGCTTCAAGAACCGCGGCATTCAGGAGTTGCTTCTCGAGGGCGATCCGTTGCTGCTCAACCCCTATGGCAGCCTGCGCGTCAATCCGGACAAGGGACCGCACATCAAGAACGAGGCAGCACGGATCTGGCACGAATGGCTGACGTCGGAGCCCGGGCGAGCGGCCATCAGCTCCTTCGCGATCGATGGCGCGCAGGTGTTCTTTCTGCCTGACCAAATGCCACGAGGCTAGCATAGCCCTGCATGGATACTCTGTCTCAGGCGACCGCCGACGCCGCGCGCCTCATCATGTCGGGCAATGCAGATCTTCTTTCGGCGGTGAAAACGTCGCTGTCGGTCAGCCTGACGGCCACGGCCTTCGCCTGCGTCATCGGCGCCCCGCTCGGCGCCTTACTGGCCATTCGTGCCTTCCCCGGCAAACCCGCAGCACTCATTGTCGTCAATGCGCTGCTCGGTATGCCGCCCGTCGTAGTCGGGCTGATCGTCTATCTCCTGCTGTCACGAGCCGGGCCACTGGGGTCGCTCGGCCTGCTCTTCACGACGAAAGCGATGATCATTGCCCAGGTCACCCTGACGCTGCCCATTGTCGTTGCCCTGACGCACCGTGCAACGCATGCCCTATGGAAGGACTATGGCGACGCGCTGCTCATTGACGGTGCCGGGACCGGGCGGACCGTGCTGACGTTGTTGGCCATGGCCCGCGATCCGCTCGTGACGGTTGGGTTGGCCGCTTTCGGCCGCGCCATTGCCGAGGTTGGCGCGATCATGATCGTCGGCGGCAACATCCGCGGCCATACGCGAACAATGACGACGGCTATTGCGCTCGAGACGAGCAAGGGCGATCTCGCGCTCGCTATGGGGCTGGGCATGATTCTGGTCGCACTCACCGTTCTAGTGAGCGGGGCAGCCTTCATACTGGCGCGAGCGGCGGACAGACCCTGACGCTTTGACTCTAACGCGTGGTCATTTCGCCTCGGGCTTGGCTGCGCTGCATGCCGATTGCTTCGCGTCGGCGGCCTTCTTACCGAAGCGCAGCTGGAACCGTTCGAACCAGCGCGGTTTGGAGGGTGGCAGCGGCGCGCCGGTCCGCTCGCCGACGGCACGCACGGCCTCCTCCATCGCCGTATGCGCGGAGGCGTCCCAGCCGGCCCGTCCCCGGCTCGCCCGGCACATGCACTTTGCGCAGCACGGTCGGTTTCTTCGGAACGGTGTCGTTGCAGTTGATCGAGCGGCGTCAGCGTTGCGGCAACAGTCAGCGCCGCGCCGTTCAAGAGCCCGGCGGGAAAATGTCGGTTGCCGTGGAAGGCCTCCCGATGAGCTTCAGCGCCAATATATGCGCTGCATCGATACGCCAACTGAACGTCGCCTCATGGCCGCCAAAGTCAATGCGCGGCGTGACGAGATACCCTCACGGCCGCATACTGAACGTACGTGGGCCGGGGGTGCGCAGCGGCTCGGCGAGCCGTGCGAACTCGCACAGCAGCGGCCTGGTCTCGCGAGGATCGATGATTTCCTCGATGCCGAAGGCCTCGGCTGAGCGGAACGGCGATTTCAGCGCGTTGAGCCTCGCCTCGATCTCTGCCATCTTCGCGGCCTTGTCGGGGGCCGCATCGATCTCCGCGCGGTAGGCGGCCTCGATCCCGCCTTCGAGCGGCAGCGATCCCCACTGGGCGGAAAGCCACGCGTAGCGGATGGCGAGGCGGCCGGCCGGCACGTGCGCCGCGCCCGCGACGCCGAACACGTTGCGCGTGATGATCGTGCACCAAGGTACCGTCGACTGGTTGATCGCCGCCATCGCGCGCACGCCATAGCGGATCGTCGCGGCCTTCTCGGCTTCGAGGCCGATCATGAAGCCCGGGCAATCGCAAAGATAAACGATCGGGATGTGGAACGTCTCGGCGAGATCGATGAAGCGGATCACCTTGCTGCAGGCGTCCGCGGTCCAGGCGCCCATGACGTGGAACGGGTCGGACGCCATCACCGCGACGGGCAGCCCCTCCAGGCGGGCGAGGCCGGTGATGACGGGCCGGCCGAAATGGCGCGTGATCTCGGTGAACGAGCCCTGGTCGAAGACCGAGTCAATGACGGTCCGCATCTTGTAGGGCTGGTTCTTGTCGCGCGGTACGATCTTGAAGAGCTTGTCGTCGCGCCGGCCGGCCGAGTCATCGCACGCCTGCCGCTCGGCGACAGAGTAGGTCGACGACGGCAAGTAAGAAAGGAACCGCCGCGCCGCTGCGAACGCCTGCTCCTCGCTGTCGACGGCGTCGTCGATGGCACCGCAGCCGCACTGGATCTCCCAGCCGCCGAGCTTCAGCTTGTCGAGCGTCGATTTGCTGCCGATGCGCGCGACGACCGGTGGGCCGGCGACGAACATCGCCGAGGTCTTCTTCGTCATGATCGAATAGTGGCTGGCCGACACCTGCGCCGCGCCGAGACCGGCGACGGAGCCGAGGCCGAGCGCCACCACCGGGATGATGCCGAGGTTGTCGGCCAGGTACTTGTAGCGTTCCCAATGACCGTCGAGGCCGCCCGGCAGGTTGGCGTGGCCGCGCGTCTCGAGTGTCTTCACCGAGCCGCCTCCGCCCGAGCCCTCGATAATGCGCACGATGGGGAGCCGCAACTCCTGCGCCATGCGTTCCGCCAGCACCGTCTTCTCAGGAATCGTGCCATCGGCCGATCCGCCGCGCACGGTGAAGTCGTCGCCGCTGATGACCACGGGACGCCCCTCGATCATCGCGCGCCCGGTCAGGCGGTTGGCCGGTGTGAAGCCGGTGAGATTGCCGTCTGCGTCATAAGTGCCCTTGCCGGAGAGGCCGCCGACCTCGCGGAAGCTGCCGGGGTCGACCAGTCCGTCGATGCGCTCGCGGATGGTGAGGCGGCCGCCATCCCGCTGCCGTTTCACCTTGTCAGGGCCGCCCATCTCCTTGGCGAGGCGCTCGCGGACCTTGAGCTCGTTGAGCTCGGGCTGCCAGCCGGTGGCTGGCGCCTTCGCCTGCGGTTTTGGCGCCGCGTCTTGAACTTTCGCCGAGTCGTAAACTTTCGCGGCGTCCTGAACCTTCGTAGCGTCGTGATCGTTCGCCATGCCACTTGTCCCAAGTCCGGCCAGAGTTCCGGTTCCGCTGTCACACGGCCGGTCGAAAGTCATAGTTGAGCGTGCCTTGTGCGGGCGCGACTGTCCAGAGTCCGAAGAGCAACATGTCGGAACAGCAACACAAGCATTCGGCGTCATTCACACTCAGCGATCCGTACGATCCATGCGGCACCTTGCCCGAAGATGACGCCAAGGCTATTCGATGCACTGCGGCAGTGCGCTGATTCTGCCGCTCGGGGAGAGGCCGCATATGAAGAATATCTGGGATGCGATCGGCACCTTCTTCGGGCCGTCGCACAACCAAAAGTTTGCCGAACTGATGGGCAGGCTCGCCCTGACCTCCGTGGAGTGCGCCAAACATTTCCGCGAGACCCAAGGCCAGGACCTTGCCGGAATCATCGACTACGAGCACAAGGGCGACGCGATCGTCGACGAGATCCACGAGATCCTCGACAACTCGTTCATCATGCGCTTCGACATCTCGGATGCGATGCGGTTGGCCGACGAACTCGATAACGTGCTCGACGGCATGCGCAAGGTTGCGGTGCACATCGACGTTTATCGTCCGATCCTCACCCAGCTGAAGCCCGACGCCATCGAGCTGTTGGCCGTCGGCGAGCGCATGCAGAAGCAATTGGCGGAGATTGTCGGTATGCTGGCCGAGCCGCGCTTGTCGCTGCCGCGGGTGCGGGATCTCGCGACCCGCGTCGACGAGGACGAAGCGGTCGCCGACAAGATCGCCGCCGCCGCAGAACGCCGCCTCGTTGCCGACTATGTGGCACCCGGCGCCAACCGCCTCGAGTTCATCGCCTGGGAGAAGCTCTACCGGTTGCTCGAGGAGATGACCGACCACGCCAATGACTGCGCCAAGCTCGTGCTGTCCCTCGCGCGCAAGGAGGCGTGAATGGGCTGGTTGACCATTGGCCTGATCGTCGCGCTGATCGCGGTACTGATCGCCGAGTTCATCAACGGCTGGACCGATGCCCCGAACGCCATCGCGACCGTGATATCGACCGGCGTCATGTCGCCGCGCAGCGCCATCGTCATGGCCGTCGTCATGAACACGATCGGTGCGATGGCAGGTACGGCAGTTGCCGCGACCGTCGGCAAGGGCATCGTCGAAAGCTCGGCCCTGTCGCTTGCGACCATCACAGCGACGATGATCTCCATCATCATTTGGGGCAGCTTCGCCGCAAAGGTCGGCATGCCCATCTCGAAATCGCATGCGTTGCTGGCGGGCCTCGCCGGCGCCGGTGTGGCCGGTGGCGGCATCGAGGCGCTGCAGTCGGCGGGATGGGTCAAGGTCTTTCTCGGCATGTTCTGCGCCATCCCCTTCGGCCTTTTTGCGTCCTGGCTGATCTCGAAGGCAATCGTCGCGTTCGCCGGCCGCATGAAGCCCGGCCCGGCCAAACGGAATTTCGATCGCGCGCAGATCGTGTCGGCAGGTTTCATGGCGTTCAACCATGGGCTCAACGACGGCCAGAAATTCATGGGTGTGTTCGCCTTGACGTTGGTGCTCGGTGGCGCGACGAAGCAGTTCGAGATCCCGTTCTGGGTGATCCTCGTCTGCGCATTGACGATGGGTGCCGGGACCAGCTTCGGCGGATGGAAGATCATCGCCACCGTCGGCTCGAAGATGACAAAGATCCAGTCCTGGCAGGGTTTTGCCGCCACGGCGTCCGCATCGATGACGATCTTCGTTGCATCGCTGTTCGGCATCCCGCTCTCGACGACGCACACGATCACGTCGTGCATCGTTGGTGCCGGCGCGGTGCGGCGACTCGGGGATGTGCGCTGGGGCGTATTGAGGCGCATCGGGCTCGCCTGGGTGGTGACATTTCCGGTGTGCGCGGTGATCGCGTATGTGGCGGCGAGTATCGCGATCGTACTGTTCTGAATGCGCTCGTTGTTCGAAGCACCGACGGCTCCAGTTTGAATTGAACGACAAGGAGCCGCCATAAGACATGCGCATGCGGTCGAACGGCATCGACCTCGACGTCATACCGGCGAGCCGCGGTGAACCCGGTTGACTACGATCGAGGCCAGACAAGGGCGCATCACCGGCGGAGGCCAATCACAGAATGTCGAGCCACATCAGCAACGAGCGTCCCGCCGCCGACAAGGTCTTGAGCGATATTGCGGACTACGTGATGAGCTACGAGATCACCAGCGATCTCGCGCTCGAGACCGCCCGCTATTGCCTGATCGATACACTGGGTTGCGGCCTCGAGGCGCTCGAATATCCGGCCTGCACCAAACTGCTCGGACCCCTGGTGGCGGGCACGATCGTACCGAACGGCGCCAAGGTGCCAGGCACACCCTACCAACTCGATCCGTTGCAAGCCGCCTTCAACATCGGCACCATGATCCGCTGGCTGGATTTCAACGACACCTGGCTCGCCGCCGAATGGGGCCATCCGTCGGACAATCTCGGCGGCATTCTGGCCACCGCGGACTGGCTGTCGCGCACGGCAATTGCTGCGGGCAAGGAGCCGTTGCGGATGCGCGACGTGCTGGTTGCCATGATCAAGGCGCACGAGATCCAGGGCTGCCTCGCGCTCGAAAATTCATTCAACAAAGTCGGGCTCGATCACGTGGTGCTGGTCAAGGTGGCATCGACGGCGGTGGTCGCACATATGCTCGGCCTCACGCGCGAGGAGATCATCAACGCGATATCGCTGGCTTTCGTCGACGGGCAGAGCCTGCGCACCTACCGGCACACGCCGAACACCGGCTCACGCAAGAGCTGGGCTGCCGGCGACGCGACGAGCCGGGCGGTGCGCCTGGCGCTGATCGCGAAGACAGGCGAGATGGGCTATCCGTCGGTGCTGACCGCGAAGACGTGGGGATTCTACGACGTATTGTTCAAAGGGCAGCCGTTCACGTTCCAGCGCCCGTATGGCTCCTACGTGATGGAGAACGTGCTGTTCAAGATTTCCTTCCCGGCCGAGTTCCACGCCCAGACGGCAGTGGAGGCGGCAATGACGCTGCATGCGCGTCTCGTTGGCATGGGGCGGAGCAGCGACGACATTGCGAAGGTCTCGATCCGCACGCACCAAGCCTGCATCCGCATCATCGACAAGACCGGGCCGCTCGCCAATCCGGCCGATCGCGACCACTGCATCCAATACATGGTCGCTATGCCGCTCATCCACGGCCGGCTGACGGCTGCCGACTACGAGGACGCCGTCTCGAGCGATCCCCGCATCGATGCACTGCGCGGCAAGATCCAGTGCGTAGAAGACAAGGCCTTCACCGCCGACTACCACGACCCCGCGAAGCGTTCGATCGCCAACGGCGTCACCGTAACGCTGAACGATGGCACCACGCTCGACGAGGTGGTCGTCGCATATCCGATTGGCCATACGCGACGGCGGTCAGAAGGGATCCCGCTGCTGGAAGCCAAATTTCGCAGCAATCTCAGGCGCCGGTTCGCGGAGAAGCAACAACGCGCGATCCTCGATATCTCATTCGACTCAGGGCGGCTCGCCGCGTTGCCGGTCCACGAATATGTCGACCTCTACGTTTGACGCGATTGATGCAGCAACAGCCGGACGCGCCGAAATTTCCATGGGCATGCCTGTATTTCAGACGCGCGAAATGACTGCAAATTGCGCAGTTTCGCCGTTTTGTTGCTTTTGCGCCACGCACATGAACCGCACCCCGTCTTTCATTCGAATCGAATTGCGATTTCAACGTTTATTTCAGACCTTCTATCGAACAGATTCGTGATTCGTTTGGGATGGGGAAACAGGTGACGAAACCGATCAAACTGGCAATGCGGGCTGCAGTGGTGGGGAGCTTTCTGACGATGGCGGGGGGCGCAGCGGTTGCAGATGAGCCAAAGCGCGATTTGAAGATCACCGCCAATGCTGCGATCACGTCGGAGTACGTGTTCCGCGGCTTCTCCCAATCAGCGCAGACGCCGACCGTGCAATTCGGCATTGATGCCACTTACAAGTGGTTTTACGCGGGTATCTGGGGCTCCGGCCTCGACTATGGCTCGGATCCGACCCGTCCGGGCCAGGACGTCGCCCACGTCGAGGTCGACTTCTATGCCGGGATCAAGCCGGTGCTTGGCCCTCTAACGTTTGACCTCGGCGTCATCTACTACAGCTATCCCAATGCATTCGATCCAGGCGGCACGGCTAGGTTTCGCGAAATCGACTATCTGGAACTGAAGACCGGCGTCAGTGGTTCGCCGTGGAAGGATGGCACGCTCGGCGCCACGCTGTTCTATTCGCCGACCTACACCTTCGACAGCGGGGCTGTGTTCACGCTCGAAGGTGCCGTCTCACAAGTTCTGCCGAAGGTTGGCCAGATCACGCCGACATTTGGCGCGCTGATCGGCTGGCAGACCGGTGACAACGCGCTCTTTCGTCAGTTGATCGTCAACAACGCGGCTGACAACTATCTCTATTGGAACGCCGGTGTGACACTCGGGTTCGGTGATCGCTTCTCGATCGACCTCCGCTACTGGGACACCAACCTGAAGGACAACAATCTGGCGGGCGGCGGCGTCAACAAATTCTGCTCTGGTTCGTCGCTGCAATGCGACGAACGTTTCGTGGCAACGGCAAAGGTTACGTACTGATCAAGCCGATACAGCCTGACCAAATCAAGGCCGGCGCAGCCATCTGCGCCGGCCTAGTTCGTTGGAGTGAGCAAAAAACGTAGTCTCAGAACGCCGCGTACATGCGGCCGGGATTGAGAATGCCGGCCGGATCGAACACCGATTTCAGGTTGCGGCTGATCTCGGCCAACCCCGGCTCCAGCGGCTGGAACACCTCGACGGCTGCGCGCACCGCCGGCGGCGCCCGCATCAGCGTCGCGTGACCGCCGACTGACGCGATCACGCGGCGGATATCAGCCGCGCCAGCATCGGCCGTCGGCAGAACCTCAGCCCAGATCAGGCCACCGGACCAGTCGTAGAACGCCTTGCAATCCATGTAGCGCGTGATGCCCGCGACGACCTTGGGGCCAGCTTGCGGCGCCGTCGAGATCCGCCACAGCGGCGCGTCGGAACCTTGCAGGATCGAGAGCTGGCGCAGTTCGTCCCAGAACGTCAGAGATGTCTCGTGATCGAGGAGATGCACCTCACCGAACGCCTTCAAATCCTCGCGGAGCTTCTGGCAACGATAAGCAACCGACGTCGAGAAGTTCTCGATCCGCAGCGCCGTCACCGACTGGCGCTCGCCGGCCAGACCCGCATGCCACAGCTTCATCGCCAGCGGCGCCTGGATGTGGACGGCTCCCGAGACTTCGTAGGGCGTCCCCATGGCCTGCGACAAGGCTTCAACGGCGATGGTGTCGTCAATGTTGAGCAGGATGAGTGTCGCGGTCTCTTCCGGTAGCGGCAGCACTTTGAAGGTCACTTCCGTCAGTACCGCCAGCGTACCCCAGCTACCACAGACGGCACGCGACAGGTCGTAGCCGGTGACATTCTTCATGACTCGGCCGCCGGAATGGAACGCCTGGCCGCCACCTGAAATCGCTTTGATACCGAGGATGTGGTCACGCGGCGCGCCGGCCGAGATGCGACGGGCGCCGGCAAGGTTGGTCGCAAACACGGAGCCGATGCTGGCGGCACCCCGCTCGCCGCCGCTCAGCGGCGCAATGTCGATCGGCTCAAATGCCAGCATCTGGCCGCGGCTCGCGAGATCAGCCTCGACCCGGGCGAGCGGGGTGCCGGCGCGCGCGGACATGACGAGTTCCGTCGGCTCGTACATGCGCACGCCGGTCAATGATTGTGTGGTGATCAAGCCTGCCGTGTTCATCAATCGGCCGACGTTGCGCTTCGTCCCGTTGCCGACGATCTCGATTGGACTACCGGTGCCGCTCGCCTCCATCAGCGTACGCTGCAACTCCCACTCGGTGGCGGGTTTCAGAAAGGACTGCAAAGGAAGCTCCTGGGGGTGGCGGCTCGGACGTCTGCGTCGGCTTGGCGATCGGGAGGCCAGCTTCAAGCTGGCCAACCTCAAACAGCGACAGCGGCCTCGCGACCTTCGAGGGGGAAGACTTTCGACGGGTTGAGCAGCCAGCCCGGATCGAAGATGGTTTTGATACGCATCTGCATCGCCAGTTCTTCGGTCGAGAACTGCACGCGCATCAGATCCCGTTTTTCGACGCCGACGCCGTGCTCGCCGGTCAGGCAGCCGCCGACCGCGACGCACAGCTTCAGGATCTCGGCGCCGGCCAGCTCCGCCTTCTCGACTTGGCGCGGATCGTTGGCCTCGTAGAGGATCAGCGGATGCAGATTGCCGTCGCCGGCGTGGAAGATATTGGCAACGCGCAGGCCATAGCTGGCGCAGATCTCGCTGATTTTCACCAGCACCTCGGGCATGCGGCCAAGCGGGATCGTGCCGTCCATGCAGTAGTACTCGGAAATGCGGCCGATGGCGCCGAAGGCGGATTTGCGCCCCTTCCAGATCGCCGCCGTCTGCTCCGCGCTTTGGCTGACGCGCACGACCGACGGGTTGAACTTCTGCGCGATATTGACGATGCGGCCGAGCAGCGTCGAGATTTCCTCCGGCGAGCCTTCGACCTCGATGATCAGCAGCGCCTCGACGTCAAGCGGATACCCGGCCTTGGCAAAGGCCTCGCAGACGTGGATCGCAGGCTTGTCCATGAACTCGATCGCGACCGGTATGATGCCCTCGGCAATAATGGCCGATACGGCGCGGCCCGCGGCCTCGCTCGAGCCGAAGCCGAGCAGCATCGGACGGGCGCCCTCGGCCGAGCGCAAGATGCGCACTGTCGCCTCGGTGACGACGCCGAACTGGCCTTCCGAGCCGATGATGAGGCCGAGGAGGTCGTAGCCCGGCTGGTCGAGATGCGCGCCGCCGACGTCGATCACGCGGCCGTCGATCAACACCATCTTGAGGCCGAGCACGTTGTTGGTGGTGACGCCGTATTTGAGGCAATGCGCGCCGCCCGAGTTCATCGCGATGTTGCCGCCGAGCGAACAGGCAAGCTGGCTGGAGGGGTCCGGGGCGTAGAAAAAGCCTTTCGGGCCGACCGCGTTCGAAATTCCGAGATTGGTGATGCCGACCTCGACCCGGGCCGTGCGGTTGAGGTAGTCGATCTGGAGAACCTTGTTCATCTTCGATAGACCGACGACGATCGCGTCTTCCGCCGGCAGCGCCCCGCCGCAAAGGGACGTGCCAGCTCCGCGCGCGACGACCTTGATCTTGTGCTGGTTGCAGTAGGCGAGAATCTTGGAAACCTCTTCGGTCGTCGTCGGCAAAACCACCGCCAAGGGCATGCAGCGATAAGCGGTCAGACCGTCCGTCTCGAACGCGCGCCGGCCGTCCTCGTCGCCGATCACCGCCTTGCGGCCGACCAGGCGCTCGAGATCGCGAACGATGCTATCGCGCCGGGCAACGATTGCCTTGTCGGGGGCCGGCATCGCGATCATCGACATGGTTGCTTCACTCCTTGGCCGTCTCGTTGCCGCAATGCCGGAACCCTATCGCCCCGACCTAAGTTCGGTGCTTCGATTCCGGCGCCGCGAACGTGCAGGATATTGTCTTGAAATACAACATGATGAATGATTTATAACGCTGAGGAATAAATCAGTTCGCCAGCGTTGAAGGCGCCAGACACACTTTGGTCACGCCGGAGCATAATTCACAGTTGGGAGAAGGTGCTTATGTTTCCACGCCGTAAATCTCGTGAGGAGCCCACTGTGACAGCGATCACCGACCTTGAAATTTTCGCACGAGTTGCGCGGACGGGCAACATGTCGGCTGCCGGGCGCGAGATGGGCCTCTCGCCAGCCGTCGTATCGAAGCGCGTCAGCCTGCTGGAGGACCGGCTCTGTGCCCGCCTCTTCCAGCGCACGACGCGCCAATTGACGCTGACCGAGACCGGTGAGGGGTACTTCAAGCGCGTCGTCGACATCCTGAGCCTCATCGATGAGGCCGAAGACTTCGTCAACCGGCGCAACACCAAGCCGCGCGGTCTGCTCAAGGTCACGGCGCCAACCTCATTCAGCCGGTTGCATATAGCGCCGTATCTTCCGCAGTTCCTGGCGAAGTTCCCGGAGATCGAGCTGGAATTCCAGCTTACCGACAACTTCGTCGACATCATCCGCGAAGGTTTCGACGTTGCCATCCGGATCGGCGAGCTGCAGGACAGTTCACTCGTGCAGCGCAAGCTCGCTGCCGACAATCGCGTGGTCTGCGCTTCGCCGAAATACATCGAGCAGTCGGGCTTGCCGAAATCACTCGCCGATCTCGACTTCCACAACTGTCTTTCTGGCGGCGCCCAGGACTATTGGCGCGTCCAGGGACCGGATGGCCACCACCAACTGAAGGTCAAGGGCAACATCCGCTCGAACTCGTTCGAATTCATGCGCGAGGCGCTGATGGCCGGCCTCGGCGTCGGCCTCCGCTCGACTTGGGACATTGGCCCGGAACTCAAGAGCGGCGATCTCAAGGTTGTATTGCCGGAGTATCGTGGTTCCGACAGTGTCGCGATCTATGCCGTCTATCCTTGCCGTGATTTCATGCCCGAGAAGGTCAACGCGTTCATCGAGTTCCTCGCGAACCTCTATGGTTCCGATCCATATTGGGAGAAGGGCATCGACATCGCCAAGTACGTGGCTCCAGGTGCGGCCGCTGCAATGCCTGCCGTCAAGGCGCCGACACTTGAAGCAAAGCCTGCGCGCGCGGCGGTGGCCAGCCGCTGATTGTCACCCCGGCGTGACCTCGTTGCCGCTTGGGGCACTTGGTCGCCTCCATTCCAGACGCAAGACATCCTACATCAGGTCCAATTCGACTTTCGATCTGATTGCTCGGCATCGAGGGTCGCTTGGATCACTTGGGAGCGTTTGAATGCGACGTGTGGGACGCCTGCTTGTACTTTCACTGATGCTTGCCCCTGGGGCAGCATGCGCCGCGGACGGTAATGCCAAGGACGGCGAGGAAGTCTTCAAGAAGTGCCGCGCCTGTCACGAGGCCGGCCCTGACGCAAAGACCAAACTCGGCCCGATCCTCAATGGCATCGTCGGACGCAAAGCCGGCAGCATCGACGGGTTCACCTACTCTCCCGCCAACAAGAAGGCCGGTGACGAGGGCTGGGTGTGGTCCGATGAGAAGCTGCTCAAGTATCTGGAGAACCCGCGCGAGGCGATGCCGGGCAACCGGATGGCGTTCGCTGGCCTTGCCGATGAGCAGGATCGGCTCGATGTGGTTGCGTATTTGAAAACGTTCGCGAAGTGAACTAAAGTGTCGGGGCCGGGATGCAGGTACGTAACGCCACGGTCACAGACATTGCGGCGATAACCGCCATCTACGGCGCGGCTGTCGCCGGCGGCACGGCGAGCTTCGAGCTCGAGCCTCCCGACGCTGACGAAATGCGCCGCCGGTTCATCGCGATCACCGACGCGGGGTTTCCATACTTCGTGGCGGAGATCGACGATCGCGTGCTCGGCTACGCCTACGTCAGCCAGTACCGGCCGCGGCCTGCGTATCGCTACAGCGTCGAGAATTCGATCTATGTCGCCGTGGATGCGCACCGCTCCGGCGTCGGTCGGCAATTGCTGGATGCCTTGATCGGAGCCGCGACCGCCAAAGGTTACCGGCAAATGATCGCAGTGATCGGGGATTCGCGGCAGGCGGCTTCGATCGGGCTACATCGCAGCGCCGGCTTCACGTTTGTCGGCACCATCCACTCGGTCGGCTTCAAGCACGGCCGCTGGCTCGATAGCGTGCTGATGCAACGCGCGCTCGGTTCGGGCGATACCGCGCCGCCCTCGGCCTGATGCGCATCACAGGTCAGCCCTGCGAACGACAGCGGTCGATCATTCGACCAGCGACAGGCGCTTCTTTTCCAGAACTTCCAGCACGCGATTCAATTCGTGGCCGCGCTTCAGGATGAGGCCAGTCGACGTGACGACGCTGTAAGCGCCCTGCTTCTTTGCGTTTTTCGGGTTCTTCTCGATTCGGTAGAGTGGCCATTCGCTGGCCTTGCGGAACACCGAGAACACAGCGGTTTCGCGCCCGAAATCCATGGCATAGTCACGCCACTCGCCGGCGGCGACTTTGCGGCCATAGACCGTGAGGATCTCGCCGAGTTCGCGCCGATCGAAGGCGACGGCTGGCGGCGAGCGGGAGGGCTGAAGCGTTGCGGTACCGGCTTGGCTCGGCCCCGTCCTGGGGCGAAACGCTATCGGCTCGCTATCGCTCAAGGGCGCCTCCTCTATGCATGACAACAAGATGGCGCGTTCAGCGGTTCCTTGCAAGGCCGGTTCGCGCACGGTTCAGGGTCCGCGCAAGGGCCGGAGCCAAGGGCCGGACACGCGTCCAGGATCGGAACAGACGTGATCACAAAGGTAACAATGAGCAACACAATTCACAAATCTGCCTAAATCTGGGCAAAACGGAGCCGCAATCCCTCTACATAATCAAACTCATAAGAACTGGCCCGGTCCAACGAACTCTCGGAATTCGCCCCCCAGCCCCCTCCGAGGCTTCTCTCCTGGACCGGGCCAGATTTTTTGTGGCGTCGATCGCCCGCGCAATCCCCGCAATGGCAATGCCTCGATGACCCAGTCTCGACACGTCAACGAAAAAACCGCAGATACCGCGATTTGGCCAACATCCGGTCGACGGACAGCCGCAAACGTCAAGCATAGTGGGATCGTTGCCTCTTGGCCCGGTCCCGACGCGAGGCTCCGGAACTCTCAGCCCCCCAGCCCCCCGGGGCCAAGCTGAAAGGACCGGGCTACAGGCAACACCAGAATTCTCTCTCCTCCTGCGACTTGTCCCTCTCCCCTCCAAGTCTACTGGTGATGTCACGAGGGCCGGCCTCAGCAACCGGCCCTTTCGGCGTTTTGCGGCTGCCTGAACTCCGCTGCCTGAACTCCGCCCCTGCCTTTCAGCTGCCTTGCGCACGCTTCCTCGGCGTGCAAGGCTTGCGCAAAACGCGGCTCGACGTCAGCGAAGCCGGAAGCAAGTCGTCCGCTAGGGAAGAACTCATCGGGGAGTACGGCCATGGAGCGTAAAGGCAACCACGGGACACGCAGTGTTATCGGCGCCGTGAAGGCTCATCGCCGTCAGGTCCTCGGCGGGATCGGTGCAACCGCCGCACTTGCTGCGGGCGGCCTCAAGGCGCCAGCCGTCCTGGCCCAAACGAAGCCCTTTGCCGGCACGACAATCAACGTCTCCTGCTGGAGCGCGCCCTATCCGAAGTTCCTCGCCGACTACCTGCCGGAATTTACCGAGGCGACGGGCATCAAGGTCAACTACGACACACCGGGCTTCCCCGTCTACAACCAGCGCGTCGATCTCGAGCTCTCGACCAAGGGTAGTGCTTACGACGTCCTCAACATCACTTTCATTTTCTCCAGCCGCTGGATCGGCGCCGGTTGGTTCACGCCGATCGACGACTACCTGAAGGACCCGAACAAGACGCCGGCCGACTTCGATTTTGCTGACTTCAATCCTGGTGCCGTGGCGCCGCTGAAGGACAGGAAGGGCGTCAACTACGGCGTGCCGTGGTTGACCGACGTGCTGATGGCGGGTAGCAGCCGCTTCGACCTTTTCAAGCAGGCGGGCCTTGGCATGCCCGACACCTTCGATGAGATGGAGAAGTCCATGGCCATCCTCAACAAGAAGGATGGAATCCCTTCGTTCCTGACCGACAACCACTGGGGTTGGACGTTCATTCCCTATCTGCACAGCCTCGGCGGCAACGTATTCCGGAATCCGCCGGACGACCTGATGCCGACGCTGGACTCACCGGAGGCCGTCGCCGCGGCGGAGTTCTTCTCAAAGATCGTGAGCACCTATGGACCAGAAGGCGCCATCGGCTACAACTACGATCAGGCCGTCGCCGCATTGGTTGCCGGCAAAGCCAACTACTCGACCAACAATCACGTTTTCCTGGCGCTCATGGGCGCCAAGGACAGCAAGGTGACCTCTACCTGCAATTTCAGCCTGATCCCGAAGGGTCCCAAGGGGCGCTTCCCGGGCATCGCGACGCATGGTTGGGGCATCCCGATCGGCTCGAAGAACAAGGATGC
>JANLQP010000404.1:0-16599 GCA_031367895.1 Hyphomicrobiales bacterium
GACTTCATCGACGGGCTGCCGGGCATCGCGCCGTATCTCCGCGGTCCCTACCCGACCATGTACGTGACGCAGCCCTGGACCATCCGCCAGTACGCGGGCTTCTCGACGGCGGAGGATTCCAATGCCTTCTACCGGCGCAACATCGCCGCCGGCCAGAAGGGTCTCTCGGTCGCGTTCGATCTCGCAACCCATCGCGGCTATGACAGCGACCACCCGCGCGTGCGCGGCGACGTCGGCATGGCCGGCGTCGCGATCGATTCGATCCTCGACATGCGCACGCTGTTCGACGGCATCGATCTTTCCCAGATGTCCGTGTCGATGACCATGAACGGCGCCGTCCTGCCCGTGCTCGCGCTTTTCATCGTCGCGGGCGAGGAGCAGGGTGTCTCCCCAGCCAAGATGTCGGGCACCATCCAGAACGACATTCTGAAGGAGTTCATGGTCCGCAACACCTACATCTACCCGCCCTCGCCTTCGATGCGGATCATCTCGGACATCTTCTCCTACACCTCGGCGCACATGCCGAAATTCAACTCGATCTCGATCTCCGGCTACCCCATGCAGGAAGCCGGCGCGACGGCAGACCTGGAGCTCGCCTATACGCTCGCCGATGGCGTCGAGTACGCACGCGCCGGTGTCGCCGCCGGCCTCGGCATCGACAAGTTCGCGCCGCGCCTGTCGTTCTTCTGGGCGATCGGCATGAACTTCTTCATGGAGGTGGCAAAGATGCGCGCCGCCCGCCTGCTCTGGGCGAAGCTGATCAAGAGCGAGTTCAACCCGAAGGACGAGCGCTCGCTGTCGCTGCGCACGCATTGCCAGACGTCGGGCTGGTCGCTGACCGCCCAGGACGTATTCAACAACGTCACCAGGACAGCCATCGAGGCGATGGCGGCGACGCAGGGCCACACGCAATCGCTGCACACCAACGCCCTCGATGAAGCGATCGCGTTGCCGACGGATTTCTCGGCCCGCATCGCGCGCAATACACAGCTTTTCCTGCAGCAGGAATCCGGTACCACGCGCGTTGCGGATCTGTGGGGCGGCAGCCATTACGTCGAACGGCTGACGCATGATCTCGCGGCCCGCGCGTGGGAGCATATTCAGGAGGTGGAAAAGCTCGGCGGCATGGCAAAGGCGATCGCCGCGGGCATCCCGAAGATGCGCATCGAAGAGGCATCCGCCCGCACGCAGGCGCGCATAGACAGCGGCCGCCAGACCATCGTCGGCGTCAACAAATACCGCCTCGAGACCGAGCCTGGTCTCGATATCCTGAGAGTCGACAATGGCCGGGTCCGTGAGAGCCAGATTGCCAAACTTGCGCGCCTCAGGAGCGAACGCGACGAGGCCTCGGTGCAAGCGGCGCTGAAAGCACTCACCGAGGGCGCGCGCGGTAACGGTAACCTGCTCGACCTCTCGGTCAAGGCAGCCCGTCTCAAGGCTACCGTCGGCGAAATTTCCGACGCCATGGAAGCCGTGTTCGGCCGTCACCGCGCCGAGATCCGCTCGGTCTCCGGCGTCTACCGCTCGGAAGCGATGTCGAGGAAGGGCGGCCGCATGTCGAACGATCTCGCCCGTGTGCAAAGTCTGGTGCAGGCCTTCGAGAAGAACGACGGCCGCCGTCCGCGCATCCTGATCGCCAAGATCGGCCAGGACGGCCACGACCGCGGCCAGAAGGTGATCGCGACCGCGTTCGCCGATCTCGGTTTCGACGTCGATATCGGCCCGCTGTTCTCGACACCGGAAGAGGTGGCGCGGCAAGCCGTGGAGAACGACGTGCACGTTGTCGGCGTCTCGTCGCTGGCAGCCGGTCACTTGACGCTGGTACCGGAATTGCGGGCGGCGTTGGAAGCCCAAGGGCGCGGCGACGTCATGATCGTCGTCGGCGGCGTTATCCCGCCCGGCGATTATCAGGCGCTGTTTGCTGCCGGCGCCAAGGCCGTGTTCGGTCCCGGCACCAACATCGCCGAAGCCGCAGCCGATCTTCTGGTGAAGCTCAACGCGGCGCTGGGCTATACTGGTGCCGAGGCGGCGGAGTAGTGTGCGGGTCGATGTGCTATGTTCGCAATCAAGCCCAACCGTTGTCATGGTCGGGCCCAAGTGCGAAGCACGTCTTCGACATGACACCCGACCACCCATGGTTCAACGGGCTCGATGCAAGAGTTTTGCAGCAGCGTTACAGCAGACAATTGCTTCCAGCGATCTCGGCGACATGGGTCCTCGGGACAAGCCCGAGGATGACAACATGCGAAGTTGACGCGCAATCATGCAGCCAGACGTTACCGACCTCCTGGACTTCTACGGCCGCCCGCTCGGGGCTATGGTCCGGCGCATCCTGGCGCATCGGATTCGCTCGCGTTGGCGGCGGGTGACGGGGTCGAACCTCGTCGGGCTCGGCTACGCAACGCCCTATCTCGGCACGTTTCGTGGGGACGCGGCAAGCGTGACGGCGATGATGCCGTGGACGCAAGGCGCCGTGGTTTGGCCGTCCGCCGGCCCCGTGCACACCGTCGTCGTCGACGAGACGAACCTGCCGCTCGCCGACAATTCGGTCGATCATCTGCTCGCTGTGCACAGCTTCGAGGCCAGCGAAAACGTGCGTGGCCTCTTGCGCGAGATCTGGCGTGTGCTGAAGCCTGAGGGACGCGTTCTCGTCATTGTCCCGAACCGGCGCGGCGTGTGGGCACGTCTGGATCGCACCCCCTTCGGTCACGGCCGCCCGTTCAGCCAGGGCCAGCTCGAGCGGCTGCTGACCGACGCCATGTTCACCGCAACCGACTGGAGCGCCGCGCTCTACATTCCGCCGGTCGATCACCGGCTGGTTCTGAAGTCGGCGTTGAGCGCGGAACGCATCGGGTTGCGCGTCTCGCGCGCGTTCGCCGGCGTCATCCTCGTCGAGGCCCGGAAGGAACTGATCGCGCCGGTCGGCAGGGTGAAGGTCAGCCGTGGCATCAACGTACTCGTTCCAAATCGCGGCACGACGTTCGAGGGGGCGGATGCACAGAAGGATCCGGGTCGGTAGATCCGCCACCCGTGTACGACCACCCTCGAACCTGCCTATTGAGCAGCGCCACGCATTGCGACACTATGCGCCGCAACGCCCTCTGCCTACGCGCAAAGCAGTGCCCAACAACAAACCGGAGGAGGAATGCAGACCCATGACGTCACTCTTGATGAAGGTCAACGGCCGCGCGGTCACGGCGGACGTCGACTCCCGCACGCTGCTCGTTGACTTCCTCCGCCAGAACCTGTCGCTGACCGGCACGCATGTCGGCTGCGATACCAGCCAGTGCGGCGCCTGCACCGTGCATCTCGACGGCCGCGCCGTGAAGGCCTGCACGACGTTGGCGCTCTCCTGCGATGGCGCGACGGTGACGACGATCGAGGGCCTTTCGACCGGCGATGATCTGCACCCGATGCAGGCGGCGTTCCGCGAGCATCACGCGCTGCAATGCGGCTTCTGCACGCCCGGCATGATCATGGCCGGTGTCGATCTCGCCAACCGCAAGGGCCCGAAGCTCGACGAGGCCACGATCCGCAAGGGCCTCGAGGGTAACATCTGCCGTTGCACCGGCTATCACAATATCGTCCGCGCCATCGAGGCGGGCGCCGCCGCCATGGGCGGCACGAAGCAGTCCTGAACGAGTGCGCGAAGCATCGGGAGACATGACATGACAGCTCAAGGCATCGGCGCATCCGTCAAGCGCAAGGAAGACCTCCGCTTCATCACGGGGCGCGGCCAATACGTCGACGACATCAACCGCCCCGCGCAAACCTATGCGGTGTTCGTGCGCTCGCAACACGCGCACGCGACGATCAAGAGCATCGACACCAGCGCCGCGAAGGCAGCCCCAGGCGTGCTCGCGATTTTTACCGGTGCCGACCTCGCGAAGGACAAGATCGGCGGTCTCATCTGCGGCTGGATGATCCACTCCAAGGACGGCTCGCCGATGAAGGCGGGTGCGCATCCGGCGCTGGCGATGGGCAAGGTCCGCTACGTCGGCGATCACGTCGCCGTGGTCATCGCCGAGACGCTGGTGCAGGCGAAGGACGCAGCCGAGCTGGTCGCGGTGGATTATGACGTGCACAAAGCCGTCGTCGATCTGGGCCAAGCACAGTCGCCCGGACAAGCCCAGGTGCACGCCGAAGCTCCTGGCAACACGGTCTACCAGTGGCACTTGGGCGACAAGGCCGCGACGGACGCCGCCTTCGCCAAGGCCGCGCACGTGACGAAGCTCGACATCGTCAACAACAGGCTGATCCCGAATGCGATGGAGCCGCGCGCCGCGATCGGTGATTACGACCGGGGCAACGAAGCCTACACGCTCTTCACAACCAGCCAGAACCCGCACGTTGCCCGCCTCGTTCTCTCCGCGTTCATCGGCGTCGCGCCCGAGAACAAGCTCCGCGTCATCGCGCCCGACGTCGGCGGTGGTTTCGGCTCGAAGATCTTCATCTACGCCGAGGAGACGGTCTGCGTCTGGGCCTCGAAGAAGGTGGGCCGCCCCGTCAAGTGGACGGCCGAGCGGTCGGAGTCGTTCCTCGCCGACGCGCACGGCCGCGACCACCTGACGACGGCTGAGATCGCACTCGATGCCGGCGGCAACATCCTGGCACTGCGCGCCAAGACGAAGGCCAACCTCGGCGCCTATCTCTCGACGTTCGCGTCGTCGGTGCCGACCTATCTTTACGCGCCGCTGCTCTCCGGCCAGTATCAGATCCCCGCGATCTACTGCGAGGTGGACGGCGTCTACACCACCACCGCACCGGTCGATGCCTATCGCGGCGCCGGGCGTCCCGAGGCGACATTCGTGATCGAGCGGCTGATCGAGGTTGCCGCCCGCCAGACCGGCCGTGACCCGGCAGAATTCCGCCGGCAGAATTTCATTCGCGCCTTCCCCTACCAGACGCCCGTCATCATGGCCTATGACACCGGCGACTATGAAGCGTCCCTCGACAAGGCGCTGGAGATGGCCGACTACAAGGGCTTCGGCAAGCGTCAGGCGGCCAGCGCCGCCAAGGGCAAACTGCGCGGGATCGGCTTTTCCGCCTACATCGAGGCATGTGGAATCGCGCCGTCGAAGGCGGTCGGTTCGCTCGGCGCCGGCGTCGGTTTGTGGGAATCGGCCGAAGTCCGCGTCAACCCGATCGGCACCGTCGAGGTGTTGACCGGTTCGCACAGCCACGGCCAGGGCCACGAAACGACGTTCGCGCAGGTGATCTCGTCGAAGCTCGGCATCCCCATCGAACAGGTCTCGATCGTGCACGGTGACACTGACAAGGTGCAGATGGGCATGGGCACATACGGCTCGCGTTCGGGCGCGGTCGGTGCCTCGGCGATCGTCAAGGCCTGCGAGAAGGTCGTCGCCAAGGCAACGCGTGTGGCAGCCGCCTGCATGGAGGTGCCGGACGACATGGTCGATTTCGCCAACGGCGAGTTCACGGCGCGCGGTACCAACAAAAAGATGACGTTCGGCGAGGTGGCATTGCAGGCCTACGTCGCGCACAAGTTCGACAGCGACAAGATCGAACCGGGGCTGAAGGAGGGTTCGTTCTACGACCCGAAGAACTTCACGTTTCCTTCTGGCGTGCATATCGCCGAAGTGGAGATCGATCGTGAGACCGGCCACACCCATGTCGACCGTTGGACGGCCGTCGATGATTTCGGCGTGCTGATCAACCCGATGATCGTCGAGGGGCAAGTGCACGGCGGCATCGCGCAAGGCATCGGCCAGGCTCTGCTCGAAGGCACCGTCTATGACGAGAACGGCCAGCTGTTGTCCGCAAGCTACATGGACTACACCATGCCGCGCGCCGACGACCTGCCATCGTTCAACGTCGGCATGACGACGACGGCGTGCCCCTCCAACCCGCTCGGTGTCAAAGGTTGCGGCGAGGCTGGTGCGATCGCCGCGCCGGCCGCCCTCATCAACGCCGTCACCAACGCGCTCGGCCACGAGGACATCGCCATGCCGGCGACGCCGCAGGCGATGTGGCGCGCTATCCAGAAAATGCCTCGTAAGGCCGCCGAATAAGCTCGCCAACAAGGAGCCAATCCCATGTACGCATTCGACTACAAGCGGCCGGCGAGCCTCGACGAGGCCAATGCTGCGCTCAAATCCGCGCCCGGTGCCAAGTTGCTGGCGGGTGGGCAAACGATGATTCCGGCGATGAAGCTGCGGCTGGCCAGCCCCGAGCAGATCATCGATCTCGGCCGCATTGCCAACCTGAAGGGCATTTCGCGGAAGGATGGCCAGCTCGTCATCGGCGCCATGACCACGCATGCGGCGGTCGCGGAGTCGGCCGACGTCAAGGCCGCGATCCCCGGACTCGCGACACTGGCCGACGGCATCGGCGATCCGCACGTGCGCAATCGTGGCACCATCGGCGGCTCTGTGGCCAATAACGATCCTGCGGCCGATTACCCGGCCGCCGTCTTGGCGCTGGGCGCAACCGTTGTCACAACCAAGCGCCAAATCGCGGCGGACGATTTCTTCAAGGGGCTGTTCTCGACGGCGCTCGCCGACGACGAGATCATCACGGCGATCTGCTTCCCCGAGGTGCAGAGCTTCGGCTACGCCAAGTTCGCCAACCCAGCGTCACGGTTTGCGTTGGTCGGCGTCGCCGTGGCGCGCACGGCATCTGGTCCACGTGTTGCTGTCACGGGGGCAGGTCAGTCCGGCGTGTTCCGCTGGTCGGCGGCCGAGCAGGCGTTGGCGGCGAGTTTCATAGGCGCTGCCGTGGCTCCGTTGAAGGCCGACGCTTCCGGTTTGATGACGGACATGCATGCTGCTGCCGACTACCGCGCGCATCTCATCAACGTCATGACGCGGCGTGCGATAGGATGATAAAATGCAGGCCGGAGTGAACCGGTCCCAACGCGGGAGTTTTGCGCAATCGGCCACGCTGGTGAAGTCCGACATAGGGCTGGTAGCCGCATCAGCGAGCCGATGCAGCGCCGCTTTCACTTCGGCGCGCGCAAGCAGCAACGTCAAGGCGATCCTGCTCGGCGGCGTGCAGTGTATTTTCGACAAGACAGTGTGAGATTTGCCGAGGGTTCCGCGAGACGTCTGCTTCTCGATACTCGGAGCGAGGGTGAAATCCTCGGCTATGACGATCACGGAACTCGGCGAGGTCGCGGAAAACATAGCGCATGGCCGATTTCAAGGTGCTGACGATCGCCGTCTTGACGTCGACCTCATTCCTTCTTGATCGCATGTCCACCGAACTGGTTGCGCATCGCCGCGAGCAGCTTATCGGAATACGAGTCTGCATCGCGCGAGCGCAGGCGTTCGAGCAGCGACAGTGTGATGACTGGCGCGGCAACGTCGAGATCGATCGCCTCGGCCACGGTCCAGCGCCCTTCGCCGGAATCGTCGACATAGGGCGCAATCCCCGTCATCGCCGGGTTCTTCTCCAGCGCGGTAGACGTGAGATCCAGTAGCCAAGAGCGCACGACGCTGCCATGGCGCCAGATCTCGGCGACCTGGTGCAGGTCGAGGCCGAACTCGCGCTTGTGCTGTAAAATCGAGAAGCCTTCGGCGTAAGCCTGCATCATGCCGTATTCGATGCCGTTATGGATCATCTTGGTGAAATGGCCGGAGCCGACCGGGCCGACGCGGCCCCAGCCGCGATCCTTCGCAGGCGCCAACGATTCGAAGATCGGCCGTAGCCGCTCGACCGGCGCCTCGTCGCCGCCGATCATCATGCTGTAGCCTTCGGCGAGGCCCCAGATGCCACCGCTGGTCCCGCAGTCGATGTAGCTGATGCTGTGGTCGGCAAACAACTTCGATCGGCGCAACGTGTCCTTATAGTAGGAATTGCCACCGTCGACGACGATGTCGTTCGACGACAACAACGGCAGCAACGAAACCAACGTGGCGTCGGTGATTTCACCGGCCGGCACCATCAGCCAAAGCGTCCGCGGTGCTGGCAGCATTGCCACGAGCGTGACAAGCGAATCAGCGGTTTCGGCACCTTTGGCCTCGAGGCTTTTACGTATTTCGGGTTTTGGATCGAAGCCGACCACCTGGTGCCCGCCGCCCAAGAGACGCTGCGCCATGTTGGCGCCCATTCGTCCCAGGCCGATCATACCGAGTTTCATGACGTGTCCTCTGACGCCACCAGCGTCGCTGCTTGCCTACACTGACGGCGGCAACGATGCCGGCACGTCAAGGCGCGCAACGCCGATGCGAAAATCAGCCATTCCGTAATAGACGTCGAAGCGGTCTGGCGTGCCGAGATCGTCACGGCGATCAATACCGGTCGGAAATACGACGTTATCAACGGTTCCGTACAATTCAGCCGGATGAGACGGCGCAAGCACTGAATCGGGAGACCGATAAACAAGTTTGTTGGGATGCTCCGCGGACAGTACCATGGCGCCGGCCGAATAACACAGTTTATGCTTGCCCGGTGTCAGCTGTGGAATTTCATGCACACCATGATAGAGCAGCAACCAACCGTGGCGGCACATGATGGGCGGCGTGCCGCCGCCGATCTTCAACATCTCCCAGGCAGCCGTTGGACAAGCCAGGCGGTGGTGGGCGACAAATTCACAGAGCCGGTGTTCCTCGCCTTTGGTGGTTACCTGCGTATATGAGATCCAAATGCATTCCCGATGATCGTCTCTGGAGCGCGGGTGCGGCTCGCAAACCTTCTCTTCCGGCCGTGTTCCCGGGAACAATGGACGATGCACAAGAGCAACGGCCGGCCGACCGAATACCCCTGGAATCAGAGTCGGGAAAACACTGCCGTCCTTATTGTCGATGCCATCGAACGCAATGCCACGATAATCGGAAAATGTGGCCAGGCCGACCCTGGTCCATCGCAGCAAATCGTGAGAAATCGCAATTGCAAGGCGCGGACCTCGGCGTGAAAACGCCGTGTAGGTCATCACGTAATGGTCTAGCGGCTCGACAAAGGCGACCCGCGGATCCTCACAACCGCCGCCATTTTCGTTGATTTCGTATTCGGCCTCCGGCTGCAGGGCGATGCCCATCCGTTCGACCCCGATTGGATCGCCCGCGCTGTCGAACAACACCCGGGCAATGCCGATACGAGAATAATTTCCGCGCGCCACCAGGCGTGGAAATAGATAAAGTTGTCCGTCCTTGCCACGGGCTGTCGCCGGATTGAGGACGCCTTCCACTTCATTGGGCTCGTCCGCTCGCGGCTCCATAATCATGCCGATCCGTTTCAGTGTGAAATCGTGCATCATCAGCCCCCAATCTCCAGGCACGCGACAAAGGCCTCGATGACGCGTTTGGTTTCGTGCGGATCGCGCACTGCGATGGACAAGACACCCGCCTGTTTGGCCGGATAGTCATTTCCGCCCGGGAACAGCGCGTCACCGACGAAAATCATGTCTTTGATGGCGATGCCTAGCGTCTCTTGGAGCTTCCTGATGCCATAGGCCTTGTCGATGCCGGATTTCGTGACATCGATCGACGTCGAACCACCCAGATGCGTCGAAAAGTCAGGTATCAGGGGCGTCAAAACATCCGAAATCTTTTTGCGCTTTGCAAAGTCCGGATCCCATGTCTTCTTTTCATGAAGCGGCGCGTCCTGCCCGAGCGCGGAGAACGTAATTTGACTGCCGCGATCCTCGATCTGTTCACCCCAATGCTTTTCGGGTCTCAATCCCGATGCCGCCAGTGCCTTGTTCAGTGCGTCGATGATCGTTTTCTTCTCGTCGCCAGTGAAATCTTCCGCATACAACAGCGTCCAGGCGGCGTCCCAGCGATAAAACCGGGTCCCGCAGGTGGGGAGGAGTGAAAGTTGTCGCAAACGATCATTGTTCGGCAGGTGGGACAGCACCTGCTTTTCGAATTGCGCCCACGCGCCGCCTGAGATTACAGCGACCTTGACGAGGTCGAGAAGGCAAACGAGGAGGGCTGCCATCTCGGTGTCGAGTGACGATTTACTTTCAGCGAGCGTTCCATCGAGGTCGAATATGATGAGCTTCTTCATGGCTGCACCGGCACTGCAATCTCCAGCAGCGTGACGGGACGGTTCGGACGAAAGCGGCACACCCCGACGCTCGCGGGCAGAAGCATGAGGGTGCCCATTTCCATGTCGAAATCAGCTCCCTCGTGTTCGATGCTGCCCGCACCGTCGAGGCAGACTAAAACCCGCGGCTCGTTCACGGCGCCGACAGAAAATGGCACCTCGCCCCGCAGGCGCCACACTTGGAAATGCGGCTCATCGAAGAGCCGCTCGCGCTTGCACGGCTGCGTTGATTCAATGAGCGGCGAAATCGGGTGGACGGGACCCTGATGGAGATCGACACACGCCATGGCCTGCTCGACCTGTAACGATCGCCGACGGCCGGACTTCGGATCGATATGATCCCAATCATAGAGGCGGTAGGTGACGTCACTGTTTTGCTGGATCTCGAAAACCACGACACCGTCGCCGAGAGAATGCACGACACCGGCATCGATCAGAATAGTTTGCCCAAGCTCCGGCCGGAAGCTGGCCAGAGCCGTATCGACCGTCTCAGAAGTGAGAGCACTCAAGCGCTGAGCGGTTACTCCGCGTTTCAAGCCCGCGTAGATGCGCGCGTCGGGCTGCGCCTCCAGAACGACCCACGCCTCCGTTTTCCCGGTTTCGCCTTGGGGAATCAGGTCGACATTGGCATCCGCCGGATGGACTTGAACCGAGAGCATCTTTTGCACGTCGAGAAATTTCAAAAGGACAGGAAATCGGCGGGATTTTCCGAGCTTCTGACCGAGCATGGCTTGTGGCGACAGCTCGATGAGTTGAGCAATGGTGCGGCCTCTCAAGGGGCCGTCCGCCACTAGACTGGGATGGTCGTCCCGATCACTCAGCAGCCAGGCTTCGCCAATAGGGCCGTCGCCCGGCAGCGGGGCTTTCAGCCAGTTCGCCAGACGGCGTCCACCCCAAAGCCGGTACTGATAAACAGGTTCAAATCGCAGTGGGTAAAGCTCTGGTTCGGTCATGACATCCTACGCGCCAGGGACTTTAGCCAGCCGGATGCGACCGATGAAACGTCACCCTGGTGTTCGGGACCATCCCTGTCGCAATGGACGATCGACTTGCCTCAGCTAACGCCTGCCTGCGGATATAGTTCCCTTTAGATGACCGCAGCAGGATCGGAAATTACCTATCAGCCATTTGCTGTGTGGGTACGGGCAGCGTGCTATTCCCATCATCAAGATCAAGCTCGCAGACGCCGCGTCCAGTTTCGACGCTGTTCGGGGCGGCCTCGGCCTTCCCACTATCGTCGTGCCTCGAGAGGCGTTTGCAGCGGTGTGGCCGTGCGGTTGCCATGTTGCGGCTCTGCCGCCGCGAGGCAATTGCCGGCGGGATCGCGAAAGTGGATGGAGCGGCCGCCGGACGCGGGCCAACGAAATCCGACTCGATTGCAATGCCTTTGAAAACCGCTCGGTGGCGTCGAGATCCTCGGCATAGAGGATAGTCTCGAGGATGCCGCTCGGCTGCATGGTGGTGCCTCCGGAATGTTAATACTCGCAGGTTGGGTCAAGCGGCGATCTCGGAGCATTTTACTCCGAGGCGGCGCACGACCCAACATCAACGAGTCGGAGCAAGCCGCGTTGGGTCACGCGAGGGCTTGACCCAACCTACAGCTACGCCCTACGCCCTCACGACACCGTCAGCTTCTGTAGCGCCAACAACTCGCCGATACCCTTGCGTGCAAGCCCCATCAGCTGGTCGAAGCTCTCCTGGCTGAACGGCGTCGTCTCGGCAGTGCCTTGCACCTCGACGATGCCACCCTTTCCGGTCATGACGAAATTCGAGTCTGCGTCGGCGTTGGAATCCTCGGCGTAATCGAGATCGAGAACCGACTTGCCCTTGTAGATGCCGCACGATACCGCCGCCACCTGATCGCGCAGCACGCCATCCTTGATCATGTCACGCTGGCGCATCCACGCCATGCAATCGTGCAATGCCACCCAGGCACCGGTTATTGCGGCGGTGCGCGTGCCGCCATCCGCCTGGATCACGTCGCAGTCGACGGTGATCTGGCGCTCGCCGAGTTTCGGCAGATCGACGACAGCGCGCAAGGCCCGCCCGATCAGCCGTTGAATTTCCTGCGTGCGGCCGGAGGCGTGGCCAACAGTCACCTCGCGGCGCGTGCGCTCGGTGGTGGCGCGCGGCAGCATCGAGTACTCGGCCGTCACCCAGCCGCGCGCCTGTCCCTTGAGCCAGGGCGGTACGCGCTCCTCGAGGCTCGCGGTGCACAGCACGTGCGTGTTGCCGAACTTGATCAGACAGGAGCCTTCGGCGTGCATTGATACGGCGCGGTCGATGGAGACGCGGCGCAGCTCGTCCGGCTGGCGTTTGGATGGGCGCATTGGGGGCTCGTTCTATGCCGCGACAGGCGCGGACTGGCTATGCAAGAGCCGGAAACTAAGGGAGCACGGACGTGAGGGCAACCTGTTTCCGAGACGTGGCTATGCCAGCAGCACATTGCCACTGAAAGGTTATAGGCTACCTCGGATCAACCCCGCCCGCCACCCTTCGCCATATTCTCGATCTTCTGCTGCATGGCCGTGAGCTGGGCCTTGAGCTCGTCCAATTCGTTGCTCGCAGAAGGCGGTGGCTTACTCGCCGGGCTACCAGCCGGCGCACCGCTGGCAGCCGGCTTATGCGCACCATTGGCCTTGGACCCCTCTTCACCACTCGCCTCGGGCGCGGCACCCGGCATCCCAGGCATTCCCGGCATCCCAGGCATTCCTGGGAACGGCGTGAACATCGTCATCGCCTTCTCGAACATGACGAGGTTCTTGCGCGCCTGCTCCTGATAGGCCTCGAACGTGGCTTGCGGGGTGAAGGCGGTCGCGAACTGCTTGCGGAAACGATCCTGCTCGCGCGTCAGCGTGTCGAGGCTCACCTGCAGATAGCTTGGCACCATCCGTTGCATGGTATCGCAATAAAAGCGGATGAGCTGGCGCAGGAACGGCACCGGTAGCAGGCTCTCGCCGCCGGCGCGGCTCTCCTGCTCGACGATGATCTGGGTCAGCACAGCGTGCGTAAGGTCGTCACCGCTTTTGGCATCGTACACGACGAAGTCGCGCTCCTCGCGAACCATCTTCGCCAGGTCTTCGAGCGTCACGTACGTGCTCGTCTCCGTATTGTAGAGCCGCCGGTTGGCGTACTTCTTGATGACGACTGGCTCTTTCTTGTCCACGGTCTTGTCCGCCATATTGAGCATACGCCTGCCGTCGTCGATTGCCGCACTGCGAAATGATACCACATCGGTTCTGCATGACAAATAGCCGTTCAATCGGAAATCGTGGCCTGGACCGGCTGGGTTGAAGCCAACCGGCGCGTGCAGGTGCAGATGCAGGTGCGAACGAGGCTGCGACCTCAGTCCGGCCGGCGGTTGGCTACGACCGCCGCCAACATCAACGCCGCAACGCCCGCCGCCATCGAAGCCTGGAACCAGACCTGCCAGATGCTGTAGCTGGAGGCGGCCATGATCGCCGTCGTTGCGGCCTGCGCCAGCGCCCAGGGTATGACCGCGGCGGGAAGCGAGGCGATCAGCGAAATCAGTGCCAGACCCGCCGCCAGGAACAGCAGGGCGCCAATCAGCCCAAGTTCGTACCAGACCTGCAGATAGGCGTTGTGCGCGTGCCGCCCGGTCGAGACGTAATACCCACCCTCTTTGCGGTCGTAGCCGTCCACGTTCTGCGGTCGGGCTGCCGGCGTCGCATCCGCGCCGATCCCGACCATCGGCTTCAACGCGATCCGCTCCACTGTGTGGTTCCAGATTACCACCCGGTGACGGGCCGATCCGAACAGCCACGGCGCCTCGTGCAACCGGTTCGCATGCGCCAGCATCACGATCGGCACGATCAGCAGTACCAGCACGGTCCAGGCCGCGGCAGCGCCGAGAACTGCGGCACGTGGCCAGAGCTTTGCAAGTGCGAACGCGGCAATTCCCGCCAGCAGCGCCGTCTGCGACGATTGATGACCACCGAGCATGATGGCGATACCCGCCGCCAGCATGGCAACTGCGACCGGCAACCAGCCAAGGCGTCCGAACACGGTGGCTGTGGTGCCACTGAACGCCGCGAGCGCGGCCTTTCCATTCGCGGGCCACCAGATCCGCACCGCCGCCAGCAACACCGGCCAGACGAGGAACGCCAGCACGGCCGTTCGGCGGTTGATCTCGTTCTCCGTCCGCCCGACGACTACGCCCTTGTCGAGCCGCAGGTGTTTCGGATCGTCCTGCAGGAACGGCAACAACGTCATCAGCCCGCGGGAGAGGCCCTGGTTGGTCTGGACCTCGATCGCCATCAGCACACTGGCGAGGCTGAACGCGGCAAGCAAACCTTGGGCGGCGCGATCGAGCGCGTCCGGCGTCTCGTGATTGCGCCACAGCGTAAACCCGAAAATGCAGACGAGCATGAGCAGCAGAAACAGCGCCTTCGTAGCGCTCGTACTTGGCGCACTCGACCAGAACGTGCTGAGCAGCGCCCACAGACCGAACATCACCAATGCACATAGAGCCCGGAAGCCGGCCTCGCCCGGCGCGCCGAGCAGCCGGTTGAAATTGTCCTCCGGCATACCGCGCCAGCTCCGCACGACGCCTGCCAGCAGCAGCGCCGGCACGAGAACGGCCATCCAGCGCGGAAACGCGACACCCAGCATGCCCACGATGAAAACGGGCAGCGCCCAGGGATCCATTGCCAAGGTCTTGAGGCTCGAACGCATACCGTCTTCCTCTCCCGCCCGGCCCGGTCATGTCCCCGCCGCAGCAGCGCTCCGTCTAGCACCCTCAGCCGCATCGCGGCAATCAAGGGTTGCGGTGCCAATGCCTCCGTGTCAGCCAGCTGGGAGATTGCTCGGAAATTGGCTAGCCTGGAGGCTGCAAGTCCTCGTCCACTCGGGAGAAGCACATGAGTCCGGAAGCGCTTTTGGCCGGCAAGAACCGGCCCTACACGGGGGCAGAGTATCTCCAATCCCTCCGTGATGGCCGCGAGGTCTACATCTACGGCGAGCGCGTAAAGGACGTGACGGCACATCCAGCCTTCCGCAACGCCGCCCGCTCTGTCGCCAAGCTCTATGACGCCCTGCACGCCGAGAAAACGAAGTCGATTCTGACGGCGCCGACCGACACCGGCTCCGGCGGCTACACGCACAAATTCTTCAAGGCGGCAAAGTCCCGCGAGGATCTGATCGGCCAGCGCGACGCGATCACCGAGTGGGCGCGCATCACCTACGGTTGGATGGGCCGCAGCCCCGACTACAAGGCCGCGTTTCTCAACACGCTTGGCGCCAACGCCGAATACTACGGTCAGTTCGCGCCGAACGCGCGCGCCTGGCACAAGCGCGCTCAGGAGACCGTGCCCTACGTCAACCATGCGCTGGTCAACCCGCCGATCGATCGTGACAAGCCCGCCGATCAGGTGAAGGACGTCTACATTTCCATACAAAAGGAAACCGACGCTGGCATCTATGTTTCAGGCGCCAAGGTGGTGGCCACCAACTCGGCGCTGACACATTACAATTTCCTCGGCCAGAACATGGGCCAAGAGATCAACGACCCCTCGATGGTCGTCATGTTCATGGCGCCGATGGATACGCCCGGCCTTAAGTTGATCTGCCGGCCGTCCTACGAGATGGCGGCAACGACGATGGGCAGCCCTTGGGATTACCCGCTGACGTCGCGCTTCGACGAGAACGACGCCATCTTCATATTCGACAACGCCTTCATTCCCTGGGAAAACGTCTTCATTCACCGCGACGTCCAGCGCTTGAAGGATTTCTATCCGAAGTCCGGGTTCGTCAACGGCTTCACCTTCCAGGGCTGCATCCGGCTGGCGGTCAAGCTCGACTTCATCGCCGGCCTTTTCTACAAGGCCACGCGCGCCACCGGCACCGACAGCATGCGTTCGGTGCAGGCGCAGGTCGGCGAGGTGATCGGCTGGCGCAACCTGTTCTGGGGATTGGCCGATGCGATGGCCTCCAATCCGGACCCTTGGGTGAACGGCTACGTCCTGCCGCAAACACGCGCCGGCGTCGCCTACCGCATGTTCATGGGTACCGCCTATTCGCAAGTGCGCAACATCATCGAGCGCACGGTTGCCTCTGGCCTCATCTATCTGCCGAGCCATTCCAAAGACCTGCACAATCCCGAAATTGCCAAGTATCTCGAGAAGTACGTGCGCGGCTCCAACGGCATCGACTACAAGCAGCGTATCAAGACCATGAAGCTGCTCTGGGATGCGGTCGGCAGCGAGTTCGGTTCGCGGCACGAGCTTTACGAGATGAACTATGCCGGCAGCCACGAACTGGTGCGCTGGTTCGGCCTCGTCAATGCACAAGCGACCGGCCAGCTCGGCGAGATGGTCTCGTTCGCCGAACGCTGCATGGCCGATTACGACGAGAACGGCTGGCTCGATCCGGACTATATTGGCGGCGAAAAATAATATTCGCCATTGGCATCCTCGGGCTTGTCCGGACGAGCCCGAGGATGACACCGGTTATGTTCATATCCGCAGCGAAACACTACCCCACCACCTTCCCCCGCCGCAACGCAACGATCTGCGCCTCGGTCATGCCAATCTCGACCAGAACCTCGGCCGTGTGCGCGCCAAGCTCGGGCGC
>JANLQP010000012.1:0-12388 GCA_031367895.1 Hyphomicrobiales bacterium
GGCATCGAGCAGCCCGTCATGGCCATGGCTTGTATACGGATCGAGCGCAGCGTCCGTGATCAGCCCCAATTCCGGGACCGCGCGTTTGATCGCGCGCGCGGCCTGACACATGAGGTTGGTTGCTTTGACGGCCTCACTGCCGGACGGATCACGAAGCGCTGGGTCGATGTAAGGGAAAGGCGCAATAGCCGGAATCCCCAGGCTCGCTGCCCGCTCGGCTTCGCGCACCGCCTCATGGATGTTGATGCGATCAACACCCGGCATGTGCGCCACGGGAACCCGCGACGTCTGACTGTCGATCAGGAAGATCGGCCAGATCAGATCATTGGTCGTGAGCACGTTCTCTTGCACGAGGCGGCGCGACCATGCCGTCTTCCGGTTCCGGCGCATGCGCACGGCCGGATACATGCCGGGTTCGGAGGGCGCGGCTGGGGTGGCGGCGGCCGCGCGCGTCGGGGCGTCGCTGCGGCTGTCCATGCGACGGACGGTGGTCGGTTTCATAGGGGCAGTTCCAGTTCGGAGGCGGCGCCTTGGGCGGCGCGGGATGGGGTTTGGCTGCAGATTCCGGCCGAAGCGGACACAAGGCAAGCGGAAAGTGGCCTCGGTCGGTTACCTCAGTCGCCGCTGCCAGACGCGGGGATCGCGACTTTGATGAATGACGGCCAAGATGCGGGCCTCCGTTCCACGGACGCGGAAGTAGATCGAGTAGGGGAACCGCCGGATCGGCGCACGGCGTGCGTCCCGCAGGACCTCCGGATAGTTCTCCGGCCAATCGGCAATTCGTGTGAGACCGGCTTCGATCTCATTGAGGAACTCTTTGCCGAGCCCCTTCTGCTGTGTCTCGTACCAAGCGTGCGCCTCGTCGATGTCGCCGGAGGCTGCACATTGGATGAAAACCTTTAGCGTCACGTCTTGGTCTCGATGCGTCGCCGCACGTCTGCCCAGCTCTCACCGGGTGCAGGATTGACATCGTCTTCATCAAGGCGCTCAGCGACGATCTCCCGGTGCCAATCGGGCAGCGGGACAGAACGCGGATTGGCTGCAAGCGAGTTCCAAAGCGTCTCCGCCAGGGCAAGCCGTTCGTCGGCGGGCAAATCCAGGAGTTTGTCGAGAGTCGGAGCGTCGATCATTTGGCGATACTACCCAATTCAGCCTTTACGTCCAAGCGAGCAAGCTGCTTGGATCGTTGCCCCCCACACTCACGCCCGCCCTCACGCCGCCGCGTTGATGAGCCCGCCCTTGCGCGCCAACTCGCGCAGGTGATGGTCGGCGTTGCCAAACGCGAGATCGATCATCGTCAGCCGCTTGAAGTAGTGGCCCGACTTGTACTCCTGCGTCATGCCGATGCCGCCGTGGAGTTGCACGCCGTCCTGGCCGATGTGGCGCGCGGAACGGCCGATCTGCACCTTCACCGCGTGCATCGCCTTGCGGCGCTCGGTGGCGTCGTCCTCGCCCGCCATCATCGCGGCGTAGGTGGCCATGCTCTTCGACTGTTCGAGATGCGTGAACATATCGACGATACGGTGCTGCACGACCTGGAATGAGCCGATCGCGACGCCGAACTGTTTGCGCGTCTTGACGTACTCGAGCGTCAAATCGTGCATCATGGTCATGGCGCCGACGGCTTCCGCCGCGAGGAACGCGATCGCCTCGTCCACCGTACGGTCGATGGCGGCCATCGCCTTGCCCGGTGTGCCGATGACGGCGTCCGCGCCGACCTTGACGCTTGCGAGCGAGACGTCGGCGGCGCGCTGGCCATCTTGTGTGGGATAACCGCGGCGCGAGACGCCCTGTGCTTTGCCATCGACGAGGAACAGCCCAATGCCGTCGCGGGCGCGGCGATCGCCGGAAACGCGTGCGGAGACGATCAGCTTTTCGGCACTGTCGCCGTGGAGGACGACGCATTTCTCGCCTTCGAGCACGTAGCCGCCCCGGCCGTCGCTTTTCGCGGAACCGCCGACGTCGGCCAGATCAAAGCGGGCCTGCCGCTCTTGGTGTGCGAAGGCGTAGGTGACGGCGCCGGAGACGAGATCGGGCACAAGTTTGGCGCGCATTTCCGGGCTCGCCGCGTGGCGGAGAATGCCGCCTGCAAGCACCACCGTCGCCATATACGGCTCGAGCGTGAGATTGCGCCCGACCGCTTCGCCGACGATCATCATTTCGACGGCGCCGCCACCGAGGCCCCCGTCGGCCTCGGTAAACGGAATGGCGAGCAGGCCCTGGTCGGCTAGCTCTTGCCAAATGGCGGCGTTGTAGCCTTTCGGCTCCTTCATCATGGCGATGCGAGCTTTGAGGTCGGCGTAGCGCCGATTGGTCAAGCCGACGACGCTGTCTTTCAGCAGGCGCTGCTCGTCGGAGAAATCGAGATCCATGTGGGGGCCTTTGCTGGTTGGTCCGGTGGCGTTTTGAGATGGGGTCGCCCCCCCGCTCGGGGTTTGAAAGGGGTTGGCAAATGGGAGCGGCGCCCCGTTGGATAGCGCGCATCTAATCCCAGGGCTCGTGGCCGGCCAGTCTCCGGCGATGGCCGGACAACGCCGATCGGATTGGGATGAATGGAGCGCAGCGCTTGCAGCACGTGAGCATCGTCGACGATGCTGATCGAACGATGGTAGTGGTTGCCCATCAGACAAAATCCGCGCGCGCCTCTCGGAAGCCCCGTCCAATTCCTCGAGGAACGCAACACTGTCGGCGCCATCGATGAAGATACATGACCACCGCGATTCAGATCCGATCTGCCCATGTTCGGCTCCCCACGCTCCGGACTGCTGCAGCTTGCGCTTGTCGACTTCGATCAAAGCTCGATCACAATGTTCCCTCCGGTATCGAGCTGTGCCCGGGCGCCGGGAGCAATGAGCACCGTCGCGTCGTACTCCTCCACGATCACCGGCCCGGTGCAGCCGGACTTGATGTCGGAGCGGCGGATCACGGGCGTCTCGAGCCAACCCCGATCGGCGCCGAAATAGGCGCCGCGTGATTGACCGGCCGCCGGCTCGGGGCGCGTCATGCGCAATTCCGCCGGGATTGCGCTCAGGCTCGACTTGCCGCGGCCGACCACCTGGATCGCGACCAGCTCGACGGGCTCGTCGGGTCCGGCGCGGTGGCCATAGATCCGCTCGTGCTCGACGCCGAACGCCTCCTCGAGATGGGCCGCCATGCGCCCGTCGATCGGCCCGTCGGGAACCGGCACCACCAGCTCGTAGCTCTGACCTTTGTAGTGGAGCGCCGCCGAGCGCGCGATCTGGCGATCGGTGGCGCCAAAACCGTCGGCCACGAGCTGCGCGTCGGCCGCCTCGGCCAAGGCCTGCCATGCCGCCTGGATCGGGGCCAGATCGGCACTGCGCAGCAGCCGGCGGAAGGTTCGGGCGAAATGATGCTCGACATCGGCATAGAGCAGTCCGAACGACGAGAAAAGCCCGGCCGCGGGCGGCACGACGATCCGCTTTATGCCGAGCGCATCGGCGATGCTGCACGCGAACAGCGGCCCGTTGCCGCCGAATGCGAACAGGTCGAACTCGCGCGGATCGCGGCCGCGCTCGGTCGATACCGCGCGAATGGCGCGGATCATGTTCGAGGCCGCAATCCGGTGCGCGCCGAGTGCGGCCTGCTCCAACGAAAGGCCGAGCGGGCCGGCGATCTGCTGCGCATAGGCGTCGCGCGAACGCTGGCCGTGGATCTCAAGCGCACCGCCGACGAGATGCGTCGGGCTCAGATAGCCGAGCACGACGTTGGCATCGGTGACCGTCGGGATCGTTCCACCTTTGCCGTAGCAGACCGGTCCAGGCGCGGCGCCGGCGCTGTCGGGGCCGACTTGAAGTGCGCCGCCTGCGTCGATCCGAACATGCGAGCCGCCACCGGCGCCGATCTCGGCGAGATCGATGGCGGGCACCTTGAGCGTGTAGCCGGCGCCAGTCAGCAGACGGGAGCCAACCATGATGCCCGCGCCGACCGATTGCTCCTGCGCGCGCATCACCTGGCCGCCTTCGACCATCGACGCCTTGGCGGTGGTGCCGCCCATGTCGAAGGTGATGATCTTGTCGAAGCCCTTGGCGCGAGCCAGCTTCTCGGCGCCGACGACGCCGCCCGCAGGTCCCGATTCGATGATGTTCATCGGCCGCTCGGCGGCGGCCCGATCCGTCGTCAAGCCACCGTTCGACTGCATGAGCAGCAATTGCGCGGGGACACCGGCCGCATCCAAGCCCTGGCGTAGCGCATGCAGATACGTCGCGACGATCGGCATCACGTAGGCGTTGATCACCGTCGTCGATGTCCGCTCGTACTCCTTGATTTCGGGCAGCACCTCGAAGGAGATCGAGACCCGCATCTGCGGCGCCTTGCGCGCGATAATACGCTTGATTGCCAGCTCATGCGCCGGATTGGCAAACGAGTTGATCAGGCAGACAGCGATGGTCTCGACCTTTTCCGCCAGCAGCGCGTCGATCTGGGCCTCCGCATCCGTCTCGTCGAGTGGGCGCTCGATGCCGCCGGTTGCATCGACACGCTCGTCCACGACGCGTCGGAGATAGCGCTCGACCAAGGCCGGCGGCTTCTCCCAGGCCATGTCGTAGAGCCGCGGCATGCGCAGCGTGCGCAACTCGAGCACGTCGCGAAAACCCTTGGTGGTGATCAGCCCGACCCGCGCGCCCTTGTGCTCGAGGATCGCATTCGAGGCGACCGTGGTGCCATGCCGGATTTCGGCGATGGCGGATCCGGTGAGGCCGGTCTCGGCGAATACCTCGAGCAGACCCTCGACGATCGCCGCCGCGTAGTTGCCGACGCTCGACGAGATCTTCTTCGTATGGATGGTGCCGTCGCTGCCGAGCAGAACGATATCGGTGAATGTGCCGCCGATGTCGACGCCGACGCGGAACAGGGGAGCTTTTGTCGCCATTGCCATCACTCCGCTACCTTCGCGATGGGCAGCGCGTCGTGCCGCTGCACCTTCGGCACCTCTTTCCAGCCGCGCGCCTTCCGGATCGCCGCCTGCGCGCGCTCGGTTGCCGCACCGTCGATCGTCCAGCCTCGCGTGTCGATGACGACGCCGTAGTCGGCCTCCGCCTTCGCCGCCGACAGGAACTCGTTGCGAACATCCCGCAGGACGAGTGTCGGGTCGCGCTCCAGCGGATCGCCCCAGCCGCCACCGCCCGGATGGACGTGGCGGAACACCTCGCCCTTCTTGAACATTCGCGTGAGCTTCGAGGGTAGCGGCAGCTTCTCGGTTGCGGGATTGAGGTAGTTCTCGGATGCAGCGCCCGGACTTCCGCCGTAAAGCCCGAAGGGTCGGAAATCGCGTCGGTCGGATCGAACCTGCAGCGTCGCCTCCTCGGTGTTCAGCCGGTAGTCGCGCATATAGGGCACGCCGCCGCGCCACTTGCCGGCTCCTGCCTTGTCGGGGACGAACTCGAAAGCCAGGACCGAGATCGGCTGCTCGGCCTCGGTCACCTCGACGGAGGGCAGTGCCATGTTCGCGAACATGTGCGAGTTGCCGTCGAGCCCATCGGCCCAGGGCCTGCCCCCCCACGCGCCGCAGGTGAAGTCCACATAGACGAAGGGGCTGCGATCCGCGTAGTAGCCGCCGACCGAGATGCCGGTGTTGCCGCCGTCGCCGGCCGCCTTGACCTTGGCTGGCAGCATCATGGCGAGGGCCCCGAACATGCAATCGACCATGCGAAAGCCGGTGAGGCCGCGTGCAGCGCAGGCCGCGGGCAGCACACCGTTCCCAACCGTGCCCGGCGGACAGATGACCTCGATCGCACGAAATACGCCCTCGTTGTTCGGGATGTTCGGCGGCAGCACCGAGCGCACCGCGCAATAGGACGCGGATTTGGTATAGGATAGCGTGTTGTTGATCGCGCCGCGGACTTGGCCGTTGGTGCCGGTCCAGTCGACCGTCATGCGATCGCCGGCCTTGCGCAGCGTCACGAAGAGGCGGATCGGCTTGCCATAATCGACGCCATCGTCGTCGATCCAGTCCTCGAAGCTCCACTCGCCGTCGGGAAGCTCGCTAAGCGCCGCCCGCGTCAGGCGCTCGGCATAATCGATCGTCTCAGCCAGCAAGCGCTTCGTCGCATCGGGGCCCCATTTGGCCACCACCTCGGCGAACTGCTGCTCGGCGATATGGCAGGCCGCAAGCTGGGCTCTGAGATCGCCGAACACCATGACCGGCACGCGCACGTTCTTCTCGATGAAGGTCATGATGGTCTTGTTGAGGCGGCCGGCCTCATAGAGCTTCATCGGCGCGATGCGCAGCCCTTCGGCATAGATCTCGGTAGAGTCCGAGGCGTTAGAGCCCGCAACGCGTCCGCCGACGTCGGTGTGATGGCAGACGGTGCAGGCGAAGGCGAGCCGCTCGCCCTTGTGATAAAGCGGTTTGAATATGAAGATGTCGGGAAGGTGCATGCCCCCGTCGAAGGGATCGTTCATGATGAAAACGTCGCCGGGCGCCATGTCGTCCCGGAAATGGCGCATGATCGCTTCGAGCGCCGTCGGCGTCGAGCCGAGGTGGCCTGGAAGCGTCAGCCCTTGCGCGGCGAGACGGCCATCGCCGTCAGCGAAGCCCGTCGAGTAGTCCATGTTGTCCTTCAAAACGGCGGAGTACGTCGTCCGGAAGACCGTCAGCGCCATCTCGTCGGCAATTGAGAATACGGCGTTCTTGAACAGCTCGAAATCGATGGGATCGACGGTCGTCGTCACGGGCCAATTCCTCCCTTGCGCAGTCATGCGAACCAAGTTGCTTACCGAGCCGGACGCTCGGTTGAGATGAGCGGTCGTGCGGTCATGATATGCTGTGACGCCGCGGTCGAGCTGCGCAAAATTCGGGCACCTAGTCGCATCCGACGACCGCCTGTGAACCGCGCATGTCTCTCCGCCCGTCAGGCTTACACGCCTCGCCTTGCGGCTGCCAGTATTTGGCTAGCTGGGCAGCGACGGTGCGGGCGGCTACACTGCCCGCCAACCGGGGATGATATCGAGGAGCCGCATCGATGACCGAGACGATGCCCACCAACTCGCACATCGACAACGAGTTTCGAAGCCGAACCAAGCAGTCGGCAAGGCTCTACGCGGAAGCGACGCGCGTCATTCCGGCCGGCTTGACGCACGACTCGCGGACGCTGCTGCCGTATCCGATCTATGCCGCCCGGGCCCAAGGACCGCTGAAGTGGGACGCCGACGGCAACGAGTACGTCGACTATTTCGGCGGGCACGGCGCGCTGATCCTTGGCCACGCGCATCCGGCGATGGTCGCCGCAGTGACGAAGCAGATCGGGATCGGAACGCATTGGGGATCGAGCCACGAGCTCGAGGTTCGCTGGGCTGAGCTGATCAACCGCCTGATCCCCTGTGCCGAGCGGGTGCGATTTACCGCGTCCGGCACGGAGGCGACGCAGCTGGCGATTCGGCTCGCGCGTGCCTACACGGGCAAGCCCAAGATCGTGAGGTTTGTCGGCCATTTCCACGGCTGGCACGATCAAGTCGTCGGCGGATCGAACAGCCACTACGACGGCGGCACGCCGGCGGGCGTGCTTTCCGGCATAACCGGCGAGACGATCCTGATGCCGGCCGACGATCTCGATGCCGTCGACGCCCTGCTCGCGGAGCGGAAGGACATTGCTGGCGTCCTCCTCGAGCCATCGGGCGCCGCGTGGGGCCAGGTTCCGCTCGCTGCGGGCTTTCTCGCGGGGCTGAGGGCAGCGGCCAGCAAGCACGGCGCTCTGTTGATGTTCGACGAGGTCGTGACCGGCTTTCGCTGGTCGAAGGGCGGCGCACAACAGCGCTATGGCGTCACTCCGGATATCTGTGCGCTGGCCAAGATCGTTGCGGGCGGCTTGCCCGGTGGCGCTGTCGCAGGGCGTGCCGACATCCTCGATCAACTCGATGCCCGTGCCGCGGCGGCGGCTGGCCGTGAGAAAATTGCGCATCAAGGCACCTACAATGCCAACCCGCTGTGTGCAGCTGCGGCGGTCGCAACGCTATCGCTGATCGAGACTGGCGACGTCTGCGCGCGGGCAGAACGAACGGCGGAGGCGCTTCGGTCTGGCCTCAGGACGATTGTCATCGAGGAAGGCATACCCTGGGGGATATATGGCGAAGCGTCGAGCTTCCAGATCTTCCAGAACCCGAAGGGCCTCGAACTCGATCCGGCACGGTTCGACCCGGTAGCACTCGGCTTCAAAGGGCTGAAAGGCGCCAAGGACGCCAGCCTCGCCCATCGCCTCAGAATCGCGATGATCGCCAACGGCGTCGACATCATGGGGGCTCCCGGCGGCCTAGTTTCTGCCGTGCACGGACCCGAGGAAGTCGCACGTACACTCCAGGCCTTTCGGACTGCGCTGCGCTGGATGAAAGCTGAAGGCGACATCAAAGGATGACCATTGGCCGGGCGGCAGTGTCAGATTTTCCGGTCGCCTATTCATGCTCCCGGCCACCGAAGCATTGCCTTGCCATGCCTCGATCTTGAGCAGAGTTGCCTGCACTTCGTGCGTTGAACAATGCGGGACATTTGCAATGATGGGTGCCATGCTACGCTGCAGCTCCCTGAGATACGCCGTTTCTCGCCCCGCAGTAGAGTTGATCGTCAAAGGAGGCTTACTTGGTCCGACTGGCATCGACATTCCTCGCCCTCGGCATGACAATCACCGTGGCGGGCCTGGAGCCGGCCCTGGCCCAGCAGAAGCTGACCATCACGGCCGTCACGCAGCCGATCAATACGCAGCCGCAGTTCACGCGCGTCGACAAGCCGTTGCTGGTCGAAGGGCTGAAGGCCAGCTCGAACGGCGCCATCGAAGTCAAACTATCGTCGCATGCCGAGATGAGCCTGACGGGAACCGAGGTGTTGCGCCTCGTCCGGGCAGGACAGGTCGATATCGGCGCCTCGCCGCTCTCGACCGTCTCCGGTGACGTGCCGTTTCTCGATGGGGTCGATCTTGCGGGGTTGCATCCGGAGATCACGCAGGCGCGCAAGGCCGCCGACGCGCTGGTGCCGCTCGCCAACAAGGAATTGGAGAAGTTCGGCTCGTTCATCATCGCCACGTATCCATTCCCGGCCCAGGTCGTGTTCTGCCGCCAACCGCTATCGGGCCTCGCCGACCTCAAGGGACGCAAGATCCGGACGTTCGGCTCATCGCTCAACGACTTCGTGACGGCGGTCGGCGGCCAGCCCGTCTCGATCGGGTTCCCCGAGGTCTACAGCGCGCTGGAGCGCGGCGTCGCCGACTGCGCCGTGACGGGAACGGGCTCCGGCAATTCTGGCAAATGGTACGAGGTGACGACCCACGTCTACAATCTGCCGGTGAGCTGGGCGGTGTCGGGCTACTACGTCAACCTCGCGTGGTGGGGCAAACTCGACAAGGCCACGCGCGATCTCGTGACGCAAACCATGAAGGCGGTCGAGGACGCGCAGTGGAAACTCGGCGCCGAGGCAACCCAGGACGGGCTCGATTGCAATGCGGGCAAAGCCGCGGGCTGCAAGATCCACACGCTCGTCACGTCGCGTCCGATGACGATCGTCGAAGCGTCTGACGCCGACAAAGCCGCGCTCAAGAAGATCGGCGAGACGGCGGTCCTGCCCGGCTGGGTCAAGCGGTGCGGCGCGCGCTGCGGGCAGATCTACAACGAGGTTCTCGCGCCGATCACCGGCATCAAGTATGCCGGGAACTAGTGTTCTGACTCATTCATATCATACCCACGGTGTCATCCTCGGGCTCGTCCCGAGGACCCATCGTGCAGCGGGTGCAAAAAGCCCATATTTTGCTGAACGTTCGCAGCGAAGTTCTGGCTCTTGAGTCCGTTGAACGATGGGTGGTCGGGACAAGCCCGACCATGACAACGTTTGGTTTTTTGGGTATCTTTAGAATGCTACAGAACACTAGGATGGCTTTGCCGACATCGCGAGACCAGCCCCAATGGAATCAGCTCATAGTAGCTCGAGGTCGAGGATGCAGGCCCAATTCCCGCCGAATGCCGATGTCCCCAATCATGGGCGCTGAGGCGAGCGACATGGAGCCGCGTGGTGCGCTGCGCCATGCGCGCAGGCTGCGTCTGCTGGCAACGCGTGTCGCTTCAGCCATGAACTACGTCGCCGGCTGGGTCTTCATCCTCTGCGCGGTGTTCATCACCACGGATGTCATGCTTCGGAATTTCGTCGGAGTCTCCTCGAAAGCCACGACGGAAATCACCGGATATATGCTGGCGTTCGGTATCGCCTGGGGCCTTGCCCACGCGCTGGCGATGCGCGCCCACATCCGCGTCGATGTTCTCGTCAACCGGTTGCCGCTGCAATGGCGGCAGTTCCTGCATGCCGCTGCGCTGGCCATCCTGACGGGGATCGCCTGCTTCATCACGTGGTGCGCGTGGGGACTGGTTCAGGAAAGCATTCTGTTCAATGCCCGCGACACCAGCGCGCTCGCCATCCCGCTCGTCATCCCACAGGGCCTGTGGGCAATCGGCATCAGCATGTTCGCGATCATGGCGTTGGTGCTCCTGATCGAGGTCGCGTGCCGGCTGATCGCTGGCGATGCCGCGGGCATCGACGAATTGCTCGGGCCGCGCGGCTATCAGGAGGAGACCGAGGAAGCGCTCGAGGCGGTGGGCATCGCGCCCACGCGGACGCCGCCGAACCCGGAAGGCAAACCATGATCGCCATCGCCTTCCTGCTCGTCGTGCTGGTGCTTGCCATCGTTCTCGCCAGCAAGGGTGGAGCGCCGTCCGTGCCCGTCGGCGAGATCCTGATGCTCATCGGGCTGTTCGTCACATTCTTCGGCACCGGCGTCTACATCGCGGCGGTGCTCGGCTCGCTCGCCCTCGTCGCGGGCTTCATGTTCTCCGATCGGCCGTTCTGGCTGTTCATGGGCCAGGTCTTGTGGTCGCCGTCGTCGAGCTTCGTGCTGGTGGCGGTGCCGCTGTTCCTGCTCATGGGCGAGATTCTGCTTCGCTCCGGTTTGTCCGAACAACTCTACAAGGCGCTCAATGTGTGGCTTCGGCGCATGCCGGGCGGGCTCCTGCATACCAACATCGCGTCGTGCGCTGTATTCTCCGCGATCTCTGGATCGAGCGTCGCTACCGCTGCGACCATGGGCTCCGTGGCGCTCCCCTACTTCGACAAGACCGGCTACAATCAGCGGATGGTGCTGGGCTCGCTCGCCGCCGGCGGGGCGCTCGGCAACCTCATTCCGCCAGGGATTACCTTCATTCTGTATGGCCTCATGACCGAAACGTCGGTCGGCAAGATGTACATCGCCGCGATCGTGCCGAGCATTCTGGTCTGCGCCCTGTTTTTCCTGGTGATCGTCGTGCACGGCCTGCGGCTGCCTCCGGCCGTGAAACCGCCCAAGGCGAGCGCCAGCGAGAAGCTGCGCAGCCTCGTCGATCTGATGCCGACAATGCTGCTGATCCTGCTGGTGCTCGGCACGATCTACGGCGGACTTGCCACGCCGACCGAGGCCGCCGCCCTTGGCGCGGTCGGGGCCTGCGTGTTCGCGCTCATCGCCGGCAAGCTCTCGTTGAAGATGCTGCATGCCTCGGCCGAGTCGACGGCGCGCAACACCGCCATGCTGGGCCTGATCCTGTTTGGCGCCTATCTGCTCAATTTCATCATGACGCAGTTGCGCGTTCCGCAAGCGATGGCGGAGTACGTGAGCGCCCTGCCGCTGCCGGGCTGGGCCATCATGCTCGTCATCATCGGCTTCTATCTGGCGCTCGGAACCTTCATGGAAGGTTTCTCCATGATCATCACGACGATCCCTGTCGTTTTCCCGGTGGTCAAGGCGCTCGGCTACGATCCGATCTGGTTCGGCGTCATCGTCACGATGCTCATCGAGATCGCCATGATCAGTCCGCCCGACGGAACCGTGATGTATGTTCTGCAGGGTATGCGCCGCACGCCAGGCCCGATCACCGACGTCTTCAGCGGCGTCATGCCGTTCGTCGGCGTCTACATGCTGGCGGTGCTGATCCTGACGATATTTCCCGAGCTGGCGCTGTTCATCGTGCCTAAGTAGCGGCGACGCCGTTACCGTAACGCGCGGCCGGCGAGCCGTCGCCCGAGCGCTGGATTGAATGCGGAGTGCGCGACATGCCAATATCAATCGACACCCGTCCGGTACTTGCCGCCGTCGATGCGGTCCGCATCCTCGATCTCGAGCAGCGTTCGATCCGCATCCCAAGCCCCGCCTTCGAGGAAGGTGAGATCGCCGACCTCTACGCCAATACGCTGTCCGACATGGGGCTCGCGGTGGAGATGATGGAGGTTGCGCATCCTTTCGAGGCGGCCAAGAAAAGCCGCCAGCCGATCGGGCGCCTCGCAGGCACCGGCGGCGGGCCGACGCTCATGCTCAACGGCCATATGGACCCCGGTTGCGAGATGAGCGGCTGGAGCGTCGATCCCTACGGCGCG
>JANLQP010000037.1:0-6113 GCA_031367895.1 Hyphomicrobiales bacterium
CTTGATGACGCGGTTCTGATCGACGGGCTGGTGATCGCGCGCTTCTCTCGCACCGTGTTCGAGGACATGCGCAGGGGCGGCATCACTGCCGCGAACTGCACGTGCTGCGTATGGCACGATTTCCGCACGACGATGGCCAACATCGCTCAGTGGAAACGCTGGTTCGATGAGCATGCCGACTTGATCACGCAGGTTCACTCGGCCGCCAACATTCGCCGCGCAAAGAAGGAGGGCCGCGTCGGTATTATTCTAGGCTGGCAGAACACCAGCGGCATCGACGACGACATTTCAAATCTCGTTCTCTTTCGCGATCTCGGTGTGAAGGTGATGCAGCTGACTTACAACACCCAGAACTTGGTCGGCTCGGGTTGTTGGGAGAGCCGCGACGGAGGCCTCAGCGACTTCGGACGTGACGTCGTCGACGAGATGAACCGGCTGCGGATACTTATTGATCTGTCCCACGTCGGCCCCCGAACGAGCGACGATGCCATTCGCCGTTCGAAGGCGCCGGTCGCCTACACCCACTGCTGCCCCATGTTGAAGCAGCATCCGCGCAACAAGACGGACGAGCAGCTGCGCACGATTGCCGCTGCCGGCGGCTTTGTCGGCTTCGCGAGCTACACGCCGTTTCTCCCCAAGGGCGAGGAGAGCACGCTCGACGACTGCATTGCCGCCATGAACTATCTGATCAATCTGGTGGGCGAGGAAAGCGTCGGCATCGGCACCGACTGGGTGCAGGACCAAGATATCGGATTCTTCCAGTATCTTTCTGCCGACAAGGGGCGCGGGCGGCCGACGACAAAGCCTTACGCCAAGGTGCCGCCGATGCCGAAGGGCCTCGAGACGCTCGGTGATTTCGGCAACTTCATTCCAGCCATGGAGCGTGCAGGCTGGTCCGAGACGCGCATTCGCCGCGTGCTCGGCGAGAACTGGCTGCGCTTTCTTGGCGACGTGTGGGGGCACTGATATGGGCGGATCCATCACCGACGCAGTAATCGAGGCCACCCGTTCAGCCCAGACACTTACAGCGTTCGGGGACGCTCTGGTCTCGGCGCTCACGGGCCGCATCGCTTTCGATCGGCTGAACATCGGGTTGATCGACGCGACACGTGGCGTGTTCCACGATGCCTATGTCCACGGCAGCAACGTGCCTGGACGAGCGACTGGTCATCAACGCCCCCTCGATGGGACAGTCGTCGAGGCGGCCGATCGTGCCCGAGACGGTTACTGTTTCGGAAGCGACGATCGTGCGCAATGGGTGGCACGCTTCCCCCACTTCGGGCCGGTGTTCGACTCGGGCATTCGCGCCATGCTCGCCGTGCCGATGCGGGAGGGCAGCACATTGTCCGCCGCGCTCGTGCTGGCATCGCGCAATGCAGACGCTTATGGGGAGCAGGTGCTTGCGCAGGCAATTGCCGTCGGCCGCAGCATTTCTCCCCGGATCATCGCACTACGAAGGACTGCGATGGCAGGCTACGGGGGCGGCGCCGTGCCGTCGCTCGATACAAGGCCAAACGTCATGCATGTCGATCTCGGCGCGATCGACCACAATCTGGCGCTGGTGCGACGTCTGTCGCGGCCAGGAACGGCCGTCATCGCCTCGGTGAAGGCGGACGCCTACGGTCACGGCATCGTTCCGGTCGCACGACGGCTGTCGGCTGCCGGCGTCGAGGTGCTGGCCACAGGCTCGTTCGCGGATGCCCTCGCCATGCGCGAGGCCGGGATCGAGACGCCGATCCTGATGATGGGCGGCGCCTTGCCCTCGGCCATGCCTGAGCTGCTGCGTCACGAATTGATACCGACCGTGCATTGCCAGGAGCTTGCCGATGCCGCCGCCGCAAGCTCCGCGCGTCGCGCGCGCATCTATATCAAAGTGGATTGTGGTTTCGGGCGGCTCGGCGTTCCGCTTCGTGACGCGCATCGTTTCGTCATGGCAGTGGCCCGCATGCCCCGGGTCGAGATTGCCGGCCTTTACACGCATCTGCCGTTTTCCGATGCCCCCGGACGCGACTGGGCCCGCGAGCGCATCGCACGCTTCGATGACCTGGTGGCCGCGCTTGCCCGAGACGGACTTGCGATCCCCATGACCCAAGCAAGCGCCAGTGCCGCATTGTTGGCCGGTGTCGCTGACCGGTGCACGGCTGTGTCCCCCGGCGCCCTTCTCTATGGATTGGCGCCGGTCGATGCGGGCCTTGTCGATCTCCCCGACCTGCGACCAGTGATGGTGAGCGTCCGCACACAATTGATCCAGGTTTCGCCGACCGCAGCCGATCGGACGCCGGGCTTCGAGGGGCGCTATGCTTCTCGCGTGCGCAGCACGACCGGCGTCGTGCCTTTCGGCCGCGTCGATGGGCATCGTGCGCCGCTTCAGGGCAGCGGGGCTCATATGCTGATCGATGGCTTCATGGCCCCGATACTTGGCGTCTCGCTCGAGCATAGCGTGCTCGATTTGTCCGATGTGCCCCATCCCGAGGTCGGCCAAGAGGTCATCGTCCTCGGGCATAGCGGTAGCAAGCGCATCGCCCTCGAGGAGGTCGCGCGCTGGCAAGGCGTAGGCGTCAACGACGTCCTGATGTCGCTCAATGGTCGCATGCCGCAGCTGGTCCTGGATTCTTGAAGCAAGGAACCCGAAGACGGATCAACGTCTGTCATCCGATATCATTCAGGAACGCATTGGAGTGGCTTTGATCAACGTCCGGAACCACCATCTTCCAGGCGCGCGCATCGAATCCCGCGAAACGGACCGGCAGCGCCAATCAACCCGACCGTGCGTCCTCGAGAACCATCGCGGCGCACTTTTCCCCGATCATGATCGAAGGCGCGTTGGTATTGCCACCGATAACCTGCGGCATGATCGAGGCGTCAGCGACACGCAAGCCCTTGATCCCGAGCACCCTCAGTCGTGGATCGACGACCGCGTCGCTCCCTGTCCCCATCCTGCAGGTCCCGACCGGATGCAGGTTCGAGACCCCGCGATTGCGGACGTCTGCGATCAGCTGGTCCTCTGACTGCACGGCGGGTCCCGGCACCACCTCCTGCGCGACATAGGGCGCGAGTGCGGGTTGCGCGGCGATTCGGCGCGCGAGGCGCACGCCGTAGAGCATGGCGTCGATATCATGGGCGGTCTCGAGGAACTTGAACTCGATCTTCGGCGGGCCTAACGGATCCGCGCTCTTCAGGCTGACGCGCCCACGCCCCTCGGGCCGCAGGTGGACCGGCGCCATGCTGAAGCCTGGAAACTTATGGGGATGCATGCCGGTATGGTCGCGTGTCTCGATCGACCAGAGGTACGTGTTGATCTGCAGGTCCGGCCGGTCGAAGCGTGGATCGGTGCGCGTCAGAATGCCGGCGATCGTGCCAATGGCGGTGAGTGGCCCGCCGCGGCCGAGCATGTACTGGATGCCTGCGGTGAGCTTGCGGACTGGCGAGCGGTGAAGCTCGTTGAATGTGCCTGCCTTGGTTGTGCGCCAGGCCACATACGAATTGAAATGATCGTGTAAGTTCGCGCCGACAGTCGCCAGATTGTGGACGACGTCGATCCCCATCTCCTTCAAATGCGCTGCCGGTCCAATGCCCGACAGCAGCAGCAGTTGCGGCGAGCCATAGACGCCGCCGGAGACGATGACCTCGGCCTTCGCCCGTGCCGTCACGAGACCACGCGGCGTCCGGTACTCAACACCGACTGCACGGCCGTTCTCGATCAGGATCCGCGTCGCGTGCGCGCTCGGCGTGACGACGAGATTGCGGCGCCCACGAGCCGGCCACAGATACGCGACAGATGCGCTCCACCGCCGGCCCTTGCCGACAGTCGCCTGATAGTAGCCGACGCCCTCCTGGGTGGCGCCGTTGAAATCGGCATTGCGCGGGATGCCAGCCTGCACGGCACCCTCGATGATGGCGTCAATGATCTCGTGCTTGTAATGAGCATCGGTGACTTTCAGCGGTCCGCCGACGCCGTGGAATTCATCCTCGCCCCGATCCTGATCCTCGGCCTTGCGAAAGAACGGCAGCACGCTTTCGTAATCCCAGCCGACGCAACCGAGCTGGCGCCAGCCATCGTAGTCGGCAGCCGTGCCGCGCATGTAGACCATGCCGTTGAGCGAGCTGGTGCCGCCGAGCATCTTGCCGCGCGGCTGGTAGGACGTGCGGCCGTTGAGGCCGACAACGGGCTCGCTCTCGAATTTCCAGTTGTAGGTGTCGTGCGTGAAGAGCTTGTGATAGCCGACGGGAATGTGAATCCAGGGGTAGTTGTCACGCCTGCCAGCCTCGAGAAGCAGCACGCGGTAGCTCCCTGACTCCGAGAGGCGAGCTGCGACCGCGCAGCCGGCCGAGCCGGCACCGGTCACGATGTAGTCGAATGTTTCCACTTGCATGCTTATCACTGCCAATCCAACCGTTGCGTCGAAGGACGCTGTTCGCAAGCGCAATTTTACTGAAGCTTGCCAGTCGCGCGCGGTCAGCGAAAGCTGAACTCCTTGAAGCCACCTTTCGTCACCGAATCAGTCGTCGTCCGGAAATGCGCGCCGTTACCGTTGTAGCCGAGCACGCGGCGCACCTGCCGGCCTTCGACATTGCGATTGACGCCAGTCTGCCACGAATCGACCTTGGACGAGAGGAGGGGTTCGCTGGCCTTGATCACCGTTTGGGTCCATTCCGCCACGTGATCGGGCCGGGTTTCGACGCGAGTGTAGCCGTGCTCCTGCATGAAGCGCAGCAGGCCAGCCTGAAAGTTCACGCTGTGCTCGATGGCTTGGGGAATGTTGCCGCGCGCGGTATGCGGGCCCAGTGCCATCAGCAGGTTTGGAAAGCCTTCCGCGAGCATGCCGAGATACGTGCGCGGCTGCCCGTCGGTCCAGACGTCCTTCAGCCGAACGCCATTCGGACCTCGGAAGTCGATACGATCAAAAGCACCCGTCACGGCATCGAAGCCGGTCGCGTAGATCAGGCAGTCGAACTCATGCTCTTGCCTGGTCGTCTTGATACCATTCGGTTTGATGCACTCGATCGGCTCATCCTTGTGCGTGTCGACCTGCAGGACATTGTCGCGGTTGTACGCCTCTAATTAGCCACTCTCCTGCGGCACGCGACGCGTGCCGAAGCCATGATCCTTTGGGACCAGCTTCTCGACGATCTTTGGATCCTTCACCCGTTGCCGGATCTTCTTGGCAACGAAAGCGCTGATCAGGGCGTTGGCCTTCTCGTCGACCAGGATATCGCGGAAGTTGCCCATCCAGATGCCAAAGCCCGGCGCGGCATAGAGCTTTTCCCAGAACGCCTCGCGCTCCTCGGGAGACACATCCTGCGCCTTACGCGGATCGGTCTGATGGATGAACCATCCGGGTGTCTGGGCGCAGTGGGCATAAATCTCATCGTAGCGAGCCTTGATTCCCTCCATCTCGGCCTTGCTGATCTTGGCATTGTGCAGCGGGGCTGCCCAATTCGGCCGACGCTGGAAGACGGTCAGCTGCTTGGCCTGCTTGGCGATCTCGGGGATGACCTGGATGGCGGTCGCCCCGGTGCCGATGATGCCGACGCGCTTCCCCGTGAAGTCGACTGGCGTGTGCGGCCAGAGGCCCGGATGATATGTGGGCCCGCGGAAGCTGTCACGTCCGGGAATGGCCGGTAGCGTCGGGGTGGAAAGGATGCCGATCGCGGTGCACAGCAGCCGCGACCGTGCCTGCTCACCGCTTTCGAGCGTCACGGTCCAAGTATTGGCTGCGTCATCCCAGTGCGCAGCTTTCACTCGGCTGCGGAACTGCATGTCGCGACGCAGGTCGAACTTGTCGGCAACGTAGTTCAGGTATTCGAGGGTATCGGGCTGCGGCGAGAAATGTTCCTTCCAGTCCCACTCCTGCATCAGCTCCTTGGAGAAGGAGAAGCCGTAGGTCCAGCTTTCCGAGTCGAAGCGTGCGCCGGGATAGCGGTTCCAGTACCAGGTGCCGCCGAGACTGGTGCCGGCCTCGAACACGCGTGTGGTAAGTCCCAGCTCACGCAGGCGGTAAAGCATGAACATCCCGGAAAGGCCGGCACCGATGATGATCGCATCGAAGCCCGCGGCCTTGGTCGCGCGCGACCGCTCCGCGATTGCAGATACGTCGTTCATGCACAGTCCC
>JANLQP010000086.1:0-2269 GCA_031367895.1 Hyphomicrobiales bacterium
GTCGACCGGCGTTCGTTGCCCAATTGTCACCGCTGCCGGACGGGACTAGCACACGTGGGGTTGCCGTGCCCGGCACTCGTCGTTTCATTCAGCCAGCATGTCGTCCTTGAAACGCCAGGGGAACCCCTGTATTGACCGCGCCTGGGGCCCGTAGCTCAGCGGTAGAGCATCTGACTTTTAATCAGGTGGTCGTCGGTTCGATCCCGACCGGGCTCACCAGTAAACACAAGGGTTTCTAGGCATTGAGGCGATAGCTGACTAAGTCTCTGTAGCCTACCTGTAGCCTAAAACCTCCCAAACCCCCTGCAATCAAGCCTGTTTCCGGGCTTCTGCTACAAGCGCTGTCCCGCCGCCATACGAGCGCGACGCTTAGGACGCCCGCAAAGATAACGGCTACACGTTCTGTGGGCGTCTTGGTTTGATTGTGTAGTTCCAGTCAGGATGGAACGCATCGCCGCGGATGTCGAGGGCTTCCATTTCGGCATCACTGACCTTGATGCCTTTCTCGTAGGTCCGCTCGTCGAGCGCGCACTCGATCTTCAGCCCGGTTTCCGTGGTCGTGGCGCCGATCAACTCGATAATGGCGAGGCGATCGATCAGCGGCTTGCCACGCCAGTTCTGCGTGATGTGGCAGAACATCCGATGCTCGATTCGGTTCCACTTTGAAGTTCCCGGCGGATAGTGATGCACATTGATCGTCAGGTCGGTTTCGTCGGCGAGTTTCTGCAACTCCACCTTCCAAAGCCTGACGCGGCTGCCGTTGGAGCCACCGCCATCAGCGGTGATCGTCAGTTCACACATTTCTGGATAGCGTGCGCGGCCCATGCGCTCGAGCCAGGTGCGGATCGATTGCACCGCGAACTCGGCCGTATCAGCTGTGATGCCGACGCTGACGAAGCCGGTATTCGCGGTCACGTCGTAGACGCCGTACGGCGCGACCTTGCCTAGTTCCTTATCCTCGAAGTCGTGCACCCTGACGCGCAGAGGATCGCCTTTCGGACGATAGTCCGAGCCGCCGTTCTTATAGTTTCCAACGAGTTCCTTCTTCTTGGTGTCGACCGAGATGACCGGCTGACCGGCGGCCTGCGCGGTCACGACTTTCGCGTTGATGTGCTCGAATTGTGCGTTACGGTCGGGATGTTTCGAGCCTTCTTCCGCCTTGCGATTGTGCTGGCGCGAGAACCCCAGCGGCCCGGATAGAAGCTTGGCCACCGTATTGGCGCTGATCGTATGCCCCATCTGTTCGAGGGCCCGGGCGAGCTTCTCGCGGCTCTTCGACACCCACCGCAGCGGCTGCTCGGGCAAGCCGACCGTCACCGGCTCGACCAGTCGCCGGAGGTCGTCGACAACAGTCGGATCGCTGATCGCCAACGGCTTGCCACCGCCACCCTTGCGGCGTTCACGCCCGCCGGATAAAGGCTCCTCGTCGAGATCGTCCTCGCCGCGATTGATCGTCGAGCGCGCGATGCCGGTGATCCCTGACACGATTGCGAGGCTGCCATAGCCGGCGGCCTGCACTTCGGACGCGGCCCACAGCCGCCGCTCTCGCTCACCGAGCTTGGAGCCTCTCGACTCCCACCGCTGTCTGATGCCATCTTCGTCGATCATCACGACGCGCTACATCTGTTCGCGCCGCCGCGGAATCCCCCCGAGTCAATCCGCCACGCCCACGGATCACGATTCACTTATCTTTGCGGGCGTCCTTAGTCGCACGCGCGTAGTAGGCGACGGCCTTCACAACATTGCGTCCGAGCGCTAGCATACCCAGATCTCGGGCGCTGCGGGCCGCTGTCTTGCGCTTGTCGGCGGCCACCCGCTCGGACGCGGCAATCGCCTTCTCGTCGGCGTCGAGCGCCTCATCGAGCTTGGCCTCGCCGCCCCTAACGTTACCGCCTTCGATCAGCCGCCGAGCTTCCTGCCGGAGCGGATCGGAGCTGGCGCCGATGCTCTTCAGCGTTGCCTCCAGCTCGGTCACGCGCTTGGCGCGTTCCTCGGTCGTGTAGGGCTTTACCCGCGCGCGTTCCTCGTCAGCGAGCAGGTTTCGCACGCCGGCGGCATCGGCGGTCAGCTTCTCGTTCTCCACCGCCAGCGCTGCCATTCGTGGATCGCCGATGCACCCTTTTCCGGCGAGGCAATCGGCAGGGGCCGCGCCGCCCACCACTCTGCCGGGGATTTGCAGAAAGTCTGGCCGTTGCTTCTGCGCTGCGTCGTAGGTCGCCCGCGCGACCTCGTTGAACACCTGCTCGAAGTAGATCGCCGGATTTGCTTC
>JANLQP010000096.1:0-7651 GCA_031367895.1 Hyphomicrobiales bacterium
GTACCCGTATTCGATCCCTGGGACTGGACGCTCCATGCCGGAGGCCGAACCCAGCAAGTTTCCGACGCGGATATGGCGGATGCCTTGGCCAAGGCGACCGAGCTGATCGCGAATTGATCGCCACCCCGCTCGGTCTACTGAGGTCCTTGTGGCCTACGCGCCGCTCTTTTCTTCGCTCTACCGGTCGATAGCGCTCCTTCTCGCTGCCTTGGTTCTGGCCGCGATCGCCGGGCTCGCGGTCGTGCGCCGAATGATCGTGCCCATCGAGGCACTGCGCGCCGGCGCCGAGCAGATCGGCAGCGGCAACCTAAGCCAACGAATTGAGATCAAGACGGGTGACGAGCTGGAAATCCTCGGCGATCAATTCAACGCCATGGCCGCACAGTTGGAAGGCTCGTATGCCACGCTCGAACGCAAGGTCGACGAACGCACGCACCAGCTGGCGCTCGCCAACACGGCGCAGCGACGGTTTCTCGCGGTCGCGAGCCACGATCTGCGACAGCCGTTGCATGCAATGGGCCTGTTCGTTGGGCAATTGCGCAGTTCCAGGGACGAGGGCGAGCGCGACCGCGTGATTGAACGAGCCGGTGCCGCTGTCACTGACTTGAACGAGTTGTTCGACGCGCTTCTGGATTTGTCGCAACTCGACGCCGGAACCCTTGCCGCCAATCCAACGGATTTCCCGATCAAGAGGATATTCGACAGGCTGGAGATGACGTTCGCGAGTGCGGCGCGCGACGCGGGCCTCGATCTGCGGATCGTGTCGAGCGCGGCGTGGGCACACAGCGATCCGATCTTGCTGGAGCGCATCCTGCTCAATCTCGTCGCCAACGCCGTGCGCCACACCCAGTATGGGGGAGTCGTCGTCGGCTGCCGTCGGCGTGGGGACGTGTTGCGTATCGAGATATGGGACAGCGGTCCTGGTATTCCCGTCGAGCAACGCGACAACATCTTCAACGAGTTCGTCAGGCTTGCCCCGAGCGACACGGGACGGCAGCGCGGCTTGGGTTTGGGGCTCGCGATTGTGCAGCGCCTCTCCGAGTTGCTGGGTCACACGGTGTCTGTCGAGTCGATTGTCGGCAAGGGATCGCGGTTCTCTGTGAGCGTTCTTGTCGGTGCCAGGGGTGAATCGACGGCGGCACTGCAATCCGACACCTCGGGACTATCACCGTCATTCGAAGGAAAGCTCGTGGTCGTCATCGACGACGATCCGTTGGTGCTGGACAGCAGGGGGGGATTGCTGCGGAGCTGGGGTTGCATTGCAGTGACGGCTGCGGGGGCGGTCGAAGCGATGGCGCATCTTCCCGAGCAAGACCAACCGCCCGATCTGATCATCGCCGACTACAACCTGGCCGATGGAGTGACGGGCGTTGTGGCAATTGAAGCGCTGCGCGCAAAATTCGGCACGGAGGTTCCGGCATTTCTCGGTGAGCTTGTCCGCTGGTATGCCGGAGTGGACCAACGCAATCCGACGCGGCTGCTGGGTCTGTTGAGCGCTTGCGGTGAGTGGCAGCACTAATGCTCCACCGACAATGCCGATGAACTCCCGCCGTCGCATTTGTCGACCTCTCGGGGCGTGCGCCCCCTACCGACCGAGCCATCAATTCCGGCGGTCTCGCAGTCACATCCTGTACCACGACCGGGCGCGGCTCTCCCCTGTGAGCAGCACGCTAAGCTACAGAGCGCGCCAATGACAGGCCTCATCGGTTTTTGATCACTCGCGATGCACCGGCGATCAGGCCCGTGCCGGGAATTTATGTGGCAATTGAGCAACCCGCTAGAAGATCATCTTCTGCAGCGACTTCCGGAAGTGGCCCACATCCCCCTTCGCCCAACCGTCCGTTGCTGGGTGTCTAGCGGAATGAACCGCAGGCTGCCACGTTCTGACGGCCGAGCAACGCGAGCTGCATCTACGCGAGCTGCATCCTCGCCTTGGCGGCTCCTGGGCATGCGCTCGCCTGCGGAACGTTACTGCGTTCGCTCTCGCCCCATCGCCTTCGCCCGCACCCGCTGCTATAAGCGGCCCTCATGAAACTCGTCATCTTCGATTGCGACGGCACGCTCGTCGACAGCCAGCACAACATCACCGCCGCGATGGCCTATGCCTTTCGCGCGAACGGACTAACGCCGCCGACGGTCCCGGAGATCCTGGCGATCGTCGGGCTGTCGCTGCCCGAGACGTTCCGCGTGATCGCCGCCCGCGAGACCGCCGCCACCCAACGCTCGCTTGTCGAGCACTATCGCGACGCCTTTACCAGCGGCGCCCTCAAACGCGACGACAACGAACCGCTGTATCCCGCCATCAAGGACACGATCGCGGCGCTCAGCCGCCGCGCCGACGTTCTGCTCGGCGTCGCCACCGGCAAGTCGAAGCGTGGCGTCAAACGCTTGTTCGACCGCGAGGACTGGCATGCCTCGTTCCACACCATTCAGACCGCCGATGATCACCCGTCGAAACCGCACCCCTCGATGATCGCGAAGGCGATGGCGGAAGCTGGCGTCGGGCCGGAGCGCACGGTCATGATCGGCGATACCGCCTTCGACATCGAGATGGGCCGCAATGCGGACGTCGGCACCATCGGCGTCGCCTGGGGCTATCACGACAGGCCGCGCCTGCAGGCCGCCGGCGCGCATGCGATCGTCGACGATGGCCGGCATCTGCTCGCCGCCATCGACCGGCAAATGGCGCGCCAGGAGCGCTGAACATGAGCAGCAATGGCAGCGACGAGCCGAAGGCGAGACGTCCGGGCCAGGACGAACCCAAGCCCCTGCCGAGGCGCTTCTACAAGAACGCCACTGTCGGCGCCGCAAAGGACCGGCAGTTCCCTGTCTTGCTCGATGGCCGCTCCGTCAAAACGCCGCGGAAGAGTGCACTGCAATTGCCGACAGAGGCTTTGGCGCAAGCTGTTGCCGCCGAATGGCAGGCCCAGATCGAGCGCATCGACCCCACTTTGATGCCGCTGACGCGCCTCGCCAACACGGCCATCGATGCTGTCACTGGCCAGGAAGTGGAGGTGCGCGCCGACGTCGTCAAATACATCGGCAGCGATCTGCTGTGCTACCGCGCCGACAAGCCGCAATCGCTGGTCGCGGCGCAGACAAAAGCCTGGGATCCGGTGCTCGCCTGGGCCAGTCGGCGGCTTGGCGTCACATTTGCCGTTGCGCACGGGATCATCCACGTCGCGCAGGCTCCGGGGAACGCGCTGGCCTTCGCCGATGCCATCGGCGGCCTCGACCCGTTCCGTCTGACGAGCCTGCATGTCATGACGACGCTGACCGGATCGGCGCTACTGGCCTTTGCCGCGGTCGAGGGCACGTTGAGTGCTGACGCCGCCTGGTCCGCCGCCCACATCGACGAGGATTTCCAGATCGCGCAATGGGGCGCCGACGAGGAGGCCGAGACGCGCCGCGCCCGCCGTTTCACCGAAATGGCCGCCGCCACCCGACTGGTCGAGCTGCTCGGGTGGACGTGAGCGGTGATTGTAGGGTGCAATTGGCAAAGGCCTATTGCACCGATATCGCACCTCAACGACGTACGATCGGTGCAATACGGCGACAGGTGCAGGGTCGCCTGTTGCACGCTCCGGTTCGACGAGCATGAGGGCTTGCCCCGGCGGGCAAAACCGGCCATATGCATGCCACGCATAGCTGAACCGCTTCAATCGACCTGAGAGATCTCCGCATGTCTCGCCCGACGCATGCCCATGTGCTCGTCCTCGGCTCCGGCCCGGCTGGCTACACGGCCGCCATTTACGCTGCCCGCGCCATGCTGCAACCGATCGTGCTGCAGGGCATCCAACCCGGCGGCCAGATGACGATCACGACCGACGTCGAGAACTATCCCGGCTTCGCCAAGGTCATCCAGGGCCCCTGGCTGATGGAGGAGATGCGCGGCCAGGCCGAGCACGTCGGCACGCGTATCGTCATGGACCACGTGACCAAGGTGGACCTCAAGGCCAAGCCGATCCGGCTCGAATGCGATTCAGGCGACGTCTACACCTGCGATGCGCTGATCATCTGCACCGGCGCCCAAGCCCGCTGGCTGGGCCTAGCCAGCGAGGAGGCCTTCAAGGGCCACGGCGTCTCGGCCTGCGCCACCTGCGACGGTTTCTTCTACAAGGGCCGGGACGTCGTGCTGGTCGGCGGCGGCAACACCGCGGTCGAGGAGGCGATCTTCCTCACCAACTTCGCGCGCAAGGTTACGGTCGTGCATCGCCGCGACAGCTTCCGCGCCGAAAAGATCATGCAGGAGCGCCTGTTCAAGAACCCGAAGATCGAGGTCATTTGGGATTCAGCGCTCGACGAGGTGCTGGGCACCAGGGACCCAAAGACCGTGACGGGCGTCAAACTGCGCAATGTGAAAACCGGCCTGATCACCGAACGCGCTGTCAGCGGCGTCTTCATCGCCATCGGCCACGCGCCGGCGACCGAGCTGTTCAAGGGCCAGCTCGAGATGAAAACGTCGGGTTATCTCATCACCAAGCCGGACTCGACCGCGACCTCGATCCCGGGCGTGTTTGCGGCCGGTGACGTCAAGGACGACATCTTCCGCCAGGCCGTGACGGCGGCCGGTATGGGCTGCATGGCGGCACTCGAAGCGGAGAAATACCTCGCGGGACACGCTGCAAAGGCGCACGCCGCGGAATAAACGCGACCACGGCAGATCAGGCTCGGACTGCGGCACAAAGATATGGACTGGGACAAGCTTCGAATCTTCCACGCCGCCGCAGAGGCCGGCAGCTTCACGCATGCGGGCGAAGGCCTGCGCATGAGCCAGTCGGCGGTGAGCCGGCAGGTCTCCTCGCTGGAGAAGGACTTGGGCATCTCGCTTTTCCACCGGCACGCGCGCGGCCTGGTGCTGACTGAGCAGGGCGAGCTTTTGTTCCGTACCGCGGGCGACGTGCTCATCCGCCTGCAGACGGCGGAAACGCTGCTCTCGGATTCGACCACCAAACCCGCGGGCGAGTTGCGGATCACGTCGTCGGTGAGCCTCGGCTCGGTCTGGGTGACGCAGCGCCTCCGCGAGTTCATCGACCTCTATCCGGACATCCGCATCGAGCTGATCCTCAACGACGAGCCGGTCGACCTGTCGATGCGCATTGCCGACGTCGCGATCTGGGCACGCGAGCCGCTGCAGAGCGATCTCATCCGCCGCCCCTTGTTCTCCATGCAGGTGCACGCGTTCGCATCCGCCAACTACATCAAGAAGTTCGGCGTACCGCAAACGGCGCAGGATCTCGACAAGCACCGCCTCGTCTCGTTCGTCGGCAACCCACCGCCGCATCTCATCACGATCAACTCGCTCGAGACGATGGGCCGCGAAGGCCGCAGCCCCCGCTTGCCGGCGTTCCGCGCGAGCACCGTTCTCGCCATGAAGTACGCCATTCGCGGTGGTATCGGTGTTGGTCTCATTCCGGATTATCTGACCGAGGAAGAGACCGATCTGGTGCCCGTTCTGCGCGACGTCGACATGCCCCGCCTGCCGGTCTATTTCGTATTTCCAGAGGAACTGAAGACGGCGAAGAAAGTCCAGGTTTTCCGGGACTTTTTGATCACCAAGGCGCGGCAATGGAAGTTCTGAGAGCTCGCGAACTCCCTTGGAACACGAGGCGTGCGCTAAGCGCATAACTCGCATGCGCCACCCTGGATTGCTGGGCTGCATATGATGGTGTCTTGTAATGGCAGCTGTGACGGACAGCTGATGAAGGTCGTACCCTCCCTTTGACGCCTTCAGCCCAGTCCTGCGGGACTTGGGTGACGACCTATAAAGCCGGGCACCAGGGTCATTCCTGCCGCTCGGCTTTTCTTTTGGTGCATTGTGCGACGGATGCACCCTTCGTTTTCCCCGGCAAAGCTTTTGCATCGCCACGCCACCGCGATTGCACCCCTTCGTACGCCGCGCTATCAAACGCGCAACGGTCGACCCATCGAAGGACGCGAGATCATGGCCCAAGCCCCCGCCACCACCCTCTACGACAAGATCTTCGCCGACCACGTCGTCGATCGCCAGCCAGACGGCACCTGCGTCCTCTACATCGACCGGCATCTCGTGCACGAGGTGACGAGCCCGCAAGCGTTCGAAGGGCTCCGCCTCGCTGGCCGCAAGGTGCGCGCACCGGAAAAGACGCTCGCCGTCGTCGACCACAATATCCCGACCTCTGACCGCCGCCTCGGCATCAAGGAGGAGGAGGCGCGCATCCAGGTGGAGACGCTGGCGAAGAACGTGAAAGACTTCGGCATCGAGTATTTCAACGAGTTCGATCGCCGCCAGGGCATCGTGCACGTCATCGGCCCCGAGCAGGGCTTCACATTGCCGGGCACCACCATCGTTTGCGGCGACAGCCATACCTCGACGCACGGCGCGTTCGGTGCACTGGCACACGGCATCGGCACGTCCGAGGTCGAGCATGTGCTCGCCACGCAAACGCTGCTGCAGCGCAAAGCCAAGAACATGCGCATCACCGTCGACGGCACGCCGGGCCCAGGCGTCGGGTCGAAGGACATCGTGCTCGCCATCATCGGCCAGATCGGCACCGCGGGCGGCACCGGCCACGTCATCGAGTACGACGGCCCGGCGATCCGCGGCCTCTCGATGGAAGGCCGCATGACCGTCTGCAACATGTCGATCGAGGCGGGCGCCCGCGCCGGCATGGTGGCGCCGGACCAGAAAACCTACGACTACCTGAAGGGCCGGCCGAAGTCGCCGAAGGGTGCGGCGTGGGATGCGGCCATGAAGTACTGGGAGACGCTCAAGTCGGACGACGGTGCCCACTTCGACGAGGTCGTGCGCCTCGACGCCGGCAATCTGCCACCGATCGTCACCTGGGGCACCAACCCCGAGATGGTCGTCACCATCGACGGCCGGACGCCAGACCCGGTATCAATTGCGGACGAGGGCAAGAAAGCCGCTGTCGTGCGCGCGCTCGAGTACATGGGCCTCAAGGCCAACACCAAGATGACCGACATCGAGCTGGACGTCGTCTGGATCGGTTCGTGCACCAATGGCCGCATCGAGGATATGCGCGCGGTTGCCAAAGTCGTGCAGGGCAAGAAAATCTCCTCGCGGCTGGCCTACGCCCACATCGTGCCCGGCTCCGGCCTTGTCAAGGAGCAGGCGGAAGCCGAAGGCCTCGACAAGATCTTCAAGGCCGCCGGCTTCGATTGGCGCGAGCCCGGCTGCTCCATGTGCCTCGGCATGAACCCGGACCAGCTGACGCCCGGCCAGCGCTGCGCCGCCACGTCGAACCGCAATTTCGAGGGCCGGCAAGGCTACAAGGGCCGCACGCACCTCGTCTCACCGGCGATGGCCGCGGCGGCGGCGATTGCCGGCCGGTTCGTGGACGTAAGGTTGGTCGGGTGAGCGCGTGAAAGCGCCACCTTGTGCGGCCGGGCTGTTAAATTCGTCCGGACAGGCGCAAAGGCGCACGACGAGCTGATCGCCTTAAAGCCACCCAACACCAAGCCCCCCGCAGCGCGTCGCGCTCGAGGTTTTGACCATCGCAATCCAGGCGCTGGGCGGCGTAACCGCCAGGAACCTCTTGAACGAACATGCGGCAAGGCCGCCCTGCCGCACGAAACCGGTCGAATCGTTGCCGCCGTGGGTGGTCCCACGAACGACGCCGGAAAGTTCCGTCCCCACTCTTTGGTGAGG
>JANLQP010000363.1:0-5221 GCA_031367895.1 Hyphomicrobiales bacterium
CGATCTCGAACAGCGAGCGTGGCGCTGTTCCAGCTTTTCTGGCGCGGGCGCGTTCCTGCCGGAGCATCAGCTTGCGCCCCCAGGCATCGGGCGCGGAATCGGAGAAGGCGCTAAGCAATCCCTTCGCTGCATGATGCGGACCGGGCGTGAGGGAAAGCGATGGCGCAAGAGCAAATGCACCCCGACGCCTGATCCAGGTCGGATCGTAGATGAAGGACGAGGTCTCGCCGCCGGTGCGCTCGCGCGCCCATAGACGCCCTACGAGCACCGGCACACGGTCGATATCGAGATAGACGAGAAGCTCGCGTTCCATTGTCAGACCGATCGCGGCTGTCTGATCCGCTTCGGGAGCCGCTCCTCTTCGAGCGCCTGTCCCACCGGATCATGGGCAGGATCGGCCAGCGTCGACAGCCGGTCCGTCATGTCGAGCACGAACAGAATCGAGGCATAGATGCCGAGCGAGACGCCGGGATCACCTTTCTCGGCACGGACGAGGGTGCTGGGCGAGATGAAGGCGCGCTCCGCCATCAGTCCGTGGCTTATGCCGCGACGACGACGCGCGACCGAGATGTCGGCGCCGAGCTTCTCGATCGCGCGTTTGACGCGCATGGGAAGGGCTGTCTTGGCCTTGGAGGACTTCACCGTAGGTGCTCATAAATCAGTTCATGCATGGCATACACGATGATTTATAGCATTTTGCGAGAAAACTAGCAACTCCTTACAGATTACATGCTCATATAACGGTCCCAATAGCTTTTACCTGCTCATTTATGACATCATGTTTGTTGGTCTCAGGTGGAGTCACCAGCATGCCGAGCCGGCCTTCCCACGCCGTCAGCAAAGATGCCCAAGCCATTGATATTCTGAAAAACGCCCTAGGATCAGGGGGTTCTCAACCGGACTGCTTCTATTCCGCAGCGTCCGCCAACTCCGCTTTCTCCACGCGTGCCGCCGCGAACTTGAACTCCGGGATCTTGCCCATCGGATCAAGCTGCGGGTTGGTCAGCATGTTGGCCGGCGCCTCGGCGAAGGCGAACGGGATGAACACCATGCCCTCCGCCACGTCGCGGTCGGCGCGCGCTTTCAACGTCAACACACCGCGCCGCGTCGTCACGCGCACGAAACTGCCGGGCGCAATGCCGAGCCGGTCCATCTCGCGCGGGTTGAGGCCGGCGATCGCCTCGGGCTCCAGGCTGTCGAGCGTCGCCGCGCGCCGCGTCATGGAGCCGGTATGCCAATGCTCGAGCATGCGGCCCGTGGTGAGTACCATCGGATATTCGGCGTCCGGCATCTCGTCCGGCGCCCGCAATTCGGTCGGCACGATCTTGGCGCGGCCCGATGCGGTCGGGAACGATTGCGCGAACATGATCTCGGTGCCGGGCTTGTCCGGCGCCTCGCTCGGATAGGTGACGGCGTCTTCCTTCAGCAGCCGCGCCCAGCTGATGTTCTTCAAGGACGGCATCACCTGCGCCATCTCCTCAAAAACCTCCGAGATATCCTTGTAGTTCCACTTCAAGCCGACACGCTGCGCCAGTTCCTGGATCAGCAGCCAGTCCTGGCGCACCTCGCCCGGCGGCGGCACCACGGGCCGCGCGATCTGTACTTGCCGGTTGGTGTTGGTGAACGTACCCCATTTCTCGGCATGCGCCGAAGCCGGCAATATCACGTCGGCATGCCAAGCGGTTTCGGTCAGGAAAATGTCCTGCACCACCAGATGCTCGAGTTGAGCCAGCGATTCTCGTGCATGCTGGACGTCCGGGTCCGACATCGCGGGGTTTTCCCCCTGGATGTACATGCCTTTGATAACGTCATCCTTGATGGCATGCATGATCTCGACGACGGTCAGGCCGCGCTTCGGATCGAGTTTCGCCCCCCAGAACGCCTCGTATTCGCTGCGGATCTGCGGGTCCTCGACGGAGCGATAGTCCGGAAACACCATCGGGATCAGGCCGGCGTCGGAAGCGCCTTGCACGTTGTTCTGGCCGCGCAGCGGGTGAAGGCCCGTTCCGGGACGCCCGGTCTGGCCGGTGGTCAGTGCCAGCGCGATCAGGCAACGCGCATTGTCGGTGCCATGCGTCGACTGCGAAATGCCCATGCCCCAGAAGATGATCGAGCGCTCGGAGCGGGCGTAAAGGCGCGCAACCTCCTTGATCGTCTCCGCCGGGATACCGCAGATTTCTTCCATCTGCTCGGGCGCGAAATTCTTGATACCGGCCTTCAGCGCCTCGTAGCCCTCGGTCATGGCCTGGATGTACTGCACGTCGACGAGGCCTTCCTCGATGATCGTATGCAGCATGGCATTCAGCAGCGCCACGTCACGACCAGGCGCGAATTGCAACACGTGGCTGGCATAGCGCGAGATGCCCTGCGTCTGCCCGCGTGGGTCCATGACAATCAGTTTGGCGCCGCGCTTGGCTGCGTTCTTCAGGAAAGTTGCCGCAACCGGATGGTTTTCAGCCGGACGCGCGCCGATGACGATGATGCAGTCGCTGTCCTTGGCCGCCGTGAACGGCGCGGTCACTGCGCCCGAGTTCAGGCCTTCCATCAGCGCCGCCACCGACGACGCGTGGCAAAGCCGCGTGCAATGATCGACGTTGTTAGTGGTAAAGCCTTGCCGGATGAGTTTCTGGAAGAGATAGGCTTCCTCGTTCGAGCACTTGGCCGAGCCGAAGCCCGCGATTGCCTTGCCGCCGTGCTTGCCGTGAATGCTCGTGAGCCCCGACGCCGCACGATCCAGTGCCTCGTCCCACGTCGCCTCGCGGAAGTATTTCAGCACTTCGTCGCGCTGGATCTGGACGTTCGCGTCCTTCGCCACGCCGTCACGCCGAATGAGCGGCTTCGTCAGCCGGTCGGGATGGTGAATATAATCAAAGCCGAACCGGCCTTTGACGCAGAGGCGGTTGTTGTTGGCGGGGCCGTCACGACCATCGACGTAGAGAATCTTGTCGTCCTTCACGTGCACCGTCGTTTGGCATCCGACACCGCAATAGGGGCAGAGCGTGTCGACGCTCTTCTGCTCGAACGCGACGCGCTTCTGCGTCTTCTTGTCGAGCAGCCCCGACTCCATCAGCGCGCCGGTCGGGCAGACCTGCACGCATTCACCGCAAGCCACGCAGGTGGAGTCGCCCATGCCCTTGTCGAAGTCGAACACGACCTTCGAGCCGTGGCCGCGGTAGGCCATGCCGATCACGTCGTTCATCTGCACTTCGCGGCAGGCGCGCACGCACAGGCCGCAGTTGATGCAGGAGTCGAGGTTGACCGAGATCGCCGTGTGCGTCGTATCGGACTGCGGACGCTCGCCCTTCGGGTAGCGGCTCACCGGCTGCACACCCATCGTGTCGATCCAGTTCCAGAACTTGGAATTGGGATCATGGCTGTCGGCGCGCGGCGGCTGGTCAGCGGCCAACAGCTCCAGCACCATTTCCTGGCTTTTCTTGGCGCGCTCAGACGCCGTCTTAACCTTCATGCCCGGCGCCGGCTTGCGCTGGCAGGAGGCAGCCAACACGCGCTCGCCCTCGACCTCGACGACGCACGCCCGGCAGTTGCCGTCCGCGCGATAGCCGGGCGCCGGATGCCAACACAGATGCGGGATCGTCGTGCCTTGGCGCTGCGCTACCTGCCAAATGGTTTCGCCCGGCTCCGCCATGACCTCACGGCCATCGAGCATGAAGGTGATTTTGGTTGTCATCGTCACTTGGTCCCATATCCACGGAGCGTGGCGTAACGCTGGAGTTGTGGTTCAGAAAGTAAGCGTCGGGCCTCGATATGAGCGTCGAGGTGCGCGAGCCGCTTATCGGCCCGTTTCGCATCGGCGTTTCGCGTCAGCTGCGCGATGGTTTGCGCATCGGCCTTTTGGCTCTTGAAGACTTGGTCCAGTGCCATTTCGGCAGCAACATACGCTTCCCCAGCGGCGCGCGCCCTATCCTTCATGCGCTGGAACAGCACTTCGATTTCAGAACGCTGTGCGGCCGTGAGATCAAGCTCCGCGGCAAGCTCCAGGATGTGCATCGGACCCGGATAGCCGTTCAATTCCGCCGGCAGCGCGTACCCCATGCCGCGGCCATCGCGAATTCCGGCCACTTCCTCGTCGGGGAACGACGCCACGCCGCGTTTTTCGAGCCCGGCATAGGGTTGGCCGCTAACCGAGCCGCTGCCGGAACCAGGACCTGAGCCGCTACCGGCACCAGATCCGCTGCCGCGATGTTGCGCCTCGGCAGTTCCCATCGCCAGGACCAGGGCAATTGAAAGCGTCAATGTCGCACATTTCATCACGCGACCTCTCGAGCAGGGTTGATGAAGCGCAAGGTAACACATCCCGAAAGCTGCTGATCTAGCCGCATTGGTGACCCAAGGAGACGCAGCCATGCCCATCCCGGCGACGATCAGCCACGCGGTGCAGCAGACGCAGGAGTGGCTGCACGCGCTCCGCGACTCCGGCGACTATGCGAACGAGACCGAGGCGCTCGCCGTGCTCCGGGCTGTTCTGCATCAGTTGCGGGATCGCCTGACGCCGCAGGAAACCGTCGACCTCGGGGCGCAGCTGCCGATCATCGTGCGCGGCATCTACTACGAAGGCTGGCGGCCGTCGAAAACCCCGGAAAAGCTCCGCTCCGCCGATGAGTTCCTCGAAGGCGTCTCGGCGAAGCTGGTGCCGCACCCGATCGGCGCCGAGGACGCAACGCGTGACGTCCTGGCGCTCCTGACCGTCACCCTGGACGAGGGTGAGATCATCGACGTGATCGGCCAACTTCCCGCCAGCATAAAACAGCTCTGGCCGGAGGGCATCCGTGACAGGGCTGCAAGACGCGGCGCGGCATGAGACGGCGGCCCCGATCACGCCAGGTCCTCCGGGAAGAACTTGATGACAGACTTGAGCGGGTTCGGCGCCGCTTGGCCCAGGCCGCAGATCGAAGCGTCGGCCATGACCTGCGCAAGGTCGCCGAGCAACGTCTTGTCCCATTTGCCGGTCGACATGAGTGCGACCGCTTTCTCGGTGCCGTTGCGGCATGGGGTGCACTGGCCGCAGCTCTCGTCCTCGAAGAACCTCATGAGGTTCAGCGCCACGGCCTTCATGTCGTCGCGGTCGGAGAGAACGACAACTGCGTGGCTGCCGACGAAGCAGCCGTGCTTCTCCAATTGCCCGAAGTCGAGCGGAATGTTCGCCATCGACGCCGGCAGAATGCCACCGGACGCGCCGCCCGGCAGATAGCCCTTGAAGCCG
>JANLQP010000142.1:0-11502 GCA_031367895.1 Hyphomicrobiales bacterium
ATGCCGGCGACACGGGCCACATCGCGCAGGATCTGGCCATTCGCCCATTCCAGCCCACGGGTCACGACCGGCACCATCTTGATACCGAAAGGCGACAACTCGTCCCACGCGCTCTTGTCGTCGAGCACGTTGCGGGAAAGGAACGGGATATTGTGCTTACCAAGGAACTCCTTGGTTCGGAGGCAGCTGGTTCAGCCAGGGTGCCAGTAGACGCGGATGGCGCCGTCGGCTTGCGTGGGGGTCATGTTGGGTCTCGCTTGCCAAATCAATTGGCCGAGAGGCTAGCCGCAAACCGGGGAGCGGGGAAGCGAAAGATTGCCGCCACACACTAACGCCAAGTTCCGGGCCTGAGCAGTGCCAGAACCAGCGCCGCAAGACCGACCAGCGCTGCAACGCCGAATGTGGCCTCGAACCCCGCCAGAAATGCATCATCCGGTGTTGCACCGGCCGCCAAGGCGGTACGCTCTGTCATCCGGTGCAATGCGGCGTGCCCGGTGGCGGCGGCGACCACGCCGATCGTGCGTGTGACCATGGCGAGGCTGCCGGCGACACCGCGGTCCTGCAGCGGTAGCACAGCTAATACCCGATCGACGTAGGCGACCTGGAACAGGCCGAGGCCGAAACCCTGGACGAGCATCGCGACCGCGACCGGCAGCACGTCCGCGCTACGTGCGAAGGCGGCGATGCCGCCGAGTCCGGCGAGGCTCAATGCAATGCCGGCGAGCGTCAATCGCCCGACGGCGACATGCTTGCCGACCCGGCCGGCCAAGCTGCTGCCACAGACCGTGCCGATCGCGGCGAGTGCCAGGAGCAATCCACCGGCGCCGGCATCCAGGCCGCGAATGCGGGCGAGGTAGTACGGCACCAGCAGGAGGATGCTGAAGGCGGCGTAGTTCACGGCGATGCTGATCAGGTTGATGGCTGTGAAATCAAAGTTTGCGAACAGCGCCGGCTGGATGATCGGTTCGGGGTGGCGGCGCTCGTGCAGGACAAACACGGCGAAGGTGACAACGGCCAATCCCATGAGTCCAAGAGACACGCCAATGCCAATGTTGGTCGAGGCTGCAGCAACTCCGAGCAACAGCGCCGCAAGCCAAATCACCAGCAGCAAGGCGCCGACCAGATCGAACTGGCCCGGCATCGGCCGCTTGATCGACTGTGGAATGAGGAACGACAATGCCAGCGCCGCTAGCGCAAGCGGTGCGCGGGCCCAGAATACCGCGCTCCAACCGAAGCGGTCGACCAGCAGGCCGCCAGCGATCGGCCCCAGCGCGTTGGCCGCCGCCGTCGCTGCCGCATAGATGGCGAGTACGCGCGTACGCTCGCCTTCGTCGTAGAGCGTCGTTGCGAGGGCGGGCGCGCAACTCAACGTCAAAGCGATGCCGACGCCTTGCAGCATGCGGCCGGCGAGCAGCAGACCGTACTGCGGCGCGAACGAGCAGGCGGCGAAGCCGGCGGCGCTGACGACCAGTCCTAAGCGGAAGATCAGCCGGTAGCCGAAGAGGTCGCCGAGTTTGCCGAAGATCAGCAGCAGGCTCGAGTATGTCAGCACGTACGCGATGACAATCCAGCGGATGTCCTGGATCTCGATGCCGAATGCGCCGGAGATGCTCGGTAGCGCGATGTTCACGGCGCTGTCGAGCGCGGCGCCAACCGTGCCCAGACAGACGACAGCGAGGCCCAAGGCAGGGCGCGCCAAGGATTTGCCCACGCTGTGTCCCCGGTGGCAAGGTGGTTGAGTCGATCCGGAAGAGAGTATCTGCGTTCCACGACACGAGCACCAGCATTGGCGACGTGCCTGCAACGTGTAAACAATCGACGAGCAGAAATGGAGAGCCCGCATGCGCGCCTACGGTGAGACGACGATGGACCCGAAGATCCGCTCGCGCATGGTCGCGAACGTGAACGGCCTCGACATGCATGTGCTGGAGGCTGGGCACGAGCAGAAGGGCCGGCCGGTGTTGTTGCTGCTGCACGGGTTTCCGGAGCTCGCCTACAGCTGGCGCAAGGTGATAGTGCCGCTGGCGGATGCCGGGTACCACGTGATCGCGCCGGACCAGCGCGGCTATGGCCGCACAATCGGCGCCGATACGCGGTACGAGGCCGATCTCAACGCGTATCGCATGCTCAACATCGCGCGCGATGCGGTGGGGCTGCTTGCGGCACTCGGTATCCGCGAGGTTGCGAGCCTCATCGGGCACGATTTCGGCGCGTCGGCCGCCGGCTGGTGCGGGATGCTGCGGCCGGACATTTTCCGCTCGGTGGTGTTGATGAGCGCGCCGTTCTCCGGTCCGCCGCCGCTGCCTTTCGGCACAGATGGGCGCGCGCTGACTGATGCAGAGCGCTTGCCAGCCGTGACGCGGATCGGGCCGGCGCTGGCGGCATTGGCGAAACCACGGCGGCATTATCACGACTACTACTGCACGCCGGAAGCCAACCCGAACATGCGCGGCGCCAAGTCAGGCGTGCACGCGTTCATGCGCGCCTATTACCACCAGAAGAGCGCGGACTGGCCAGGCAACACGATCAAGCGTTTGTCGGCCTGGAACGCTGAGAACCTCGAGCAGCTACCGACGTACTACGTGATGGAGCTAGGCCACGGCATGGCCGAGACCGTGGCGCCGCATCTGCCGACGGCCGAAGCGATCGCGCGTTGCCGCTGGCTGCCCGAGGCGGAGATGGCGGTTTATGCTGGCGAGTATCATCGCACCGGTTTCCAGGGTGGCCTCAACTGGTATCGCGCACGGCTGGTACCGGAGCTTTATGCGCAGGATCAGCTATTCTCTGGCCGGACGATCGATGTGCCGACGTGCTTCATCGCCGGCAACTCGGATTGGGGCGTGTACCAAGCGCCGGGCTCGCTGGAAAAGCTGGAGACGAGCTTCACAAGGGACTACCGCGGCACGCACCTCGTCGAGGGCGCCGGACATTGGGTGCAGCAGGAGCAACCCGAGGCGGTGGTGCGGTTGGTGCTGGCGTTTTTGGCGGGGTTGGGGTGATTGGGGGCATCGCGGACGCGCGTGCCTGTGGCGGCCGCACCCTAAGCCTCTCCCCATCAAGTGCAACGATGGGGAGAGGGGATTCCATTACTCCGCCGCGACCGTGTCGAAGTACTTCACCTTGGCGCCACGCTGGTTCTCGTAGATCGAGCCTTGGCTCTTGGCCGGCGGCAGCGGCATGCGCACGGGTGCCGGGCGCAAGCGCGGCTCCACCGTCGGCGAGCCCAACACGATCCGGGTGTTGAACTCGGCGAAGTCGGCGACGCCCGACAGCGGGAAGGCATCCGCAGCCGTGTACTCAAACAGCAGCAAGCGGCGCTGCTTGTCGGAACGATTTTGCGCCGAGCCGTGCAAGCTGCGGGCATGATGGATCGACATCGAACCGGCCTTGCCAACGAGCGGCACAGCTTTGCTGAAGTCGATCTGGTTGAGCTCGCCCGTGATGGCGCCGCAGAAGACACCGTCGGAATGGTGATCGTACATGCGGCCGCGATGTGAGCCCGGGATCACCAGCATCGGTCCATTCACCTCCGAGCAGTCGTCGAGCAGGATGCCAGTCGCCAACACATCGTCGTTGGTGTGCGGGTAGAATGCCCAGTCCTGATGCCATTCGACCGGGGCGCCGTAACCGGCCGACTTCATGTTGAGCTTGGCGCCGTAAAGGCGAATGTTGGGTCCGAGCAGCGCGGCAATGGTCGCGCTGATACCCGGATGGCGCACGAGGCGCTTGAAGTAGTCGAAGTGCTTGTGCGGCGCTTTGATGCGCCGAACTTTCGGGTTTTCGGGCGTGTGACCATCTTCCAGGTCGTAAATTTCGGTATGCCCTGTCACCTGCGCCGCGCCCGCGACGATTTCGTCGACGGTCGCGCGCAGCTCGGCGACCTCCTTCGGCGAGAGCGCGTCAGGGATCATCAGGTAGCCATGCTCGGCGTAGAAGTCGACTTGTGCGGGGGTCAGCATCGTTCGGCACCTCAATAGCTCACTGTTTCGGCGAGAACGACGCGGGCTTCATGATCTTGTCGTCCTGCATGAGGACATAGCCCTCGGTTTGGCTGAGGAACTTCGCCCAGTCCGGATCGGCGTCGCGGGCGGCGCGCTTCTTCTCGAGATCAGCCAGGCTTTCGTATTTCCAAATGTGCACGGCCTGATTCAGCGCGCCGATCTGGCTGGTGTAGTAACCGACAAGCTCCATGCCGTGCCGCTTCATGACCGGCAATCCGATTTTCTCGAACAGCTCGACGTAGCCGTTCAGCTTGCGCGGGATCATTGTGTAGGTGCGGACGTTGACGATCATGGGATGGCCTCTCAAACTGGATTTCAAACGTCAAAAAGACGACCGCAGCGGCCGGTAGAAGTTGCGCACGTCGACTGCGAGCGCTTCGGGTTGTTCCATCGCGGCGAAGTGGCCGCCCTTCGCCATCACTGTCCATTGCCGGATGTCGGTGTATGCTTTCTCGGCGATGGACCGAGGCGGGCGTCGGATCTCTCGCGGGAACGCGGCGTAGCCTGTCGGGATGTCCACCGTCTTGCCGTCGGGAATCGGCCACGGCGCATGCAGGCGATCGTAATAGGGCCAGAACGACGAACCGATGGCGCCAGTGAACCAGTAGAGCGAGATGTTGGCCAGCAGGTGATCGCGCGGAACGGCAGCCTCGAAGTTCCCGGTGTGGTCGGTCCAGATGTGGAATTTCTCCGCGATCCAGGCGGCAAGGCCGGCAGGAGAATCCGTCAGTCCATAGGCCAGCGTCTGCGGACGCGTGCCCTGGATCTGGATGTAGCCCGTCTCCTCCTTGGCCCAGACCTTGATCTCGTCGAGATAGCGCTTCTCGTCTGGCGTCGGGTTGGCGGGCGGCGGCAGATCCGGCCGCACCGACAGCAGGTTGATGTGGATACCGGCGAGCTTGTCGGCGTGGCGGACGCCCAGCGACGAGCAGGTGAACGCACCCCAGTCGCCGCCCTGCGCCGCGAATTTCTTGTAGCCGAGCACGCCCGTCATGAGATCCGCGAAGCAATCTGCGATCTCGGCGATACCAAAGCGCTTCTGGTTCGGTTTGAACGAGAGGCCGTAGCCCGGCAGTGACGGCGCGATGACAGTGAAGGCGTCCTCGGCCTTGCCGCCAAAGCGCGCCGGATCGGTCAGCCGTGGAATGATTTCCACGAACTCGAACACGGAACCCGGCCAGCCGTGCAGCAGCAGCGGCTTGGGGTTCGGGCCAACGCCGGGAACGTGGAGATAGTGCAGATCGATGCCGTGAAGCGGCACCTTGAACTGCGGGAACGCATTGAGCCGGGCTTCGTAGGTGCGCCAGTCGAATGTTGTCCGCCAATGTTCGACCAGCGATCTGAGATAGGTGCTGTCGGTGCCATAGGCCCAGGGCGCGCCGGGCGTCTGGTCCGGAAAGCGGGTCTTGGCGAGGCGCGCTCTTAGATCGGCGATATCGGCATCAGGAACGTGCAACGTGAAGGGTGTCGGCTTTGCTGGCATGCGGCTCTCCCGTGCGGCTTTGGTGCGCGTCTTGATCGCATCTTGGACGTCAGGTGCCTTGCGCATCTTCGTCGTCCGCCAGCGGCTCGAAGCCGAGGTCGGCGAGCGTCAGCGCCAGGGTGGGCAGTAGGAGCGGTTCGAGGCGGTCGGTGGCGGCCAGTTGGCGAATCGACGCGTAGCCATCCGGGCCCGGCTCGCTGTGCACATGCGTGACGAGCCGTTTCGCATCGACGACCCAGTATTCGCGCACACCGTGCGCGGCGTACATCGGCGCCTTGATTTTGAGATCGATCGACAAACTCGAGACGGCGACCTCGACGACGAGCAGGGCGTCCGGTCCACGGACGTCGGAAACCTTCATTCGGCGAGAGAACAGCAGGATATCCGGTTCTGGCTCCCAATGGTCCGACAGGTAGAACGCCGGTTCCTGGGCGGCTTTGAAATCCCTCGGCTGATGATTTGCGAAGAACTCGCAGAGCTCAGTGCGCATGTCCTCGTGACGCGGGGTCTTCGCCGCCATCGTGATGATCTCCCCGTCGATCAACTCCACGTTCTCCTCGGGATCGAGAATGCCGACTTCCTCCATGGCGAGGACCTCGTCGGCCGTGAAGCGGCGGCGCTCCGGCTCAGTCGGCCGGAGCGGGAGCGCGTTTCTGACCTTGGCGTGCACGTTCATGGGTTGCAGCCTAGCACAGCCCTGGGGTGTGGCGAAACGTGCCGCCTCAATCCCGCAGCAGATCGTTGATGCTGGTCTTGGCGCGGGTCTGCGCGTCGACCGTCTTGACGATCACGGCGCAGTAGAGGCCGGGTCCCTGCATGCCGTTCGGCAGCGGCTGGCCCGGCAGCGAGCCCGGCACGACGACCGAGTACGGCGGCACCTTGCCGATGTGGATGCGGCCATTCGAGCGATCGACGATCTTGGTGGTTGCCGAGATGAAGACGCCCATCGACAGCACCGAGCCCTCGCCGACGATGACACCCTCGACCACTTCGGAACGGGCGCCGATGAAGCAGTTGTCCTCGATGATGACGGGGTTCGCCTGCAGCGGCTCCAGCACGCCGCCGATGCCGACGCCGCCCGAGAGATGGCAATCCTTGCCGATCTGTGCGCAGCTTCCGACCGTCGCCCAGGTGTCGACCATCGTCCGCTCGCCGACGTAGGCGCCGAGGTTAACGAACGAGGGCATCAGCACCACGTTCGGCGCGATGAAGGCGCCGCGGCGGACGATCGCGCCAGGCACCGCGCGGAACGCGGCTTTCTTGAAGTCGTCGGAGGTCATGTCGGCAAACTTGGAGGGCACCTTGTCCCACCAGGAGGCGCCGCCGGGGGCGCCCGAGATCATGCCCATATCGTTCAGGCGGAACGACAGCAGCACCGCTTTCTTGAGCCATTGGTTGACGATCCACTCCTCGCCCTTCTTCTCGGCGGTGCGGGCGGTGCCCTTGTCGAGCATGTCGAGCGCGGTGTTCACGGCGCCGCGCACCTCGCCCTTCGTCTGCGCATTGACCTTGTCGCGCATTTCCCAGGCGGTCTCGATGGTTTGCTGCAGTTTTGCGGTCGACATGCGCGGGACTCCGTCGGGTTGGGTTGCGATGAAATTCTCGAACGTTGTGACGTGCCCGGCCGGCGGATGTCAATCGACGCTCACGCCTTGGCCTTGGCGATCACCTCCGTGCCAAACCGTTCGATGCGCTCGACGGACTCGGCAATGGACGCGCCCCCTAAGCGCAGCGCGACGTGGCTGACACCGACGCCGGTGAGCGCCGCCGCGTCCGCCGCCATCTCGTTCGAGGTGCCGGTGAACATGCGGCGCGCGGAGCCATCTTGTACCTTCTCGGCAGCCCAGCCGAACGGCGCCTGCGCGATCAGGGTGATGCCGATGGTCTTCGGATCGCGGCCCATTTTCTCGGAGAGCGCATGCAGCTCGCCGATGCCAGCTTCGAGGCGGGCCGGCGTATCGAGCGGCTTTTGCTGGTTGTTGTTGCCGGGATACCAGGCGTCGCCGAGCTTCACCGTGCGCCGCAGTGCCGCCGGGCTTTCACCGCCGACCCAGATTGGCGGGTGCGGCTTCTGGATGGGTTTCGGCGCGAAGATCAGGTTGTCGAACGCGACGTGGCGGCCTTTGTAGGCCGGCCGCTCCTTGGTCCAGAGTTCCTTGTAGGCCTCGATATACTCGTCCGTTGCGGCGCCGCGCTCCTTGAAGGGCGCGCCGAGCAACTTGAACTCCTCCTCCATCCAGCCGGCACCGACGCCGACGATGAGGCGACCGTTCGAGAGCACGTCGATGGTCGAGAGCATCTTGGCGGTCAGGATGGCAGGCCGGTGCGGGACGACCATCACGGAGGTGAGCAGGCGCAGCTTCTCGGTGCAGCCGGCGAGAAACCCGATCGCCGTCAGCTGGTCGAAGCAGTGGCCATGCTCGGACGCGGACCACACGCCGCCCTGCGTGTAAGGATAGGCCGAGTCGAGCTTTGCCGGCACGATCAGGTGATCGTTCACCGACATGAAGTCGAAGCCGGCCTTCTCGGCAGCAACCGCCACTTTTTTGTAGGCCTCGCGGCTGGTGTAGATGCCGCGCGACAGCGTGCTGATACCGAAGTGCATGGAGTGGGGGCTCATTGGTTGCGATCGACCGCTGGCGCTGTTTGCGAGCGGTCGATCATTTGGGTACAGATACTTCCATGATCATGCGGTCCTACATCGCCCTCGTCCATATTCAGACAGCGATTTCGACGTGTCCTTTCCCGATCTGCCCGGCCGCGTTACTGCGGCCGCGAAGCTCGACGAAACGCGAGAGATGGCGAAAAAGCGCTGGCCCTGCATATGGACGGCCTGTTGGAGGACGGAGAGGTTGGCGTTTGCGTGGGCAATAAGCTCAGCAACCGTCTTTGCGGGGAACGATGGATGGACGACCAGCTCCAGACCCTTGGCGCCGCATCAACCTCGGTGGGCTCCGGTCGTTTGGGCCTGACCCCCTGTCTGTTGCCTTACGCCGCTTCGGCTTGCTGCGTCGTTGGTTCGTCGCCGGCGACGGTGGTGCGGCGCATGTCGCGGGGCACGGTTTCGTCGAAGCGGCGGACGCGGTGCATGGTCTGCCGGTTGTCCCAGATGACGAGATCGTTCGTCTGCCACTTGTGCGCATAGACATAGGGGCGCTGCGTCGCGTGCTCGACGAGATCGCGGATGAAATCGCGTGCCTCGGGCACCTGCCAGCCGACGATGGCGCCGATGTGCGAGGAGAGATACAGCGATCGGCGACCGGTGACCGGATGCGTGCGCACCAGCGTCTGGCGGACGGGCTTGAACATCTTCTTCTCGTCCTCGGAAAGCTCGTTGAAGCCCATGGAGCCGCGCGAGTAAATCAGTGAATGCTCGCAGATGAGACCGTCGCAAATCTTGCGGGTGGTTTCGTCGAGCGTGTCGTAGGCGACGCGCATGTCGGCGAACTCGGTGTCGCCGCCTTCGTTGGCGACGATGCGGCCAGACAATAGCGAATACTTCGCCGGAACGGCGCGGAACGAGCTGTCGGAATGCCAGAGGCGATTGCCGAGGTTGAACATGCGGCGGCGGTCGTCGCGGGCGAGCGGCTTGCCGTCCTTGTCGAGGTTCGAGACGTCGATCATGCCGTGCTTCAGGCGATGCTCGCTCGCCTTGGTGATGTTGCCGCCCTGAGCGTTCTCGATGCCGCCGAAGTTCAGCGTGAACGCCATCTGCTGGTCGTCGGTGATGGCCTGCCTGCGGAACACGAGGACCGCGTAGCGGTCCATGCCGGCCTCGATGGCCGCGACCTCGTCCTTGGTCAGCGGCTTGGTCAGATCGACGCCGGAAACCTCGCCAGCGAAGACCGGGTGGATCTGTCGGATGGAAACGGCCATGGATCACTCCTTGTGCCAAATGCGGCGTGGCTACGGCTCGAATGGGCACTGATATACTACGTGGTTTCGCGCGCTTGAGAAGGGTGCCTGTGGTGCCTTATTTCCCGGCTGAAAATTTGCAAGGCATCCACCTGCCGGAAAAGCCAAACTCGCGATCTTGGCTTGGGATTTTTCTCAGCCGCGGAATGGGGCGCAGCTTTCAGCGCGGCAGTGACTTGGAGATTTGGCGGGGCGGGGGCACGCGCTCGATCTTGCCTTATGGTAAGCCGCGACGGATTTTGTTCGGATGACACAGGAGAGTACGCATGCCCCTCGAGGTGCGGGAGGTTCAACGCCACATCACGCTGGTGACGATCGACAACCAGGCGAAGCGCAACGCCATGTCGCGCGAGATGCTGAGTGAACTGGCGGCGCTATGGGACCGGCTCGATACCGCTGCCGACTGCCGTTGCGTCGTGATCACGGGCGCGGGCGAGAAGGGCTTTTGCGCCGGCGCCGACATCGGCGGCGATCTCTCGGCCAGCGAGGAGACGGCGCGCGTCGTCAACCGCTCGCTGCTGAAGACGTCGACGTTCTCGAAGCCCATCGTCGCCGCGGTGAACGGCGATTGCGCCGGCGGCGGCGTCGAGTTGCTGATCGCAACCGATATCCGGGGTGCCGCGACGCACGCCCGTTTCGGGCTGCCGGAAGTGCGCTTCGCCATCTACCCGTTCGGCGGCGCGGCGGTGAAGCTGGTGCATCAGATCGGCCATGTACATGCGTCGGACCTGCTGCTGACCGGCCGCCTCGTCGATGCCAATCATGCACAGCGCATCGGACTCGTGAACGAGGTGATGCCGGCGGAACGGCTGATGCCGTGGGCGATGCAGAAAGCGGAGATGATCGCGAAGAATTCGCCGGTCGCCGTGCAAGCGGTGAAATCGCAATTGAGCGCGATGAGCGCGGAGCATGCGCAATCGCGCGAGGCGCTGGATCAGCAACTCGGCGACCGCGTACGCGCAAGCAAGGATTTCGCCGAGGGCATCGCGTCCTTCCGCGAGAAACGGCCGGCCAAGTATGACTGAGAGCGCCATTTCAAAGACGCCTGCAAGCATCGATTTCACGACGCTGATCAGGGAATGCGACTGCATCGCCTGGGGTGGCGCCGCGATGGAGCCGGTCGGCCTCGTCGCACAACTATCGGCGGCGCTGGGACGGCTGCCGCCGTGCATCGGTTTCGCCAACGTCGGGCTCACGACGGTCCTGGACCCGGCGAAGGTGGCCGGCCGTATGCGGCTGCGCGCGCTCGGGGGCGCCAGCACCAACCGGCGCTTCCAGGAGAGCGGCGCGCTCGACGTTCTCCCCGTGCACTACGGCTCGCTGCCGGACATCGTGCGCGATGGGCTGTTGCGGCTCGACGTGGTGCTGGTGAGCCTTGCGGCAAACGGCGTCGGCTACAACTTCGGCGCCCAGGTGGACTATCTGGCCGATGCCATTCCGCTGGCGCGTGTCGTGATCGCCGAGATCAACGATCAGGCGCCGGTGACATTTGGCGAAACGGCGGTCACGGCCGACGACGTCGATCATGTCGTCTACGTTTCGCGGCAGCTGGTCGAGATGCGCGCCGGCAAACCGGGCGCCGTCGAAGCAGCGATCGGTGCCAATGTGGCGCGGCTGGTGCCGGATGGGGCAACGATCCAGGTGGGGCTCGGGCTGCTGCCGGACGCGGTGTTGCAGGCGCTGGCTGGCAAAAAGGATCTGGGCCTGCACACCGGCACGATGGGCGATTGCGCGGTGGACCTGATCGAGGCGGGGGTGATCACCAATAGGCGCAAGCCCGTCGATACCGGGCTATCGATCACGGCGGGGCTGCTCGGCTCGGAGCGGTCGTATCGGTTCGCGCACCGCAATCCGACGCTGCATTTGCGCTCGCCGCGCTACACGCACGATAACCTCGTACATGCGCAGATCCCTTGCCTGATCGGCATCAATTCGGCGCTGGAGGTGGACCTGACGGGGCAGATCAACGCCGAGGTCGGCGACGGGCGGCATCTCGGCATGATCGGCGGGCACGCGGATTTCTCGCGCGGCTGCATGCGGTCGAAGGGCGGGCGCGGCATCGTCGCCATGGAGTCGACGGCGAAGGGCGGCACGCGCTCGCGC
>JANLQP010000171.1:0-13694 GCA_031367895.1 Hyphomicrobiales bacterium
CACTTACTTCTTGGTGCCGAAATCGACCTTCGGGGTTTTCTGTTCCTCCGCCGGGACGTCAAACGTCGCCATTTCCTTCGACGCCGGGTAGACGAACGAACGCCACCAGCGGCCTGGGATCGTCGAGATCTCCGTGTTGAAGATGCGCACGGACTCGATGTAGTCGCGCCGCGAAATGGCGATGCGGTTCTCGGTACCTTCGAGCTGCTGCTGCAGAGCCAGGAAGTTGGCGCCCGACTTGATGTCCGGGTAGCGCTCGGACACCACCATCAGCTGGCGAAGCGCGCCGCCGAGCGTGTTCTGTGCGTCCTGGAACTTCTTCATCGCCTCGGGGTTGGTCAGGATATCCGCCGGGATCTGCACGCTGGTCGCCTTGGCGCGGGCTTCGGTCACCTGGGTCAGAACCGACTTCTCCTGCTCGGCGAAGCCTTTCACGCTCTCGACCAGGTTCGGGATCAGGTCGGCGCGGCGCTTGTACTGGTTCAGAACCTCCGACCACTTGGCCTTGGCGTTGTTCTCGTAGGTCGGGATGTTGTTGACGCCGCAGCCGGCGAGCGCCAGTGACGCCAGCATGAGGCCGACCACCGCCAGTGAGCGGACGAGCGAAGTGCGCGACATGAACAGGCTCCTTACATCAGGGAAATGCGATCATCAGAGGTATGCGGGAGTGGCGGAGGCCGCAAGGGGTGGAAAAAGATTAATGCGCGGGGCGGCTGCGATCGCGAAAGTGTTCCATAGCGCGTCAGTCGGAGCGAACCGGTCGGGGTCCCCCCGTCGTGAAAGTGGTGGCGCCGGTGAAGTCCGACATTCAGCGCAGCGCCACAGTTGCCCGCACTCCTGGTGACCATTGTGGCACACGGAAGCTCAGATGCCGTCTCACTCCGCCGCAATTTTGATTTGGGCCCGCGCTTACTTCTTCGCTGTGCAGGTGGTGAGCTGCTGGTCGCGCTTCTTGGCCTGGTCCTTCCAGACGTCAGGCGACACGCTCTGGCACCAGGCAGCGTGCGCCTTCAGGTCGGCGCTCCAGGCTTCGCCCGTAAAGCCGCACTTCATACGCTCGTTGTCCTGCTGCTGCTTGAGCGCGGTTTTGGCATACCAGTCGCAATTGGCCTGGGCGAGGGCAGCTGTCGTGCCGGCGGCCCCGAGACCAATCACAGTGGCTAGGACGGCACTTATGCGAAGCGTGTTCATTTTTGTCCCCATCGTCCCCATTTGGGCGGACCGGCTCACGTTGGCCGGGATCGCATGACGCGCTTTTTTTCATGGCGCTTCGGTTGCCCACTTCGCAACCGCGCCCGAACTCTACGCGAACCATGAATCACCGTCCAACTGTGCCCAATCTAGCGGCGCATCGCTGAACCGGCTGTGAACGGGTCGCTGTCCGGGCGTTCATATTGGCGTCATCGCCGCTTGGTGTGGCACTGGCCCGATCAATCCCCGGCATTGCGGCGGGCCAATGTCGTTCCGGGTGCCATGGGGGCGCCGAATCGCCTTAGGGTTGCACCATCATCAACAGCCGGTGCATTGAACATGTCCGCCTTGAGAGCTAAGGCTCAAAAGACTTCCCCGGCTGGCCGATCGCGCGATCTCGCGGAGCTGGCTGTCGCGGACAAACCGAAACCTCAAACCGTGGGCCGTTCCAGGCCGGCGGATGGGGCACAGTCGTCTCGGGTGCCGGATATGAACGATGCGCATCGCGTTCTGGAATCGATCTTCGGCTACAAGAGCTTCCGGCTGCAGCAGGCTGATATCATCGAGACGATCGTCAACGGCGGCGACGCACTGGCACTGATGCCGACCGGCGGCGGCAAGTCGCTGTGTTACCAGATCCCTTCGCTCGTGCGCGCTGGTACCGGCATCGTCGTGTCGCCGCTGATCGCGTTGATGCAGGACCAGGTGGACGCGCTGCGCGAGCTCGGCGTCAAGGCGGCGTTCCTGAATTCGACGCTCGATCTGCGCGCCCAACGCGACGTCGAGCAATCCTTGGTGTCGGGCGGGCTGGACCTCCTCTACGTCGCGCCTGAGCGGCTGGTGCAGGACCGCATGCTGTCGCTGCTGGGGCAGACGACGCTCGCCCTTTTCGCCATCGATGAGGCGCACTGCGTGTCGCAATGGGGCCACGATTTCCGCCCCGAGTACCGGCAGCTCCGCATCCTCGCCGAGCGCTTCCCGAACGTGCCGCGCATCGCGCTGACGGCGACCGCCGATCCGAAGACGCGCGAGGAGATTGCGACGGAGCTGCGCCTCGACAACGCCAAGCGGTTCGTGTCGAGCTTCGATAGGCCGAACATTCGCTACACAATCGCAGAAATGGGCTCTGTCAGCGCCCGCGAACGGCTCTGGCAGTTCATCGATGGCGAGCATGCGGACGAGGCAGGCATTGTCTATTGCCTGTCACGCAAGAACGTCGAGGAAACCGCGAAGTGGCTGACGCAGAAGGGCCGGCCGGCGCTGGGTTATCATGCGGGCATGCCGGCGGACGAGCGGCGGCAGGTGCAGCAGCGGTTCCTGAAAGAGGACGGCCTCATCATCACCGCGACGATCGCCTTCGGCATGGGCATCGACAAACCGGACGTGCGCTTCGTCGCGCATCTCAATCTGCCGAAATCGGTCGAGGCGTACTACCAGGAGACGGGCCGTGCCGGCCGTGACGGTGAGCCCGCCAACGCCTGGATGGCCTATGGCCTGCAGGATATCGTCACGCAACGCCAATGGTTGGCGCAATCGGAGGCGGGTGAGGCGCACAAAGCCGTGCAGCGCGGTAAGCTGGATTCGCTGATTGGCCTCGCCGAAATGGTCGGCTGCCGGCGGCAGGCGTTGCTCAGCTACTTCGGCGAAACCGTCGATAAGCCCTGCGGTAACTGCGATAACTGTCTGGCACCGCCGGCAACCGTCGACGGCACGACCTTGGCGCAGAAGGCGCTCTCGGCCGTCTATCGCACGGGCCAGCGGTTCGGCGTCGGCTACGTCGTGGATGTGTTGACCGCCAAGGCCGACGACCGGATCGCGCGCAATGGCCACGATCGGCTTTCGGTCTACGGCATCGGCAAGGATGTGGCTGCTGCCGAATGGCGCGTGCTGTTCCGCCAGCTCGTAGCAGCCGGGCATCTGACTTCCGACGATGAGGGTTACGGCACGCTGGTGTTGACGGAGAGCGCACGGCCATTGCTGCGCGGCGAGCAGAAATTCGCGACGCGCAAGCCGCCGGCCGCAGTGGAACTGACCAAGCGCGGGGGCAAGCCCGGCAAGACAGGCAAGCCGAGCACGGCGCTGGGCTCCGACGACGAGGCTTTGTTCCAGGCGTTGAAGGCGCTGCGTTTGAAGCTCGCGTCCGAAGCCAACGTGCCGCCGTTCGTCATCTTCCACGACCGCACACTCGCCGAGATCGCGCAGAAACGCCCGCAGAACGCTGGCGATCTCGCCGGCATCAACGGCCTCGGCGACCGCAAGATCGCGCGTTATGGGACCCCGTTGATCGAGGTCGTGCAGCGTTTCAAGAAGCATCCGATGTTGCAGAATAGGCTATCGGCGACGGTCAACCAGACGCTGGCACTGCATCTGGAAGGTCGAGATTGCGACGCTATCGCCAAGGAGCGCGGCTTCGAGGTGTCCACCGTGCTCGGCCATTTCGCCGAGGCGATCGAGGCTGGCCTGGTCGAGGCGCGTGCCGTGCTCAAGCTCGACGAGGCCGAGGTGGATGAGATCCTGGCCGTGTTCGAACGGCTTGGTACCGTCGATTCGGGCAAGCTCGGCCCGGCGCATTCGGCGCTCGAAGGCCGCTTCGATTACGGCACGCTGAAGTGCCTGCTCGCGGAAATCGCGTGATTTCGCTGGAGGAACGCCCATGCAATTCCCGGCCCCTCTGCTCCGCGGCAAGCTGGTGCAGCGCTACAAGCGTTTCCTGGCCGACGTGGTGCTCGACAGCGGCGAGACGGTGACCGCGACCTGCCCGAACACGGGTTCGATGATGGGACTGAAGGAGCCGGGCCTCACCGTCTGGCTCTCGACGTCGGACAGCCCGACGCGGAAATACAAGCACACTTGGGAGATGGTCGAGGCCGACCTCGGCAAGGGGCCAACACTCGTCGGCATCAATACGGGACATCCGAACAAGCTGATGGCGGAAGCGGTGGAAGCGGGCCGCATCAAGGAACTCACCGGCTACGCGAACCTCCGCCGCGAAGTGAAGTACGGCAAGAACAGCCGCATCGATCTGCTGCTCGAAGATCCCGCGAAAGGGCTCTGCTACGTCGAGATCAAGAACGTGCACATGATGCGCAAGGTCGGGTTCGCGGAGTTTCCCGACAGCGTGACCGAGCGCGGCGCCAAGCATCTGGCCGAAATGGCGGACATGGTGCGCGAGGGCCACCGCGCCGTGATGGTGTACCTGATCCAGCGCAATGACGCCAAGTCGCTCTCGCTCGCCCGTGATGTCGATGCCCGCTATGGCGAGGCTTACGACAAGGCGGTCAAGGCTGGAGTCGAAGTGATCGCGGTGCGCTGCAAGCTGTCGACCGATGCGATCATGGTCGACAAGACTGTGCCGATGAAGTGACGCGTCCGAGATAACGCAGGGGACCAGCCGTCATTCCCGCCGCAGGATCTTGTTGGTGATGACGTTGGCCCAGCCCTTGGCGGCGAAGCTGCGCTTCAATTCGTCGGCATCGTAGACGTTCGCCACCCAGTCGAAAAATGGCATCGGCCGCTGCGCGCTGTCGGCCAAATAGCGTTCGAAGAAATAGTCGAGGATGCCGGTATCCGACTGGCGGATGTGGCCGAACTTCAGCGCCAGCTGCGCCTTCGCCTCGCCAACCGGCACGCCTTCCATCGTAATCAGGTAAAGCGCGCTCATCAGCCCGGCGCGGTCGGCGCCCGATTTGCAGTGCATCAGGATCGGGTAGTCGATGCGGCGGAAGAGATCGCGGGCGCCGAGCACTTCGTCGCGGCTAGGTGCGGCACGCGAGCGCACCTGATAGTTCTCGAGTTTCAGGCCGTGCCGGGCGCAGGCGGTCTCTTCCAGCCAGTAGCCGCCGCAAACGCGTTCGCCGCGCAGGTTGACGATGGTGCGCACGCCGAGGCGACCCGCGGACTTGATCTGGTGCGGAGCCGGTTGTGCTGCCCGCCAGGCGGCCTTGCCGAGCTTGTGCCGGTTCAAGTAGAACAACCGGAACACGCCATGGTCGACCAGCAGCATGTCCGCATAGAGCACACCTGGACCTAGCGTGCGGCGCATCCAATGCGGCGTCCGATCGACGATCGCCGAGCGCCAGCCGCGCACGAGATGGCGCATCTGCCGGCGTTGCTGTTTGGCGAACTTCTGCATGGCCTTCAGGCGGCGTCCTCGTTTGTTCTCGTGCGTCATCTGCCAGAAGCGTTCGTGCGGGGAATAAGGTGCGCCGGGCGGGCTTGGCAAGTCCCCTGCGTACAATTCCTCGTCACCAACGCGGCGCAATTGCGTTGGGGCGCAACAATTGGCCGTGCCATGACCAATGACCCCCTCTAATCGGAACGGGCATACAGTTGGCCGATTCGGCAGGGTATGCGACAGTCCAAGTGTTCAAATTCGCTGCCGTGCCGAAGTGGCCGCGGCAAGCAGCGCTGACGGGATAGCGACGCCGATGCCGAGCCAACCGAACCGTTCCGACGTGCCTGGGGATGGGCGAGGGTTTGGCGCCGCCAGGGCAGCCCCGCCAGCGGGTGCATTTGAATTGACCGCCTACCGAGCCTTGACGCGCATCGCACGGCCAGCGGCAAGCCTTATCCTGCGCATGCGCGAAAGACGCGGCAAAGAGGACCCGCGCCGCAAAAGCGAGCGCCTCGGCGTCGCCGGTCGTGCGCGGCCGGAAGGCCCCCTCGTCTGGGTGCATGCGGCGAGTGTCGGCGAGGCAAACTCGGTATTGCCGCTCGTCACAGCACTTGGCGTGCGCCGGCCGGGCCTGACTGTGCTTCTGACCACGGGCACCGTGACCTCGGCCCGCGCGATCGGCCCGCGCCTGCCCGCGCACGCGATCCATCAGTATGTGCCGCTCGATGCGCCACAGCTCGTTGGCCGGTTCCTCGACCATTGGCGGCCGGACCTCGCCGTCTTCACAGAGCAGGAGATCTGGCCGAACCTGATCGTCGAGACCGGCAGCCGCGGCGTGCCGTTGGCGCTCGTCAACGGGCGGATGTCGGAGGCCTCGTTCGAGCGCTGGCAGAAGCGGCCGCGTCTCGCGCGGGCATTGTTCGGGCGGTTCGGCACCGTGCTTGCGCAGAGCCAGGTTTTCGCGGAACGCTTCGCCGCGCTCGGTGCGATGTCCGCGCGGTCGTCCGGCAATCTGAAGATCGATGCGCCCGCGCTGCCGGTCGACATGGCTGCACTCGCGGCGCTCGACACCGCCTTGGCCGGCCGGCCGCATTTCGTCGCCGCCAGTACCCACGACGGCGAGGAGCGGATTATCGCCGCCGCGCATCGCATGCTGCGCAACCGGCTGGAGGGGTTTGTCACGATCATCGCGCCTCGGCATCCCGAGCGCGGGCCCTCGCTCGCGGCGGCCATGCAGGCCGAGGGGTTCGTGGTCGCGCAGCGCTCGCTCGGCGAGGGACCTGGAGCGCGCACGGAGATCTACATCGCCGACACCATCGGTGAACTCGGCACGCTCTACGCGGCGTCGCCTGTTGCGTTCATCGGCGGCTCGCTGATCGATCACGGCGGCCAGAACCCGATCGAGGCGGTCCGGCATGGCGCGGCCGTGCTGACCGGGCCGAGCTGGCACAACTTCGAGGATGCCTACGAGGCGCTGCTGGCGAAGGGTGGCGCGGTGGAGGTGCGCACGGCGGCCGAGATCGCCGAGCAGGTGGCAGCGCTGCTGACCGACAAGCGGCGGCTGGACGGGTCGCAGCGCAATGCGTCTGCCGCTTTGGCTGAGCTCGGTGGCGCGCTGGAACGCACGCTGGAAGCGCTGTTGCCTCTGGTGCCAGAGTCTGGCCACGCCGTGACTAGCCTCGCCGCGACCGGAGACATCGCGCGTGCGTCTTGACGAGCCGAGTTGGTGGTACGGGCCAGGCGACGCGTGGCAAGCACGCCTGCTGATGCCCGCGGCGAAGCTTTGGGGCCATATCGCCGAGCGGCGCTGGGCCGGGACCAAGCCCATCGACGTCGGCATCCCCGTCATCTGCATCGGCAACTTCACGGCTGGCGGCACCGGCAAGACGCCGCTGTCGCTGCACATCGCGGCGACGGTGCAGCGCATGGGGCGCACGCCCGTGTTCCTCACGCGCGGCTATGGTGGCCGCCTCAAGGGCCCGCATCGGGTTGACGTTGAACACGATAGCGCCGGTGACGTCGGCGATGAGCCGCTGCTGCTGGCCCGTCATGCGCGGGTCACGCTGGCGCGCGACCGAGCGTCTGGCGCTCGCGCCATTGCCGCGACCGGCCAGGCGACCGACGTCATCATCATGGACGATGGCCTGCAGAATCCTGCATTGCGGAAGGACCTGACGATCGCCGTGGTCGATGGCCGTCGTGGCATCGGCAACCGCCGTGTCATTCCGGCGGGTCCGCTGCGGGCGCCGCTGGCGGCGCAGCTGCCACGCGTCGATGCGGTGGTGATCAACCACCCCGCGCATGCCGAGGTCGGGGCTGCCGACGCGGGCGCCTGGTTCCGGCAGCATTTCAACGGCTCCGTGCTCGACGCTACAACCGTGCCGGACGGCGACTTGTCGTGGCTCGATGCCGAGCCGGTCGTTGCCTACTGCGCGATCGGTGCGCCGCAACGTTTCTTCGGGCTGCTGCGCTCGCTCGGCGCCAGCGTCGTGCGCGAGATCACCTTTCCCGATCACCACCCGTTCTCGGAGCGTGAGGCCGCGGAAATTCTGGCGGCGGCGAGGGCTGCTGGCGCTGTGCTCGCAACGACGGAGAAGGACTGGGTGCGCCTCGATGCATCGCGGACCGAGCAGCGCGCCCTGAAGGCGCAATCGCGCCCGATCATGATCAAGATGGTTTTTACTCAGTCGGAGCAGCAGCGGCTGCAAAGGCTGATCGAGGCTGCGCTGGTTGCGCGGACGCGCGGTTTATCGGCTTGAGCGTATCGGCCTGAGCTTATTGCCCTGAGGGCGGCGGGCCGGTGCGACGGCGTTGGCGCAGTTCCTTATACCGCTGCAACGACGCATCCGCCGTGGCGTAAGCTTCCTGCAACTCGACGTTCCAGTAACGCAGGTCCGGCAGCGCGATCTGCTGGCCGGTGATTGCGCAGACGACGAAATCGCCCGGCGACACGACCTGGTACTCGCCGTCGAGAAAGCGCACCCGCGCCTCACCCTTGAGCCCGAACAGCCGCTCGAACTTGTTCATTAAAGCCACCGTCGCTCCTGGTCCGAAAGGCTGTTGCACGAAGGCTGTCGGGGATAAAGTAGCGGCGCCCTTCGATCGCGGCATCGCTCCCTCGCAAAGTCAGCGCCACATTAGCTATTCGCCCCGCGCCTGCAAAGCATCTCCATGCGACCACGCTGCGGCACGGTGAACAGCGTCGCTGCTCAGGTGCACAAGGCGAAACCGCATTGCACCGATCGAACACGGCATCCGTGCACGGCGCATGTGCTTGTGCTCCCTACGTGCAGCCCCCCTCAAAACAACGAGCCCTGGCCGCCGCTGGGGTCGGTGCGGCGGCGCGGGGTGCGGATCGACGGTGAGGTTGGCTGTGGTGGACTGGGCTCCGCGCTCGTCGTACCGCTGGGCCCGCCCGTTGCCGCCTGTGGTGTGCCGTCGGCGGTGGCGCCGAAACGGCCATCGGCGACCTCGATGTCGAGGCGCCGTCCGGCTGCCGCTTGCACCGAGCGGATCGACTGGCCGTGCTCGTCGCGGACCAGCGCGAAACCGCGCTTCAGCACGCTCTGGTAGCTGAGCGAGGTCAGCATCTGAGCGTGGGCGTCGAGCGCCCGCCGCCGCCGTTCGACGCGCCCGAGCATCGCCTGCCGCGCGCGCTGCGCGAGATTGTCGAGCCGCTCGTTGCCGCGCCCGATCCGCTGCGCCAGCGCACTTGGTCGCAGCCGACCCATCAAGCGTTCGAGGCGGGCGCGGCGTTGCGCGGCGCCACGTCCGAGCGCATCGCGGGCCGTGGCGCCGAGCCGGTCGACGCGGTCCTGCGCACGCTCGATGCGCAGCGTGACAAGGCGCGGTTGCAGCCGCGGCGCAATGCGCGCGAGCCGCTTGCCGTGCGCCTGTGTGTTCGCGAACAACGCGCGGCCGAGGCGCTTCTCCGCCGCGTCGAAGCGTTGCCGCGGCAATGCCAGCAGGTCCTCGCGCCGGGGCAAGCCACGCGCGGCTGCACGCCAGTGGGCGCGTGCTTCCTCCAACCGGCGGATGGTGCGCGAGACCAGGCGCTGGCCAAGTTCACCGTTGCGCAGCAACAGCTCGGCGTGCTTGGGCACCGACCATTCCGCGGCCTTGGTCGGCGTCGGCGCGCGCGCGTCGGCAGCGAGATCGATCAGCGTCCAATCGGTTTCGTGGCCGACGGCCGAGATCAAGGGAATGTCGCTTTCGGCTGCTGCACGGACGACGATTTCCTCGTTGAAGCCCCAGAGGTCTTCGAGGCTGCCGCCACCGCGCGCCACGATCAGGATTTCGGGACGCGGCACACGGCCACCGGGGACGAGCGCGTTGAAGCCGCGAATCGCGGCGGCGACCTCGGCGGCGCTGGTTTCGCCCTGCACGCGCACCGGCCACACGATCACCCGCGTCGGGCAGCGCTCGTTGAAGCCCGCCAGCATGTCACGAATGACGGCGCCGGTCGGTGACGTGACGATGCCCACCACCTGCGGCCAGAACGGCAGTTTGCGCTTGCGATCGTCCGCGAACAGCCCCTCGGCTGTCAGTTTGCGCTTGCGTTCCTCGAGTAGCGCCATCAGCGCGCCGACGCCAGCCGGTTCCAGCGTCTCGATGACGATCTGATACTTCGACGAGCCCGGATAGGACGTGATGCGCCCCTGCGCGATCACCTCCATGCCTTCCTCGGGCCGGAACTTGAGCTTCTGGACGCCGCCGCGCCAGATCACGGCGTCGATCTTGGCCTTGTCGTCCTTCAAAGCAAAATAGCAGTGGCCGGAGGCGTGCGGACCGCGATAACCGGAGATCTCTCCGCGCAGGCGCACGTAGCCGAAACCGTCCTCCAGCGCGCGTTTGATGGCGCCGGAAAGCTCGGACACGGTGAGTTCGGCGACATTGGCGCCGGCGCGGGCGGCACGGGCTGGCTCAGCCACGAATCCTGCTCCTTTGGTACGGACAAGGTTAAATGATACATCAAGGCGGCCGAATCTCGGCCGGCGAGGCCGACATATCCAACGGTTTTCCGGGAACACGCACCCATGAATGTCCTGCTGATCGGATCCGGCGGCCGTGAGCACGCGCTGGCCTGGGCCATTTCCGGGAGCCCGCTGCTGACGAAGCTCTACTGCGCACCCGGCAACGGAGGCATCGCCGAGGTTGCGACCTGCGTCGCACTCGACGCGGGCGATGACGGCGCGATCATCCAGTTCTGCCGCACGAACAAAATCGATTTCGTCGTCATTGGGCCGGAAGCGCCGCTGGTGGCTGGACTGGCGGATGATCTGGCAGCGGCGAAAATCAAGCACTTCGGGCCGTCGAAGGCTGCAGCCCAGCTCGAGGGATCGAAGGGCTTCACCAAGGATCTGTGCGCCGCGTTCAAGATCCCGACCGGCGCCTATGGCCGTTTCAAGGACAAGGCCAGCGCACACGCCTACCTGGCCGCACAACCGGTGCCGATCGTGGTCAAGGCCGACGGTCTCGCTGCCGGCAAGGGCGTCGTCGTCGCGATGACGCGGGGCGAGGCTGAAACCGCGATCGACGCTTGCTTCGCCGGCGCCTTCGGCTCAGCTGGCGCCGAAGTCGTAATCGAAGCCTTCCTCGACGGCGAGGAGGCGAGCTTCTTCGCGCTCTGCGACGGGATGAGCGTCTTGCCGCTCGTCGCCGCGCAGGACCACAAGCGTGTCGGTGACGGCGATACGGGGCCGAACACTGGCGGAATGGGCGCCTATTCGCCAGCGCCCGTGATGACCCCGGCGATGGTCGAGCGCGTCATGGCCGAGATCATCCGCCCGACGGTTGCCGGCATGGCCAAGCGCGGCACGCCGTTCAAGGGCGTTCTGTTCGCCGGCCTGATGATCATGGACCAAGGCCCGCAACTGATCGAATACAACGTCCGGTTCGGCGATCCGGAAACGCAAGTGCTGATGCTGCGGCTGAAGTCCGATCTGCTGGCAGCGCTGCTCGCAACCGCCGACGGCGTGCTGAAGACCTTCGACCTCAGATGGTCCGACGACGTGGCGCTGACCGTCGTCATGGCCGCAAATGGCTACCCCGGAATTTATCAGCGTGGCACCGAGATCAAGGGCCTCGAAGCCGCGTCGAAGGTCGATGGCGTCGAGATTTTCCACGCTGGTACCAAGCGCGATGGCGCGCGCGTTCTCGCTGACGGCGGCCGCGTGCTCAACGTCACCGCGCGCGGCAAGACCGTGGCCGAGGCGCAGCGGCGCGCCTACGCCGCCATCGACTGCATCGACTGGCCGGCGGGCTTCTGCCGCCGTGACATCGGCTGGCGCGCGATTGCCCGTGAGGGCAAGGGCTGATGCCCATTCCCCGGCTGAGAAATGTCTCCGGCCACAACCAACACGTCGACCGGTGTCGCCGGGTGGAAGCCGATGCACGAGGCATCGGCCCGGTTTTCGATGTGTTCGATAGGTCTCTATCTTTCAGCCGGGGAACAAGTATGGCAGCCGCCGATCTCTTTCCGGGCTTTGCCACCTGCAATATCGACACCGGCGAAGCGACCATTCACGCGCGGGTCGGCGGGCGTGGGCCGGCGCTTTTGCTCCTGCACGGTTATCCCCAGTCACACGCCATGTGGCACCGCGTGGCGCCGGAGCTGGCGAAATCGTTCACCGTTGTCGCGGCTGATTTGCGCGGTTACGGACGCAGCTCGTGCCCACCGAGCGATCTGGAGCACCGGCCATACTCCAAGCTTACGATGGCCGCCGATATGATCAAGCTCATGCATTCGCTCGGCCATCGTCGCTATTCGATCATCGGCCACGATCGCGGCGCCCGTGTCGCCTACCGCATGGCCATGGCGTTGCCGGATCAGGTCGAGCGATTGATTGTGCTGGATATCCTAACGACAGCGGATCAATGGTCGTCGGCCAACCAGAAGGTGCGGCTGAAAATGTTCCATTGGGCGTTCCTGGCGCAGCCGGCGCCGATGCCTGAAACGCTGATCGGCCGCGATCCCGCCGATTGGGTCGAAGGCCGCTTCAAGCGCGGAACCAAGTCGCGCTCGCTCGCCGAGATCGACCGGCGCGCGCTGTCGGATTACCAGGCCTATTTCGCCGACCCCGATCGCATGCACGCAACATGCGAGGACTTTCGCGCCGGCTCGGGCTGTGACCTTGCCGACGACGAGATGGCGCGCGCCGCCGGCCGCCGGATCGAATGCCCGACCATGCTGCTGTGGGCGACGGACGGCCCGCTCGCTGACGTCGCCGATCCGCTTGGACTCTGGCGGCCCTGGTGCCGCAGTGTCGTCGGCGCTACCATCGACTGTGGCCATTTTATTGCCGAGGAGCGTCCGCGCGAGCTGCTCGAGCACGCCCTGCCGTTTCTTCGCGCCCAAAACTCCGGAGCTTGAACATGACCGCGCTGCCCGACCTCTACCCAGGCTTCCAGTCACGCCGCTTCAAGACGGCGGGCGCGGAAATTTTCGCGCGTATCGGTGGTTCCGGGCCGCCGCTGCTGCTGATCCACGGCTATCCGCAGACGCACGCGTGCTGGCACAAGATCGCCCCGGCTCTGGCGAAACATTTCACGCTGGTCATTCCGGATCTTCGCGGCTACGGCGACAGCACGGGGCCGAAAACCGACGCCGAGCACACGCCCTATTCGAAACGCGCGATGGCGCAGGATTTCGTCGCGGTCATGGAGCAGCTCGGCCACAAACGTTTTGGCATCGTCAGTCATGATCGCGGCGCCCGTGTCGGCTACCGGCTGGCACTCGACCATGCCGAGCGTGTCGAGCGGCTGGCGACCCTCGATATCGTGACAACGCTCGATGCCTGGACCGACATGAACAAAGCCAACGCCATCGGCCGGTTCCATTGGGCGTTCCTGGCCCGGCCAGCGCCCTTCCCCGAGGACGTGATCGGCGCCAATCCGGTCTATTTCCTGGATTACCTGTTATCGCAATGGACGCGGGCGAGGGATCTCTCGGCGTTTGATCCAGGTGCGCTCGCACACTACCGGCAGGCGTTCTCGAAGCCTTCGGTAATCCACGCCACCTGCGAGGATTATCGCGCCGGCGCCGCGTTCGATCCAGATCTTGACGCCAAGGATAAGGCAGCCGGCAAACGCATCACCATGCCGATGCTGGCGCTGTGGGGTGCAGAACGCAAGAGTGGCTTCGTCAACAAACCGCTGGAGACCTGGGCGGCGTGGTGCCCGCATGTGCGTGGCGGGCCAATCGAGAGCGGTCACTTCCTTGCGGAAGAGGCGCCGGACGCAACGCTGGCCGCGCTGATACCCTTCCTGCTTGAAGGTCGGCCTGCTTGAAGGTCGGCCTGCTTGAAGGTCGGCCTGCTTGAAGGTCGGCCTGCTTGAAGGTCGGCCTGCTTGAAGGTCGGCCTGCTTGAAGGTCGGCCTGCTTGAAAGT
>JANLQP010000185.1:0-2755 GCA_031367895.1 Hyphomicrobiales bacterium
GGATCGAGATCACGCCGCCGCCGGACCTCGACCTTCGTTTCCTCGAGGCCGAGGTGAAGCGGGCGCTCGAAGCGACGATGAAGGGCGCGGCGATGCTGGTGGCCAACGACGCCAAGCAGCGGATCGCGCGCGGCGCCAAATCCGGGCGCATCTACACCACGCGGTTCGCGACCAACAAATCGACCGGCGGCGTCTTCCCGACCGAGTCGCGCGTCCCGCACCAAGCGTCGGCGCCCGGCGAGGCGCCGGCGACCGACACGGGCAAACTCATCTCGTCGATCGTCGCCGACGCACAGGGCACCAAAGCCTGGGTCGAGGCACGCTCGGCCTACGCCATCCACCTCGAGTACGGCACCCGGCGCATGCAGGCGCGCCCGTTCATGATGCCCGCATTCGAGGCACAGAGGGCGCGGATCGGCGATCTCATTCGAGGCGCCGTGACCACGGCGATGACGCGGTTTGCAGAGAAGGCACAGCGCTAAATGGCCGATCGGTCCGTCGAGCTGTTCTCAGCGATCTACGCCAAGCTCAGCGGCGACGGTGCCCTGACCGCGCTGATCGGCGACGGCCACGTCTACGACCACGTCGCTGCCGGCGCGCTGCCGCCCTACGTCGTGATCGGCGACGAGACGGCGACCGACTATGCCTCGGCGCTGGTTGACGCGCAGGAGCACACGATCACGCTGCACGCCTGGTCCGAGAAGCCGACGACGCTCGAAGTCAAACGGATCATGGCGGCTGTACGCGCCGCGCTACACGAGCAGGCGCTGACGCTCTCGGCCGGCAGCTGCGTGCAGATCCGGCAGGAATTCAAAGAGACGTCCCGAGACCCGGACGGCTATTCGCATCACGGCGTTATGCGTTTCCGCGCAGTCACGTGTGGGTAGCGCCTTCGGATGCCCACTGGCGCATCCGGCGCGTGAACATCAACCATCCGCACAGGCCTGACCGTATCCACGGTCCGGTTGCGTGTGGGCAACCGAAGGACCAAGAAAAATGCCCTATCAGAAGGGCAGCGACATGCTGCTCAAAATGGACACCGCCGCCACCGGCGGGCCGACATTCACCACCGTTGCCGCGATCCAGACCAAAGACATTCAGTTCTCGTCCGAGACGGTCGAGGTGACCAACCAGGACTCGACGAACAAGTGGCGCGAGCTGCTCGCCGGCGCCGGCATCAAGAAGGGCACGATCTCGGGCCGCGGCGTTTTCAACGACAGCGTGACCGAGAACGCGGTGCTGCAATCGCTTCTCGACGGCACCATCAAGCAGTGGCAGGCGATCGTGCCGGGCCTCGGCACATTCCAGGGCCTCTTCCAGGTGACGCAGTGCCAGTACCAAGGCCCGCACGACAAGGAAGTCCAGTACGACTTCAAGCTCGACAGCGCCGGCGCCATTACGTTCACGAGCGTCTAAACCGCAGCGGTTCCGAAGGACCAAGCAAATGGCAAACAAATACCGCGGCGAGGTCGACATCGAGATCGGCGGCAAGAGCTACACCGTGGCCATGACGATCGACGCGTTCGCGCGCGTCGCCGAGGCGGTCAAGGCCGTGACGCTCGCCGATGTCGGCCAGAGCATGCTCTCGTACATGCCCGCGCAGATGCTGCCGATCCTCGCTGCGATCCTCGCTGGCAACGACATCGAGGTCGACGCCGCCGCGCTGCGGCGCGTCCACTGGCAGGATTACCGAGACCTGATGGCGGGCCTGCTCAAGGTCCGGCCTGCCGGCGAGGATGATGCAACCGCGGACCCTCCGACGCGCGCGAGCTGACGATCGCTGAGTACCTCGCGCGCGCGATGCGGTTCGGGCTCGGCCACCTCAGGCACAGCCCCCGCGAATTCTGGTCCATGACGCTGATCGAGTATGACGCCGCGCTCGCCGGTTATCTCGAGTCGAAGGGCGTGACAGCCGGCCCCGCCGGCATGACACGCCAGCGGATCGACGAGCTGAAACGCCTGTACCCGGACACCTGACGGGCGGCGGCTGCGACGTGGGCAGCCGGAGGAGCACGGAACAATGGCAGCAACGACCGCCGGCGCGACGATGAAGTTCGACATCGTCGCCGACCCCTCGCAGTTCAACCAGGCCGTTGCCTCCGCGCAGCAGAACTGGGCCAAGGCGACGGGCGAGATGCAGGCGGCCGCCGCGCCCGTTGGCGAGGCGCTGACGGCGGCGGTCAGTGGTGCCGCGGCCGCGTTCTCCTCCTTCGGTGACAGCCTCGCGAGCGCGTTCACGGGTGGCGCTGGCGCGGCCGAGAAGGAGACGATCAAGGCCTTCGATGCGATCAAGGCGCAAGCGGCGGGTCTGCTCGATCATCTCGGCAGCCTCGGCGAGAAGTGGGGCGGCTCATTCGGCAAGCGCGTCGGCGAGGCGGTCGCGAACGCTGCAAAGGGCTCGATCGGCGGCGTCGCGACGAGTGCCGTCGAGAAGCTCGACTCCTTGGTGCCGGCAGAGAAGCTCGCCGCCGCTCCAGTTCGGCATCGCTGATGTCAGGCCGGATCGGCCATGAGATGCCGATCACCCGGGCGCGGCTCACGTACTCGTTGACGGAGGCAAACGCCGCCTTCGTCGCCGCGATGGAGGACGTGCTCGACGTCTATACGCGTCCGCATGACCCGGCGCGCCCGCTGGTCTGCCTCGATGAAACCAGCAAGCAACTGGTCGCCGAGAGCCGCACGCCTGAGCCGATGCGGCCGGGGCAACCGGCGCGCCACGACGACGGGTACAAGCGAAACGGCACAGCCAATCTTT
>JANLQP010000190.1:0-4925 GCA_031367895.1 Hyphomicrobiales bacterium
CGGAACATGAGCACGCTCCAGAGCCAGCGCCGGATGACGACCGCGGTCAAGGTCGGCGATGTCGTCGTCGGGGGCGGTGCGCCCGTCGTCGTACAGTCGATGACCAATACCGACACGGCCGATATCGCCGGCACGGTCGCGCAGATCGCAGCGCTCGCCCGCGCCGGCTCCGAGATCGTGCGCATTACCGTCGACCGCGACGAGGCCGCGAAGGCCGTGCCGCATATCCGCGATGCACTCTCGAAGCGCGGCGTGCGCGTGCCCATCGTCGGCGACTTCCACTACAACGGCCACACGCTGTTGACGGAGAATCCGGCCTGCGCCGAAGCGCTGGACAAGTACCGCATCAACCCCGGCAACGTCGGCTTCAAGGACAAGAAGGACCGCCAGTTCTCGTCGATCATCGATCTGGCGTTGAAGTACGGGAAGCCCGTGCGTATCGGCGTCAACTGGGGCTCGCTCGATCAGGACTTGCTGACGCATCTGATGGACGAGAACGCCAAAACCGCGAAGCCCAAGGCCGCGCGCGCCGTGATGCACGAGGCGATCGTGCAATCGGGCGTGATGTCGGCCGATCGCGCGGTGGAACTGGGGCTCCCCGCCGACCGCATCATCATCTCGGCCAAGGTCTCGGCGGTGCAGGACCTGATCTCAGTCTACACAATGCTGGCCGACCGCTGCCGCTATGCGCTGCATCTCGGCCTCACCGAAGCCGGTATGGGCTCGAAGGGCATCGTCGCATCGTCCGCGGCCATGGGGATCCTGCTGCAGGCCGGCATCGGCGACACCATCCGCTATTCCTTGACGCCGGAGCCGGGTGGCGACCGCACACTCGAGGTGCAGGCGGCGCAGGAACTGCTGCAGACGATGGGGCTGCGCTCGTTCCTTCCCATCGTTGCGGCATGCCCCGGTTGCGGGCGCACCACGTCCACCGTGTTCCAGGAGCTTGCTCGCGATGTCCAAACCATGATCCGCGAGCGCATGCCGGAATGGCGCGCCAAGTACCCAGGCGTCGAGGCACTCAACCTTGCCGTGATGGGCTGCATCGTCAACGGTCCCGGCGAATCGAAACACGCCGACATCGGCATTTCGCTGCCGGGTACGGGCGAGAACCCGGCAGCCCCCGTCTTCATCGACGGCAGGAAGGCGATGACACTACGCGGCGCCAACATCGCGGCGGACTTCAAGGTCGTGGTCGAGGACTACATCGAGAAACGCTTCGGTGCACCGGCGAAAACGAAAGAGCCAGCATGAACGCAGCGTCGGTTCCGCCGATCATCATCGCCTGCGGCGACCTGCTCGGCCGTTACGATGTGCTGTTCTGCGACGTCTGGGGCGTCGTGCACGACGGCGTCCGAGCGTTCGATGCGGCCAACGTGGCGCTGACAAGGTTTCGCGCCAACGGCGGCACGGTGGTGCTCGTATCCAACGCGCCGATGCCGGGCGAAACCGTGGCGCGCGTGCTCGACCAAAAAGGCGTCGTGCGCGACGCCTGGGACGCGATCGTGTCTTCAGGCGATCTGGCACTCGGCGTTATCGCTGAGCGCGGCTGGCGGCGTATTCATGGTATCGGCCCACAAAAGCGCGACGCGGCGTTCTTCGCGGCGCTGCCCGGCAGATCGGACGATGTGCGCGACGCCGACGCTATCGCTTGTACCGGCCTCGTCAACGACCGCCAGGAGACGGCGGAGCATTACCGCCCGCTGCTGGAACAAGCGCGCGCGCGCAAGCTCGCGTTCGTCTGTGCCAATCCTGATCTCGCAGTGCACGTGGGCGATGACCTGCTGCCGTGCGCCGGCGCCATCGGCGCGCTCTACGCCGAGATGGGCGGCGAGGTGATCTGGGCCGGCAAGCCGCATGCGCTCGCGTACGACACCGCGAAGGGCGTCGCGGAACGGCTGCGGTCGTCGACCGTCCCGTCAGCGCGCATCCTGGCCATCGGCGACAGCGTGCGCACAGACCTCGCCGCAGCTGCCGGCGCCGGCGTCGATGCGATGTTCATCGTCTCCGGCATTCACCGTGACGAGACGATGGTGGACGGCGACGTTTCGCCAACGAAGCTCGCGGCGCTGTTCGCGAACGGCGGGCCGACGGCGATTGCTGCTGCAACGGCGCTACGCTGGTAGCGTTTGCCCTACGGGTGTGTCCACAGTCGGGGTGGCCGCAACAACCACGGCCGGAACCACCGCCGGCTACTGCACCCGGCCGGACCCGCCGCCGCCGGTAGTTCCACTGCTTGCGAGTTCCATTTCCGCCAGCGCGATCAGGGTCTCTGCGCGCTGCTTCAGGCCCGGCGCTTCGAGCAGCGCCTGCTTTTCCTTCGGCTCAAACGGACTTGCGACGGAGAGCCAGTTGACCAGTTGTTCCGTCCCGGTGGCGCCGATCTGCTTCCAGTCCGCGGTTGCCTGCCGTCCGTCGAGGAAGCGCTTCAAGACATCGAGCAGCTTCTCGCGATCGACATCGGCTTCGTCGGTGGCAGCCGCGAGGTCCGCCGCAAACGGCTGATAGTCGACGCGGAACATGCGATAGGGCGTGCCGCTGGACCGCTCCTGGCGAATCACAAACCGGGCAATGCCTTTCAGCACGATCAGCAGGCGCCCGTCGTCCAGCTCCTGAAAGGCCGTGACGCGTCCAGCGCACCCGACACGGCAGAGCGACTCGCCGCCCTCGGGCGAGCCGGTGACGCCACCTTCGCCCGCCGGCTGGATCATGCCGATCATGCGATCGCCGCCGAGCGCTGCGTCGACCATTGCCAGATAGCGCGGCTCGAAGATGTTGAGCGGCATCGTCGCGCGCGGCAGCAGGATCGCGCTAACGAGCGGAAACACCGGTATTTCCGCCGGCAGATCGTTGATGCCTTGGTAGGTCGCGCGCATGCACTGTCCATTCCGTTGGGGCGTGAATTTGATAGGTCGTGATCAAGTGAGCGCGTGATTGCCTGACTATGTGCGCTACAACCGGCGTCACGAACTCACGCACTCACCAATTCACGACTTCACGACTTCACGATCTCACGACTTCACACACCCTCACTTTACGAGAACATCAATGACGACAGCCGGCGGCGGCCGTCGAGGGTTGCGGCATCCTTCGGCCCCCACGCTTCGAACAATTGCACCAGCTGCTTCCTCGCAGCCTGCTCGTTCCAATTGCGGTCGCGGCGGAAACTTTCCAGCAACTCGGTCACTGCGCCAGCGTTGTCGCCGGCAGCCGCCAGCGCAATCGCCAGATCGATGCGCGCTTGATGATCAGCCGGGTTGGCCGCGATCTTGGCTTTGAGCCCGGCCGTGTCACCCCCGGTCTTCTGGCCGAGCTTGGCGAGGTCGATGGCAGCCTTCACACTGGCGACGGCTTGGTGGGTCAGCTTGTCGGGCGGTACCAGCGACAGCGTCTGCTCGGCCTTCTCGAGATCGCCGGTCTTGACGTAGCACTTGGCGAGGCCAGCCAGCGCCGCGACGTTGGCGCGATCCTCCTCGATCACGGCGGCGTAGATCTCGGCGGCCGTCTGCACGTCGCCGGCGTCGAACACCTTGGCGGCTTCGGCAAGCGCGTGCTCGAGATCCGGCGCGCCGTCATCGGCGCCGACCAGTCCCTCGACGAACTGCTTGACGGCGCTTTCAGGCTGCGCGCCCTGGAAACCATCGACCGGACGGCCATCCTTGAACGCATAGACCATCGGGATCGATTGCACGCGCAACTGTCCGGCAATCGCCGGATGCTCGTCGATGTTGATCTTGACCAGGCGCACCTTGCCGCCCTGCGCCTTCACGACTTTCTCGATCACCGGCGTCAACTGCTTGCACGGCCCGCACCAGGGCGCCCAGAAATCGACGATCACGGGCACGGTGCGCGACGCCTCGATCACGTCCTTGGCGAAGGACGCGGTGGTCGCATCTTTGATCACGTCGGCGGCGCCGGCAGGCGCGCCCATGGCGGCCGGGGCAGGAGCGGGGCGTTTCTGTCCAAAGTCCATCGTCGTTCTCCAGTGCGCGTGAACTGCGCGAAAGCTGATCGTCAAGCCGTGGTGAGATTGATCACACGGGGCTCGTGCCCGCAGGCCCGCATGAAGGCGATGAGATCGTCGCGGGCGATGCGGGTGGTGGCCGTGTTCACCAGGGGATGGCAGTTGATGCTGTCATACTGCATGAGGCGTTCGTCGACCACAACGCTGACGAGCCGTGCTTTATCGTTAACGAGCGCCAGCGCCGTGACCGAGCCGGGCGTCACGCCGAGCACTTCCATCAGCAAATCCGGCTTGCCGAATGAGAGGCGGGCGGAACCAATCGCCTTCGGCAGCGCTTTCAGATCGACGGGCGTGTGGCTTTCCGCGACGACCAGCCAGAGCTGGTCCTTGCCGTCCTTCAGGAACAGGTTCTTGGTGTGTCCGCCCGGCAACTCGCTATGCAGCCGTTCACTCTCGGCGACGGTGAAGACGGCCTCGTGCTCCACAGTTTCGGTATCGATTCCGAGCTCGGCCAGTCGGGCCATGAGCTGATCGCGGGTGGTCGGAGAATTGGCAGGACGCGGTGGATTGGCGGACATGGGGCAGCGGCTGCTTTGTCTTTGCGTTGATGGACGGCGAAGGCCAGACCGGACGAGCCTTCACTTAAGTGCGGGGTGGCGCCTGCGCAACCCGCTCGTTATTCCCCGGCTGAAAGATTGCGATCCATAGCAAAGATCGAAAATTGCGGCCTGGACTGCGTCAAGCGGCTCTCGCCCGTCGAAGCTGGCATGCTCATGCACTTGGCCGAGGATTTTTCTCAGCCGGGAAAGGGCCGCTTGCAATCCCTTAAGCTTTGCGTCATATACCCGGTCGCGGTGCCGCGCAGGCGGCAGCCGCAACCAGGACGCGGGTGTAGCTCAGGGGTAGAGCATCACGTTGCCAACGTGAGGGTCGAGGGTTCAAATCCCTTCGCCCGCTCCAA
>JANLQP010000212.1:0-2693 GCA_031367895.1 Hyphomicrobiales bacterium
CAAACGCACCCGCCACCTGTTCAGGCGCGCATGGCGTCGTGTCGTGTGTCATGATGGCGTCCAAGTCCGCTCCCCACGCAACTCGGGTGCGACATTTGTGCGAAGGTTTGTCGAGCGCACTGGTCGGCAGTGTCGAGGTCATAGCGTTGGTTCCGTTGCAGGTGTTGGTTGGGCATTGGCGCGGACGCAGGTGGCGGGGCCGCGATACTTGCGGCCCCACCCGTGCCGCCTTCACTTCGCGGTTGCGCGGACGAGGGCGAGTACCCCCGCGTCGTCGAGCGTGGTTAGGCCGAGCGACTTGGCGTAGTCGTCGAGACCGATCATCAGGTCAATGATGTCCACCCCTGATCGGAGCAGATCCCAGTCGCCTCGACCAGGGGTGGAGACGCTGGCCATGTAGCTCGGCGACTCGATGTTGAGGCGCTTGTAGTCGTCGCGGCTTAAAAGCCACAGCCGACCCAGCAACGCCATTCGTTGGTGCGGCGAGGCTGAATCCAATGCTGCCGTCACTGTGTCTGGCCACGATGCGGAACCGCCGATGCGAACCGGGCGCTGGTCCCGTCCCGGGAGTGGTGGGAATTGCGAAAGCACGTTCTCCGGCCGTCGTCAGAGTATCGGGTCAGGTAGCGAGGTCAATCGGCTTGCCGAGCGGCGTCGGCAGCGTCGCCCAGCCGTCAACCTTGCGGAGCGTGATCTGACCGGACGCGAGCAAGGCCCAGAACAGCATCGCCGCAGTTTCCGCCGACGGAAGCACCGTCTGCGTCTTTATGCGCCGTTTGAACTCCTCGTGCAGGCGCTCGATGGCGTTCGTGGTGCGCGCCGATTTCCACTGCTCCACGGGCAGCCGCGTGAAGGTGAACAGCAGCTCGCCGGCCTCTTCCAGCGACGCCGCGACGGCCTCGCATTTCACGAACCACTTGTTCAAGAATGCCTTGCGTTTCTTCGCCACCGCGGCGGCATTCTCCGCGTAGATCATGTCGGCGTAGTCGGCCGCAATCTCCTCGGCGAATTTCTTCGGCGCGTGCGCGATCAGATTGCGCAGCTTGTGCACCGTGCAGCGCTGGATCGGAAGATCCGACCACAGCGTAACCAGCGCCTTCTCCAAACCCGGCGCGCCGTCGACGATGGCGAGTTCCGGTTTTTTCATGCCGCGTTTGGTGAGATCGTCGAGGATTGTTCTCCATGCGGCCTCGCTCTCGCCGCCCATGTTTTTCACAGCCAGCAGCACTTTCTGGCCATCGCGACGTATACCAAGCACAACGAGAAGCGAGACGGCCGTCGCCTTCTTGTCCATGCGCACCTTGACGTGCGTGCCGTCGAGAATCAGGCGCACGATGTCCTCGCTCGCGAGGTCGCGCTTGTTCCAGTTGTCCCAGTCGGCCTTGATTTTTCGCCAGACTCGGCTGACAACGGACTTCGACACCGCGCCCTTGAACAGGCTTGCCAGCGCGCGTCCGACGCGTCTCGTGTTGGTCCCCGAGAGATAGGCGCCGGCGATCAGCGCATCGACCTCCTTGGTACGGCGGCGGTATTTCGGCAGTGTCGTGTTGACCCATTCGGTGGTCGTGCCGTCGGGTCTGTCGAGACGTGCACGTGGAACACTGACGGTTAGCTTGCCGAACGTGCCCATGATCGTGCGCTCGCGGCAGCCATTACGGTGGCCACGGACGGTGTCAACGCGTGTGGGCTCAGGTGCTGCCGCTGGCTCCTCACCGCCGAGCCCTTCCTGTCTTTCTGCTGCCGCTCGCGCCTCGGTCGACGCCGGCTTGCGCACGTAACGGCCACGCCCGAGGAACGCGCACAGTTCGGCCTCGACAAGCTCCCCGATCAAGCTGCGCACGTGGTCGCGCACGGTCGCTTCCAGCTGGTCGCGCCAGGCGGCGCCGGTCAGTGGCGACTGCTCGTCAATTGCTGTAGATGTGGTCATGGCGTTGTCTCCGCCGGCGGCTTCTAACCGCCGGTTTGGTTTGAGGGTTCAAGCCGGAGATAACGCCATTTGCTGATTCCCACCAAAGCCGGGACGGGACCAAAGCCGAGATTCCTGACTCACTAATCTCCGGGCTCCGTCTGGCTGCGAGATTGATCCATCGGCGCAGCTGAAGGCGTTTGCGTACAACAGCTTCCTGAACTGGTCTACGCGCTGCAGTGAAATGCAGACGAAGAGAACGGAGTGAGTGTGGGCCAAGTTGGTCAGAGTCTTGAGTAGGATAGCCGAAGCTGTGTTTGGAAATTTTGTGCTCATCCCCATGCCCCTGAGGTCGCAACCTCGGGGAAACGCGATGCAACCTCAACATTTCCAGGCCTTTCTGGCGCGGCGCGGCGAGCTGACGTCGGAGCAGATGCGCGTGCTCGGCGCGACCATGGCCGGCTCACGCACCGACGCCGTCGCCATCATCGAGGCGCGCTTTGCGGTGGGAGCGGCCTGCCCGCACTGCGGCGCGACGCAGCTGAAACGCTACGGTCACACGGCGGGCTGCATCGCTACATGTGTCTCTGCGATTGCGGTCGCACGTTCACGGCACTGACCGGAACGCCGCTCGCCGGCCTGCACAAGCGCGAGATGTGGCTCGCCTATGCCAAGGCGATGATCGATCACGCCAGCGTGCGCAAGGCGGCCGAGATCTGCGACATTGTTAAGACCACGTCGTTTCGCTGGCGGCATCGCTTCCTGGTGCGGCCATGCGAGCACAAAG
>JANLQP010000256.1:0-2021 GCA_031367895.1 Hyphomicrobiales bacterium
AAGTTTTCGAGATCACGGTCGAAGAACGGATCCTTGTTATTCCATTCGATTTCGAACGCGACGACGCCAGTATCTGTCCTTCGCACATGGTCGATCTCGTGACTGGTCGATTCCTTGGCGATGCCGTCCACGGATTTAGTCACGACAAAATTATGCTTGGGCCAACCTGCCTCGGCCAAGGCCCGGCGCAAGCGTTGCGTCATCTTCGCTTCGCCTCCGCCACCGCCGATAATCTCAGTCATGGGCAGGCTGAGCGCCAGCAGCGCTGTCTCAATCTCGTTTACCAAGCTGCAAAAGTCGACCTCGAGAATTGCCAGCGCGTGGCTGGTCATCTCGATTTCGAAGCCAGCCTCGCGCAGACGCTCGAACATTATTCCGCCGCGACCGCCATGGCGCTGTTGTAGCTGTAGGTGTCCCAGGTCGGCTTATAGTCGTCGTCGGCCTGGTTGCCCCATGCCTCCCAGCCCTTGCGCTTTCCGCGGCTGAACATTTCGAGGCGGGGTCCCCAGCTGCACTCCTCGATGATCTTGTATTGCTCGTCGGGCTTGCGGCTGTGTTCGCGTTTGCGGGTCGCCATCAGATTGACCTGACTCCGGCCCGGCGCGAGTGTGCGGGCGTTCTTGCCGCGTACGCCGAACAGCAGGATTTCGGTGACGTTGCGGAAGTAGAAACCGACCCCGCGCCCGTCCGAGCCACCGTCCTTGCGCACCTTGTGCCAGATGATGTTGGAGATGTAGCGATAGCCCCACGCCTCCATCACCTTGAGGCCGTCGGGGAGCAGCGCGTTGGGGACCCACAAATAGAGGTGCGACGGATCGGCGGCGATGTCGTCGACCGGCAGAGCGCAAATCTCGTCGAGCGCCATCGTACCATAGCGATTGAGCCGCTTATGCTCAGGCGCGACTTTGCCCGTGCGGTTCTGAAACTGCCACGGCGGGTCGGCGAGGATCGTACCGAACTTCCGTCCGCGGGCCGAGGCGAGGAGATCGATTGCGCCTTCGGGGAGTTCTTCGGTCAGGGGGAACATAGCGGGAACTTAACCTTTGATCGAGGAGCAGCGCAACTAAATTCAGCCGAGATAGCTCAAACCAAATCGCAGGAGCGTCCAGGAGGCAAATATTATCGTCCCACCGCCAACCAGCATCAGAACGAGGAAAAGAGCAATTACCCATTTCGCCTGCACCCGCTGGTGGATCACGTCCACGACCTTCGCCGCGCCTTCCATTGACCGGACGGTGTCAATGTTTGGTCCATTCAAGATTTGGACTGTCACAGTTTCGCCCGGTCCCAGAAACGGTATTTCAATCATCCATTGGTCTTGCGGACCACTTCTTACCTCGTGATCCAAATTGGGAACGATCGTATAACCCCAAGGCTTCCATCCAGCTTGAGCGACAAGTTGCACCTTGGTCGCGCTCTTTCGACCGGCGTTCTGCACCATGACCTGACCCGCACGGATAGAAATGGGTTCCGAGCCGTCCTGAGGCGGCGGCAGGCGGAAGCCGGTCGAAATCGGCGAGTACACGTAAAGGCGCGGCTTCCCAGAGAGCCAATACCCGAAATATGCAATCGCAAATCCGCTAATTGAGGCGAAAATTGCGAGCCAAAGCTGGCCCATCTCGGAGCCCTCCTATTCCGCCGCAACCCCAGCCCGCGCGAACATATCCTCCCCGCCATCCTCAACCTCGACCACGTCGTTGCTTGCCTTGGCGGTGCGGCGGCGGTCGAAGCTGTCCCACACGTCGTTCCACGTCCCCCGCGTCGCGGCCTTCGAATACTCCGTCGCGCGGGTTTCGAAGAAGTTGGCGTGCTCGACGCCGTTGAGCAGAGGGGCGAGCCACGGGAGGGGGTGCTCGTCGATCATGTAGATCGGCTTGAAGCCGAGCTGGCCCAGCCGCCAGTCGGCGATGTAGCGGATGTATTTCTTGATCGCCTTGGGGGTCATGCCCTCGACCGGGCCCTGTTCGAAGGCGAGGTCGATGAACGCGTCCTCGAGCCGCACCGTCTTCTGGCACACGTCC
>JANLQP010000272.1:0-5390 GCA_031367895.1 Hyphomicrobiales bacterium
GTACTCACGCACTGGTTCCGTTGGTTGCAGTGAAACGAGAGAGCAGACTTCCAGCCAGCAGAAACAATGTTGTAAATGCCGTGAGTTGAAGAAAGAAGTACTTTAGCGGGAGGAGCACGCCATCAAGATCGAGCATCGAGCCAAAGTTCGCCAACCTCTCAACTTGATCGATCGTGCAAGGGACTTCGCGGAACCGGCCGTCGGTTGGACCGCCTACGAAAGCTTTGCAAACGCCGTTGAATGTTCGGTACATCTCAAGCAACGACTTGAGCTGCCTAGTATCTGTCGATTTGAGTTGAGCAGAGAAGGGCACCAACAGAAATGCTACCCCAAGCATCCAGAGGCCGAATGATGCGAGTCCGCGATTTTGCGGCACAGTGAAACCGAGGCGCACGAGGCACAATGGGATGGCGATCAGAAAAGCCAAGTATTCCATAGAACTCGTCCGCCTTACCTGGGTCTGACTTCACCCCGCCATCCCCCCCGCCAAGGTCGGCACGTCGAACGCGCTGAACCCGTAGTGGCGCAGCCACCGCAGATCCGCGTTGAACATGTCGCGCAGGTCCGGGATGCCGTATTTCAGCATCGTGATGCGGTCGAGGCCCATGCCGAACGCCCAGCCCTGGTACTTCTCGGGATCGAGGCCGCAATTGGCGATCACCTTTGGGTGCACCATGCCGCAGCCGAGGATTTCGAGCCACTGGCCTGGTTTGCCGATCGCCTCCGCGCCGACATCGACCTCGGCCGAGGGCTCCGTGAACGGGAAGTGCGAGGCGCGGAAACGCATCTTGACCTGATCGACCTCGAAGAACGCCTTGCAGAACTCTTCCAGGCACCACTTCATGTGGCCGAAGTGCGTGCTCTCGTCGATGACAAGGCCCTCGATCTGGTGGAACATCGGCGTGTGCGTGGCGTCGCTGTCCATGCGATAGACGCGGCCGGGCGCGATGATCCGGATCGGCGGCTTCTGCGACATCATCGTGCGGATCTGCACTGGTGACGTGTGCGTGCGCAGCACCAGCGGCGCCTTAGCCCCGGCATCGCCCGAACCCGGCGTCTTCAGATAGAACGTGTCGTGCATCTGCCGCGCCGGATGCTCCGGCGGAATGTTGAGGCGCGTGAAGTTCAGATCATCCGTCTCGATATCCGGCCCCTCGGCGATGCGGAACCCCATGTCGGCGAAGATCTCGGCGATCTCGTCGAAAACCTGGCTGACGGGGTGAATGCGGCCCTCGCCCATTGGGCCAGGTCGCACGGGTAGCGTCACGTCCGCACGTTCGGCCGCCAAACGCGCCTCGGTCGCGGCCTTGTCTAAATTTGCTTTGCGGGCCTCGAGCGCGTCCGTGACCTTGGCCTTCACCTGATTGATCTGAGCGCCGAACGTCTTGCGCTGGTCCGGCGCCATTTTGCCGAGCGTCGCCATCAGCTCGGAGACGCGGCCCTTCTTGCCGAGCGCGCCAATGCGCACCTGCTCGATCGCCTCCAGATCGGCCGCGGCCGAAATCTCGGCCAACAGCTCGGCCTCGAGGGCTCCCAAATCAGCGCCTGCCATCGATCACCTCGTATCAACGCGCCGGATGCGAGTGGGCATCCGAAGGCGCACTTGCAATGCCAACAGCCGGAAGAGTTACCCCTTCCGGCTTGGCCGTAGAACGGAAAGGGCGAGTATTTTAAGCCGCCTTCACAGAAGCCTGCGCCTTGTCGACGAGGGCTTTGAAGCCTGCCGCGTCCTTCACCGCGAGATCGGCCAGAACCTTCCGGTCGATCACGATGCCGGCCTCGGACAGGCCGTGAATAAATCGGCCGTAGGTCAGCCCATGCTCGCGCGTCGCAGCGTTGATGCGCTGGATCCAGAGAGCGCGGAAATTGCGCTTGCGAACCTTACGGTCGCGGTAGTTGTATTGCATCGCCTTTTCGACGGCCTGCTTGGCGATGCGGATCGTGTTCTTGCGACGGCCGTAATAGCCCTTGGCGAGTTTCAGGGTCTTCTTGTGCTTGGCATGTGCGGCTACGCCGCGCTTAACGCGTGCCATGGTTAGGCTCCTTCGGAGAGGCAATAGGGAATAGCGAATAGGCAATAGTAAGAACGCGGCGCCGGATTGGATCCCAAGATCCCTATTGCCGACTGCCTATTCCCTATTGCCTCCTTCCGCGTCAGCGGAAGGCGGGCATGTACTTCTTGACGATCTTGGCGTCGCTGGCGTTCAACACCATGGTGCCCCGCGCTGTGCGGACGAACTTCGCCGTCCGCTTGATCATGCCGTGCCGCTTACCCTGCGCCTGGGCCATCACCTTGCCGGTGCCGGTAATCTTGAAGCGCTTCTTGGCGCCGCTCTTGGTCTTCAACTTGGGCATTTTGCTCGTCCTTTCTGGCTCGCGGGCGTGCTGCGCCGACAATTGCGCCGACAACACGAAGCCGACAGCCCTTTCGCCGCGAGGCGAGAGAGGCGTCGGCTCAACCCGGAGTGGGGTTTGAAGCATCGTGAGCCGCCACGGCATGCCCTGCCGGTCGGCTCTGGGCCAAGCTTATAGACTGAAGGGCGCGGCTTGTGCAATGGGGGGCCTTGTCAAATGGACGAGGAGATGCGTCAAACGGACAAGAATAGGGGCAAATTCCTGCTACCAGATCCCGAGGATCCCGTCGCCCGTTCGTGTAACCACTTCCCTCACGTGCAACCAGCCGCCGGAGCGCCGCCATGCCGACCCCGCCGATCAGCCGTTTTCCCGTACCGACGCTCGCCGATCTGCCGGCCGACGTGCGCACACGCATCGAGACGGTGCAGGAGAAGTCCGGCTTTATCCCGAACGTTTTCCTGGTGCTTGCACATCGGCCGGAGGAATTCCGCGCCTTCATGGCCTACCACGACGCGCTGATGGACAAGGCGGGCGGCCTCACCAAGGCCGAGCGCGAGATGATCGTGGTTGCAACCAGCGCCGCCAACCAGTGCCAGTATTGCGTCCTGGCGCATGGCGCGATCCTACGTATCCGCGCGAAGAATCCGCTCGTCGCCGATCAGGTGGCGATCAACTATCGCAAGGCCGACATTACGGAGAAACAGCGCGCCATGCTGGATTTCGCAATGCAGGTGGCGCTGCATTCGGCGACTGTTGGCGACGCCGATATCGCGCGGCTGGAGGCACATGGCTTCTCGCGCGAGGACGTCTGGGACATCGCGGCGATCGCGGCCTTCTTCGCCATGTCGAACCGCATGGCCAATGTCACAGCCATGCGCGCCAACGACGAGTTCTATAAGCTCGGGCGGTGAGGCGGAGCGTTCAGTCGGGCTCGCCGAGGGGCGTCGATCAATAGATTTCGGTGCCATCGACAGCGTGACGGCCTGAGTGCCGCCCCTGGTGCAGCACCTCGTCGGGCGGCCGTGGCGCCCGTGGCCGCGATCACCGCAACCCCGCGCTCGCCAAGTTGCGCGCGGCCAAGCGGCGGGAACCGCAAGCCACTGTGCAGTCATGGATTTCGCATAACCTGTCCAAAGCAGGACAATCTCACCCTCGCCGCGCGCCGGTCGGCACCGCGGTGAACGGTACATCCTTGTCGACACGGATGTCGGCCGGAAGTCCAAGGACGCGTTCGGCGATGATGTTGCGCAGGATCTCGTCGGTGCCGCCCGCGATCCTGAGCGCCGGCGCGTACAGCAGCGCTTCCTCGAAAATGCCGCCGAGCGGCAGCTCCGCGCCGGTTGCGACGCCCGCCATGCCGAGCATATCGAGCCCGAGCCCCGTGATCTCCTGCAGCTTCGAGGCGACAACGAGCTTGCCGATCGACGATTGCGGCCCCGGCGTCTCGCCGCGCGCCAGCGCCGTCATGGTGCGGAACTTGGTGAAGCGCAGCCCCTGCGTGCGCACGTAATATTCAGCGATTCGATCACCGATGGCCGGATCGTCGATCGCCGGCCCGCGTGCCGTGTCGATCTCGCGCGCGAGTGCCAGCAGCTCGGTCACATCAGGGCCCGGCTCGTCGAGGATGATGTGCCGCTCGTTCATCAGCGTCGTCATCGCCACCCGCCAACCATCGCCGACCCCGCCGATGCGCTGGTTGTCGGGAATGCGTACGTCCTTGAAGAACACCTCGTTGAAATGCTTGGCACCCGACATCTGCCGGATCGGGCGGATATCGATGCCCGGCGATGTCATGTCGAGCCAGAAGTATGTCAACCCCTTGTGCTTCGGCTGGCTCGGGTCCGTCCGGGCAACGAGGGCGCCGAAGTCTGCGTAATGCGCGCCGGAGGTCCAAATCTTCTGGCCGTTGACGACCCAGGCGTCGCCGTCGCGTTCGGCGCGTGTGCGCAGGGCCGCGAGATCGGAGCCACCCGCCGGCTCCGAGAAGAGCTGGCACCAGACTTCCTCGCCGCGCAGGCCGGGACCCGCGAACCGCTCGCGCTGCTCGGGCGTCCCGGCCGTGCAGATGGTTGGAATGATGATTCCGAGGCTGATCGCCCAGAACCAGGGATTGACGTCGAACTTCGCTTCTTCCTGCGAATAAATCACCTGCTCCAGGATGCTGCCGCCGCGGCCGCCCCATTCCTTCGGCCAGGCGATGCCGGCGAATCCGGCGGCGGCCTTCTTGGCTTGGAACGCTTTCGCACCCCCGACGGCGCCGGGCTTTTCCTGACCGCGCCGATAGCCGAGCACTTCGCCTGGTTTGCGCCTGACGGCATTGGCTGCGAGAAACGCATGCGCCTCGGCGCGGAACCGCGCTTCCTCGGGGCTGTCGTTGAAATCCATCGGTCTCTCCCAACCGTCGATCGCAGCCTCGATGCAGGCCTGCGGTTCCCCAGGATGTTAGAGCCGTTCGCCGTGGTTGTGCAACGGCAGCCGCAAAACATCGGCAGCCGCAAAACAGCAGCGGTGGTCTGTCAGCAGGGTTCTGCCGCGCCGCTTGCGGCGCAATAAAAACTATGCCCGAATGCGGTATCTCGGAAAACGTGATCGCAATAGGCTGCCGGACAGAAGACCTCGCATGGTGCGAGGCTGAGCGTCGCGCAGGTATTGCCTCGAAAGGGGTCGACATGCGTCGCATCAGCCGCCGCCGGGTGATCGCCGGCATCGCGTCGAGCCTGCCGATCCCATTCATCATGCGCTTTGCGCACGCCCAAACGTCGGCACCCGGCCCAGCCGCCGCTGCCGAGATCGACATTGCCAAGGCGAAGGCCGAGGGCAAGGTGCAGCTCTACACAAGCCTCGACACACGGATCGTCGACAGCGTCATCGCGCCCTTCAAGGCGAAGTACGGTATTGACGTGCAGTATTACCGAGGCGGCTCCAACGACGTAACGTCGAAAGTCCTGGCCGAGGTCGACGCGGGACGCGTGCAAGTCGATATGGTTGACGCGTCCGACCTCGCCTCGTTGCTGCTGATGAAGGACCGCGGCCTA
>JANLQP010000278.1:0-4311 GCA_031367895.1 Hyphomicrobiales bacterium
GTTGGCCTTCGGTTGCCGTCCAAGCGGAGCCTGGCGCCGCCCAGACGTCTTGGCGGCGCCGCTCCGGCAGGCGCAACCGGTCGTCTACTCCTGGAACGCTTCTTCGCGCGCCTTGCGGATGTTCGGCATGAAGATCACGATCAGCACCATTGCCGAGAGGATCAGGAAGGCCAGCGACAGCGGCCGCTGCACAAACACCCACGGATCACCGCGCGAGAGCAGCATGGCGCGGCGCATGTAAACCTCCATCAGCGGCCCGAGCAGGAAGCCGAGCAGCAACGGTGCCGGCTCGCAACCGAGCTTGATGAAGATGTAACCGAGCACGGCGAAGAACGCCATCATGTGCACTTCGGTGTCGAGGTTGTTCAGGCTGTACACGCCGACACAGCAGAAGAACATGATCGCGATCGAGAGCAAGCGGTAGGGCACCAGCAGCATCTTCACCCAGATGCCGATCAGCGGCAGGTTCAGTACCAGCAGCATCAGGTTGCCGAGCCACATCGAAACGATCATGCCCCAGAAAAGTCCGGGCTTTTGCTCCATCACCTGAGGTCCGGGCACGATGCCGTGGATCATCATGCCGCCGATCATCATCGCCATGACGGCGTTGGATGGGATGCCGAGGGTCAGCATCGGGATGAACGAGGTCTGGGCGGCCGCGTTGTTGGCTGACTCGGGACCCGCGACACCGGCGATCATGCCCTTGCCGAACATCTCCGGGGTTTTCGAGATCTTCTTTTCGATCGAGTAGGAGGCGAACGAGGCGAGCACGGCGCCGCCTCCCGGCAAGATGCCGAGAATGCTGCCGATCGCGGTACCGCGCAGGATCGGCCCGAACGAGAGTTTGAGATCCTCCTTGGTCGGGAACAGACCTGAGATCTTTGACGAGAGCAGATCGCGCCGCTCCGAATTGGCGAGATTGTTGACGATCTCGCCGATACCGAACACGCCCATGGCGACGATCACGAAGCCGATGCCATCGAAGAGGTCGCCGATCCCGAACGTGAAGCGCGTGTTGCCGGTATTGACGTCGGTGCCGACGAGGCCGAGCAGCATGCCAAGGAAGATCATGCCCATCGCCTTGACGACGGAGCCCGAGGCCATGACGACCGCGAGCACGAGGCCGAGCACCATCAGCGAGAAGTAGTCGGCAGGCGCGAACTGCTGCGCGAGCTTGGTCAGCGGCGGCGCCGCAAGAACGATCAGGAACGTCGCAACCGTACCTGCGAAAAACGAGCCGAGCGCGGCGATCGCGAGCGCTGGACCGGCGCGGCCCTGTCTGGCCATGGCGTAGCCGTCGAGCGCGGTGACGACCGACGAAGCTTCACCCGGCAAGTTGACGAGAATAGCGGTGGTCGAGCCGCCGTACTGGGCGCCGTAGTAAATGCCGGCGAGCATGATCAGCGCGCCTTCGGGTGTCAGGAAGTAAGTGACGGGCAGCAGCAGTGCCATCGTGGCCACCGGGCCGACGCCGGGCAGCACGCCGATGGCGGTGCCGATGATGGCGCCCATCAGGCACCAGAACAGGTTCTTCAGCGACAGCGCGACCGAGAAACCAAGCGCGAGATTGGAAAGGACATCCATAGGGCTACCTCGGTGATCAGCGCAGGATGAAGGAAAGGAATGACGGCACCCACTTCACCGGCCAGGTTGGGACCGGCATCCCGAGCAGCCAGATGAACATGGACCAGCCGAGCGCAATCATGATCCCCATGAAGGCGGTGAATTCGCGCCAACGCGTCTCGAGCGAGCCAAGCGCACAAAGCGTCATCGAGATGATCATGGTCAGGATCAGGCCCCAGTCGTTGATCAGGAGGCCGAACGCCACAGTGCCGAGCGTCACGAAGACCAACGGCCGTATTGCCCACTCTGAGATCGGCTCGTCGGTCACCGTGATCGCCTTGAAGCCGAGGATTACCCCCGTGCCGATCATGCACCATGACAGAATGAGCGGCAGCACGCCGGTGCCTGGTCGCTGTGCGGTACCCATCGAAAGCTTGTCGTAGAAATAGATGGTGAGCAGCGAACCGATGCCGATGCCGATGAACAAAAGGCCCGTAACGAGGTCCTGACCCCATTTAACACGCATACCAATTCCCTCCGGTCGTCTTTTGCTTTGTCCCGAATGGATCATAAGGGGACGGCTGCAACAAGGCCTATCTGCGGCGCGCGCGCGGCAATAGGGCACAGCAGTCGTAGCAAAGCGCTCAGCCCGTCAGCCGACACTCAGCCGTCCTGAAACCTCGGCTTTCGCTTCTCGCGGAAAGCTGCTTGAGCCTCGGCTGAATCGGCGTGATCGCCGAGTTCGGTGGTCATGTTCTGCTCGTAGCGATAGCCGTCGCGCAGCGACATATCCTCGATCGTGTTGAGGGTTCGCTTGGCCAAGCGTATCGCTGCCGGGCTTTTCGCCGCAATCTCATGAGCGACAGCCATGGCGCGGTCCATCAGTTCGGCCCTTGGCACGCAGGCTTCGACGATGCCGAGGCGATAAAGCTCAGGTCCTGGAACGCGGTAGCCGGTCAGCATCATCCGCCGCCGGGTGGAATGCGGGAACAGGCGCTGCGTGTGCTTGCCGCCGCCGAGCAGGCCGACGTCGATCTCGGGGAGGCCGAACACCGCTTCTTCCGCGGCAAACAGGATGTCGCAGGAGGCCGCGACTGCGAGACCGGCACCGAGGGCGGCGCCGTTGATGGCGGCGATCACCGGCTTGGTGCATTCGCGGATCGCATGATAGCTTTCGCGGGCGCGGCGGTTGTGCTGCCAGCGCTCGCCGGCCTTCGACTTGTCGGGCCGCGCCTTCAGGTCAGCACCAGCCGAGAACACTTTTCCAGCGCCGGTCAGCACCACGACGCGGACGTCTTTGCGATCGCTCATGCTGTCGAACACCCAGGCCATCTCGACGTTGAACACGGCGTTCTGCGCGTTGACCGGGGGATGGTCCATCGTGACGACGGCGATGCCGTCGGCGACGGCAACTTTGATGAGCTTCGTTTCCACGTGGCGGGCTCCATGCTGGGCGTTCGGGACCAGACCCACTCTAAGCAGAGTTTCCGCGGTTGACCCGCGAATGATGTTGGCCGCTGCTGTCAGCAGCTGGCAAGGTCGGACGTTCGCGTCGGTGGCCGGACCGGTAGGTTGTGACCCAAGGAGTGGGTGGCAGTGGAATTGCTGTCTGCCGATCCTGCCTTGGCCATCAGGGTCTCAGCCGCAGCAGCCCTACTGGAGTGGGACGCGCAGTTGCAACTGGCCGCCGAAAGCGCGGAAGTTGCCATCGCCGAGGCCGTCGTACTGGCCGGCGGCGCGCAACGACATGCCGCTCGGGAGGACCATGCCGATGCCGCTCTGCAGCCGCAGATGCATGTTCGGCGCGCTGGGGGCGGCTTCGCCGTCGATGGTGCCGGTGCCGGTACGCGAGAAATCCCACACGCCGTACACCGCCGCATTCGGCTCGATGATGAAGCCCGGAGCCACCTCGATGCGATAGCCGACGTCAGGACCGAACGTCAGCCGCGACAGCGACAGCGCCGTGCCGGGGATCGTATTGCCGGGCGTGTCCACAAAGCTCATCTGCCGCTCGGTGAAATGCGCTACGTTGATGCTGGGGGTCAGCCGCCATTGGTCGAACGTCCAGTGGCCGGTGAGGCCGGCGCGATACATGGCCCGCGTCGTCTCGAACGTGTCGGTGTAGGCGCCGAGCGGGTTGATCTCGTTCGACGAGCGCCCCCAGAGCGCGCGCACGTGCGCGAAGAGGTTCGGCGTCAGTCGCACATCGGCGTATGGCCCGGCCATCCAGCCGAGCCCCTTCACCGACGAGCCTTGATCCTCGATGTCCGTCATCCAGTCCATCTGGCCCATGACGCCGACGAGCAGCGACGGGTTCAGCACGTAATCGGCGCCAGTAGACACAACCGCGATATCGCCGCCACGCCGCTGGTACGACGGCCCGTCGCGATAGCGGGTCACCTGGCCTTCGAGCCAGATGTCGAAGCGCGGTTGCTCGCCACCGGCTCCGGGCTTGACCGCGCCGCCCGAGAACGCCATGGCGTTGCGCATCACCGTTTCGAACACACGCCGTGGCGTGAACTGGGTTGCCGGATCGTTGCCGGGGATCGCGATTGGCTGGGCGCCGCGGGGGCCGAGGCCTTCGGCCGGGGCGCCATCGGGCAGCTGAGCATCGCGCGGCCCCCCGAGGCTGCCGACACGCTCGCACTGGCCCTCGGAGTTGTCGGGGCGGCGAGCCTGGGCGTCCGCCCGCACCTGCGCCTCCTTCTGCGCCTGGCCCTGCCGCATCATCTGCGACACGCTCGTCGA
>JANLQP010000294.1:0-2363 GCA_031367895.1 Hyphomicrobiales bacterium
TGGTTCGACGTCCACACTCCGGTCACCTTGACGCCGAACAGCGTCTGGATGGCCTGGCGAATCTCCAGCTTGTTGGCGTCGGGATGCACCTGAAAGTGGTACTCCCCGCGGTCCTGATAGGCGACCGAGCTCGCTTCCGTGATGAGCGGCCGCACGATCGTGCGATGAAGCGTCGGCATCGGCTACTTCTCCTTCTTGGTGGACTTCTTTGCCGCAGACTTCTTGGCGGCGGACTTCCTGGTGGCGGATTTCTTCGCGGCCGGCGTCTTCGCGGCCGGCTTCTCCGCCTTCACCGTGCTGACGCGTGCCTTCTTCCCGGCTGTCTTTGCTTCCGTCTTGGCCGCGCGCTTCGCAACCTTGCGCGCTGCCTTCTCGACCTGCGCGGCCGGTCTCGCCTTCTTCGCCACGGGCGCCGCCTTCTCGTTCGCGAGCGGCTCGAGCGTCGCGCCCAGCGCACCGGCCTCCACGAGCACCACATCCGACCAGAGGATGTGATACGTGGACGAATCGGCATACGGCATCACGTGCACGTTCGGGATGTTGCGGCCGCTGAGGAAGACGTTCTGCTTCACGCCGTCCGTGAGGATGAGGACCTTCTTGTCCGCGACGTCGAGACGCGCCACGAGTCCGAGCAGGGTCGCGGTCTTCGGCGCGTCGAAGTTGAAGGCGTCGATGACCATGATCGCGTTCTCGTTGGCACGCGCATTGAGCGCACTCCGCTTCGCGAGCGCGCGCACCTGACGCGGCACGTACTCGTCATACGGGCGCGGCGTGGGACCGAACACGGTGCCACCGCCCACGAAGTGCGGCGCGCGCGTCGAGCCCTGACGGGCACGGCCGGTGCCCTTCTGCTTCCACGGCTTCTGGTTGCCACCGACGACATACTTGCGAATCTTCGTCGAGGCGTTGCCCTGGCGCTGGTTGGCCATGAAGGCCTTCACCGCCTGGTGCATCACCGGCATGTTGATCACGCCGTCGAACGTCGACTCGGGCAGCTCCACTTTTTCGGTGCGGGCAGTGCCAAGCGCCGAAAAGGCGGACACGTTGCGATTCAGGTTGTCAGTCATGGCTTACCCCTGCTTCCGGACGACGACGATTCCGCTCTTCGGACCCGGAACGGCGCCGCGGATGTAGATCAGATTGCGCTCCATGTCGACCTTCTCGACGCGAAGCCCGATCTGCGTGTGACGCTCGGCGCCGTAGTGGCCCGGCATCTTCTTGCCCTTGATGACGCGCGACGGATCGGTACCGGGTCCGATCGAGCCTGGACGACGGTGCTTCGTGTTGCCGTGCGTATTCGGTCCGCCGTGGAAGCCCCAGCGCTTCACGACGCCCTGAAAGCCGCGACCCTTCGTGGTGCCGGTGACCTTCACCGTCTCACCCGCCGCGAAGATGCCGACGTTGATCGAGTCGCCAACCTTGAGGTCGGGGATCTCCGCCTTGGCGTTGCCCTTTTCGTCGAGACGTATGCTGCGAAGCACGCGCGGCGCGGCATCGAGGCCGGCCTTCTTCGCATGCCCGAGCTCTGCCTTGTTGACGCGACGTCCGCGCGGCGTGCGCTCACCCTTCGCGGAGACGCGCTCGTTCTTCTGCGAGCCAAGGCCACCGAGCTGCACGGCCTTCAGCGTGGACGTGCGCGTGACCGACAGTACCGAGTTGGGCTCGGCCTCGATCACGGTGCACGGGATCTGCTGCCCCGCCGCGTTGAATATCTGGGTCATCCCCAGCTTCTTGCCAATGATGCCGATCATGCTATTCCTCAATGCCGAGTCACTGCGTTGGCGTCTGCCGAAGCAGTTGGACTATGGACCGCGCCGGAGTGCATGCACTCTGCGGCGACGTCCCGCGTGATACTGCCCTATCGTCCTATCGTCCTATCGTCCTATCGTCCTATCGTCCTATCGTCCTATCGTCCTATCCTCTTGCCTTACTGGACCTTGATCTCCACATCCACCCCAGCCGGCAAATCGAGCTTCGTCAGCGCGTCGACCGTCTGGGCGCGGCTGTCGAGGATATCGATCACACGCTTGTGCGTCTTCAGCTCGAACTGCTCCCGCGACTTCTTGTCCACGTGCGGCGAACGGAGCACCGTCCACCGCTGCGTCTTCGTCGGGAGCGGAATGGGACCCGACACCTGAGCGCCCGTCTTCTCCGCCGTCCGAACAATGTCGGCGGCTGCCTGATCGATGATCGCGTGATCGAAGGCCTTGAGGCGGATGCGGATTCTACCTGACATGAGAGTACCGAGAGAGAGTTAAGCGAGGATCTTCGCGACGACGCCGGCGCCCACCGTGCGGCCGCCTTCCCGAATGGCGAACCGCAGCCCTTCGTCCATCGCGATCGGCGTGATCAGCTCGATCGTC
>JANLQP010000358.1:0-3311 GCA_031367895.1 Hyphomicrobiales bacterium
CCTCCACCGAGAGCCGGTTCGGATAGTACTCGTGCGGCTCGAAGCTCGACGGGTAGGAGTAGGACGAGAAGCGCGGCGCCTCGATCGCCGAGCGCAGGTCCATGCCGAACACCGCGACGTTGAGCAGCACCTGCAGCATCGATTGCGTCTGCACATCGCCGCCGGGCGTGCCGAACGGCATGACGGCCTGGCCGTCGCCGAGGATCGCGATCGCGGGATTGGGCGTCAGGCGCGGCCGCTTGAACGGCGCCACCTCTGAGGGGTGCCCCGCACTGGTCCACGACTGCGAGCCGCGCCCCGAGGCGACCATGCCGGTGCCCGGAATGACCTCGGCGTCATAGGAGGCATCGCTCGGCGTCGCCGAGAACGTGTTGCCGTTGCGGTCGATGACGGCGACGTAGGCGGTATCCGGCGACAGCGGCGGCTCGTAGCCTGTCGGCGCGTTCGACTGCAGGCGCGGGTAGCCTGGAATTGTGCCAGCCAGCGGCATCTCCGGATGCGAGCGATTCGGGTCGATCATGGCGCGGCGCGCTTTGGCGAAGGCGTCGGACAGCAGCGTCTCCAGCGGCACGTCGACGAAGCGCGGATCGCCGAAATAAGCCTCACGGTCGGCGAAGGCGAGCTTGATCGCCTCGGTCAGCAGATGGATGTAGGCCGCCGAGTTGTGGCCGAGCGCGGCGACGTCGTCGTTCGCCAGAATCTTCAGGATCATCGCCAGCGCCGGACCCTGGCACCAGGGCCCGCACGTGAACACGTCCATGTTTTTGTAGCGCACTTTCACCGGCGGCTCGAACCGTGCCTTGAACGCGCCCAAGTCCTGCATGGTCAGCCAGCCGCCGTTCCGGGCGTGGTGGTCGGTGATCGTCTTAGCGATGTCGCCCTGGTAGAAGGCGGCGTGCGCGGCGGCGAGACCGGCCTTGCGGCCTTTCTTGGCGGCGGCCTTCTCCTGATCCACCATGTAGCGCATGGATCGCGCGAGATCGATCTGGCGGAACATGTCGCCGGGCGTCGGTGGTTTGCCGCCGGGCAGGAAGATGCGCGCGTTCTCAGGAAAGCGGCGGTACTTGGCCTCGTTGACGACGATCGTCTCGACGAAGCGCGGGTCGGCTGGGAAGCCCTCGTCGGCGAGGCGGATGGCGGCCGCCGCGACATCGCCGAAGCTCATGGTGCCGTAGTGTTCCAGCGCGGTGATCCAGCCCGACGGCGCGCCCGGCACGACGGCGCGCATCAAGCCTTCGGGAATCGCGCCCTTGTGGTTCTTGCGGAAGTATTCGGCCGAGGCCTTCATCGGCCACACGCCGAGCCCGTCGATGGTGACGACTTCGCCGGTCTTCCCGGAGCGGATCATGATCGGCGCGACGCCGGCGACATTAACGAGATCACATTGCGTGACACCGAGCGCGAGGCCTGCCGCGACGCCGGCGTCGATCGCGTTGCCACCGGCTTCGAGGATCAGAAACGCCGCGTGCGAAGCAGCAAAGTGGCAGGACGACACCATGTGCCGGCTGCCGGTCAGCACGTTGCCGTGGCCGCCGATGCCCTTCAATCCGATGACGTCGCCAGACGTGCCCGCGATCTTCGACATAGGGATCCTCCGAAGCTCAATTGCGCGAGCACCAAACGTCGGACGGATCGGACGATGCGGCAAGGGGAAAATGGGCCAGCACCTGCCGGAAACCGGTTTGATTGCGATGTTCGAAAGTGGACGCGAATCACTCGCGCACATAAATCACGCGCGCACATATCGTAAATAGTGTCGATTTCAGCGAAAGACGTAGGGCAGTGCATAGGTGCGTTGAGCCAGCGTTGCCTGTGCTGGCGGAGGTGGGAAGTTGGTCGTCTGAATTGCTTCGATCACCATGTTATCGATGCGTGGGCTGCCACTGGATTTTCTAACGCGCACATTGAGCGGCGTGCCGCTCGCCGTAATCTCGAATCCTACCAGAACCGTGCCCGTCTCCATTCCAGCTGCGGCACGGGGGCGTGATTTCGCCAAGGTCTCGACCACACTAACGGAGTAAGCCTGCACATCTCCGACGCTCGCCGCGGCCGCCCCCGATGCCGGCGTCGGCAGGATGTTTGCGAGGCTAAGCGCTGCCTGCCCGCCAGCGGGTGCCGCCGGAGCTGTGTCGCTCGAAGTTGCCGCCTTGGTTGATTTCGCAGGTTCCGGCGCCGGAATATTGGGTTCGCGGACTGGCTCGTGCTCTTTCTCCTCCTCCCGGTTCTTGGTTTCCGGCACCACCGGCGTGGCTTCCGCCAAGGAGGAGTCGGGATCGAGCGCTCCATCATGAAGATGTACGCGCCCGGCCGCACCGGTTGCCTTGTCGCGATCGGCAGACCGGGACTCCAGCGCGTCGGAACTTACGATCGACACCTCGACCGAAACCGCTTCGAGATCGGTACCACTTGCTCCAACCCGATCGTCCCGGCCTGGCGACGCCGCGAGCAGCGCGCCGACGTGAAACGCTGCCGCAAACAGGAGCGCCATAGCCCTGTACCAACCGTCGCGACGGCGGTCGGCATCGGCAAAAGCATCGGGCGCAAGCCGCTCCCTCACCAGCGGAAACGTGGCCCGATCCTCCGCCGGCGTCTCGTGTCCAGCAGCAGGTATGATGCTCGCGAACGCATCTATGGACGCAGGCTGGCGAGCCTGTTCATCGTCGATGTTATATTGTAACAGTTTGGCCACGCGTGTTCCTGATTCGGCAGTTCGTCCCGAAATTCTTCTTGCCCAACACTGCGACCGCCCAGCAAGTTACGAGTGCGTTATAACATAACAAATGGCGGTGTCGACAATGCCGAAGCGAGCGTCAGGTTGGCTTCTCGTTGGGGTGTCGGGCATGCTGCTGACGGGGCCACTGATTTCACCCGTATCCGCCCAGCAGCAGCTTCCCGGCATCATCGTTCCGGTGCCGCCAGCGACTCCTCCCCCTCCAGTTGTTCAGCCTCAACCCGAGCCAGCGCCACCGCAGCCGCAAGTTCTCGCGCCATCGCCGCCACCCACCGCCCCGAAGGCCGCGCCCAAGGCGCCACCTGCGGCAAAGGCGCTGACCAAGGCGCCGCCTCCGGTGGCTGCGGCTCCGATTGCTGCCATCCCTGTGCCAGTTACCCCCCCGCAGCCTGCCCCAGCCGCCCCGGCGCCCGCTCCTGTAGCCACGCCACCCGCACCCCAGCCAGTGGCCAGCGATCCGGCAAGCGTTCCCGGCACGCTGATCGTGCGCACCGATGCCTACGCGCCTGTGACCACGATTACGGCCCGCGATCTCGCGGCAACACCAGGCTCCACCATTACCGATGCCCTACAGCTACGG
>JANLQP010000381.1:0-36961 GCA_031367895.1 Hyphomicrobiales bacterium
CGCCGAGATCGCGACTGAGCATTGCGAAATCATGCCGCGCGCGGCGCGCCTGCACCATCGACTTCAAGCGATCGGGCAGCGCCTCGTAGACATCGTACATGTTGGTGAAGCAGGTGATGCCGCCGCTTCGGCTCACCTCGATCCCGTGTAGGAGCGAGCCGATGGCCGGGCGCTCGCGATAGCTCGAATCCGTGTGCCACTTCTGTGCCCCTGAAAGCTGCCGCATCGTCGGGTGGGTGGGCGGCATCAGTTTGCCGTCATCGTCGGTGTTCGCGACGCGGAAAATCTCGGGCACCTTCCTTGATTTGATGATGTTCTGGTGAAACACCTCCGGCTCGCCGAAGCAGCGCGTCACCGCCACGTGCTGTTCATCGGAAACCTGCTGTCCCGGAAAAACCAGGACAAGGTGATCGGCCCAAGCCTGCTTGATTGCGGTAATGATTGCTTCCGGCAGCGGCTGCATAAAGTTCACGCCGCGAATTTCAGCGCCAAGCGACGAATGCAGCTTGCGCACCTGGATGCTGGTCGAGTGTTGGGATCCTGCTGTCACCATGGTCCTTTGTCCTTTCCTGATGCCCAAGGGCTGGCGCCGAACGTTCGGATTTATGGCTCATCGTGGTCAGTCCCGACGGCGCCACGTGCGAACGATCAGCATGGCGGACCGAGGAACTGCCAAATTCAGTCTATCACGGCAGATCGTGGCTGCGCATAGTGCTTCGACGTTGGCCGGACCCCTTAGCGTTCCGTCGCGGACGACAAACATCATCGAATGTCGATTGTTGGCAAAATGCCATCACAGCATGACATCGTCACAGCATGACATCGTTGCCCCACGGACTGGAACCGTGTCAGGCTCCATCCGGACATTGATTTTGTATCGGCGGCGGAGGGGCCCATGCTTGCGCGCATTATCCTGGCATTCGGTCTGTTGTTGACCGCAATGGCTCCCGTCGTCGCCGCCTGGCCTGAAAAGCCGGTCAAGCTGGTCGTGCCGTATCCGGCGGGCGGTGCCGCGGACATTCCGGCGCGCACCGTCGCCGAAGGTCTGCAGAAAAAATTCGGCCAGCCCTTCATCGTCGAGAACCGCGCGGGTGCTGCCGGACAGATCGGCGCCGAAGCCGTGGTGCGTGCGACGCCCGACGGATACACGATTTATTGCGGGCCGAACGCACCCTACGTGCTGCTGCCGCTGCTGCGTCCAACGAGCTACAAGACGTCGGACCTGGTGCCGATCGCACCCTTCGGCGAGTTGGCCTACGCGTTCGGAGCGTTGACGGAAAGGCCCTACAGCAATCTGAAAGAGTTGCAGGCCTTCGCGAAGGCCAACCCCGGCAAGCTCTCCTATTCGTCACCGGGCGCCGGATCAGCCTCGCACCTGCGCGGCGAGGCTTTCAAACTCCTGGCCGGCGTGGACATCACGCACATCCCGTACCGAACTGGCGCCGAGGCGTTGCCCGATTTCCTCGAGGGGCGCCTCGACATCATGCAGGACAGCCTGTTTTTTCCGCACGTGCGGCTCGGCAAGGTGAAGATGCTCGGCGTCATCGGCGGGCGGCGTCACCCCGACTTTCCCGATGTGCAGACGTTCGGCGAGCAGGGATTTCCTGTCGATCTGCCGGTCTGGGGCGGGCTGCTGGCGCCCGTTGGCACGCCGCAGGAGATCATCGATACGCTCTCGAAGGCGATGAACGAACTCAACGTGAACCCAGAGTTCAAGGAGCGCCAGCTCAAGATCGGCTTCGTCGCGTATGTCGCGACGCAGGCGGAACTGGCAAAGCAGGTTGCGGCTGAAGCGGAAATCTACAAAAGCTGGGTGCAGAAGACGAACTTCAAGCTCGAATAGCCCGGGTTGATCTCTGAGCCGCCCCTCGCACGCCAAGGAGTGCGCGATGCAATTGACGACGACCCAAGTCGAGGATTTCAAACAGAACGGCTACCTTCTGATCGACCAATTCCTTGCCCAGCCGACGGTCGATCGCTACCGCGTCGCCTACATGGAGTCCGTCGAGCGGCTGCGATCCGACAACACGCTGAGAAACGGCGCCGCCGCGGACGACAGCGATGCGCACGAGAAGGTGTACCAGCTGCGAACCGCCCATCTGCTGCATGCCGCTTTCGACGAGCACATTCGCAATCCGGAACTCCTCGATGTGGTCCAATCGCTGATCGGTGCGGACATTCAGCTGGTCCACTACCAAGGGCTCTATAAGCCACCTCTCAGCGGCGGCAGCGTGAGCTGGCACCAGGACGATTTCTATTGGCCGAGCCATGACACGGATGCGGGCTCGGTCAGCGTCTGGGTGCCGCTCGATGACGCGACGGTGGAGAACGGCTGCATGTGGTACGTGCCGCGCTCACACGACAGGATACTGGCTCACGACCAGCTCTGGGATCCGCAGCAGCGAAAGGGCTTCTATTACGGGATCACCAATCTGCCGGCTGAACTGGAGCGCCGCGCCATCGCGGCCGAGGTGCGGGCAGGCGGGATCGCGATCCACTCGGGAGGCCTGGTCCATTGTTCGAGACCAAATCACTCGCCGAGGCCGCGTCGCGCGCTGGCCGCGCACTTCATCAATCCGCGACTGCGAGAGCCCGGAGGCGTGTTCAAGGGCGTCGCCGCGGAGGCGATACCGGTGTTGCGGCGCTCCCATGCAATGTGAAACATGGCCAAACCAGCCGTGCGAGGGAGTGAACCCCTCCGGTCTGATACTAACGAGAGGCTTTTCCATGAAATTCGGCTATTTCACGCTCTCCGACAACGCCTACCCGGACCTCGGCCGCAGCCCCGAGCAGTTCATCCTGGAGATCCGCGACCAGGCGCTGCATGCCGAGAAGGTTGGACTGAACTCCGCCTGGATCGGCGAGCACCACTTCGATTCCCTCGGCGTCAATTCCTGCCCGCACGTGCTGCTGGCGGCGATCGCCGCGCAGACGAAGCACATTCGGTTGGCACCGGCTGTCGCTGTGTTGCCGCTGCATCATCCGCTGCGAGTGGCCGAGGAGTGGGCAACGCTGGATCTCATCTCTGGCGGTCGCGTCGATTTCGCTGTCGGGCGTGGCTACGACCGCCGCGAGTACTTGCCGTTCGGCGCCGACTACATGGCGTCTCTGGAGCTTCTGGATGAAGGCTGTGAGGTGATCCGGAAGGCTTGGGGTTCGCCCGGAACGTGGTCGCACAAGGGCCGCTTCTTCGACATTCCGGAGATGCGCATCACGCCGCGTCCGGTGCAGAACCCGATTCCGTTTTATATGGCCTGCTTCTCGCGCGCCTCGCTGGAGATCGCCGCGCGGCGCGGCCTCGACATCATTTTCGCGCCATTTGCCGCCGAGATCACGTTTGGTGGGCTGGCGCAGGCCGTGGTGGCCTACAGGGAAGAATGCGTAAAACACGGCACCAAGCCTGGCCGCGCCATGTGCAGCTACTTCATCCACATCGCCGAAACGCCGGCAGAGGATGACTACGGCCGCGAAGGCCTGATGCGCTATTTCGACAATGCCGTGAAACCGGCCTTCAAGCAGGAGCCCGGCAAGACGCCGCCGACGATGGCCTATTTCCAGAAGATCAACGAAATCCTCGGCCGCATGCGCAAGGAAACGCTGTCGGACAAATCGATCCTGCTCGGGAGCCCGGCGCAGATCACGGACGTCCTCAAGCGCATTGAGGCGGCGGGGATTGCGGAGGTGATCCTCTACTTCAACGTCGGCGGAAAACCGCATCCGCTCGTCATCGAACAGATGGACAAGTTCGCAGCGACGATCGCGCCGGCATTTGCTTAGGAGCACATATGGCCTTCATCGACATCAACGGCGCAGCGCTACGCTATGACCTCACGGGTAGCGGCGACAAAACACTCGTCCTCGTCCACGAGATGGGCGGCACGCTCGAGAGCTGGGACGACGTGCTGCCCGCGCTGAACAAGGACCGCCGCGTGCTGCGCTACGACACGCGCGGCGCCGGCCTTTCGGAAAAGCTGCGCGGCACCGGCGACATCGATGTGATGGCCGACGATATCGCGGCGTTGCTCGATGCGGTGGGGATCAAGGGAAAGGCCGCGATTGCCGGCATCGCGGTCGGCGGCGCCATCGCTATCCACTTCGCGGCGAGACACGCGAACCGCACCGCCGCGCTCATCCCCATGGGGCCTGCCATCGGCATGCCGGCCGATCGCAAGGCTGCAGCTCTTGCCGCTGCCGACGCGCTCGAGAAGAACGGCGCCCGCTCCGCCGTCGATAACGGCTTGCAGGCGAGCTATCCGCAGATCATGCGCGGCGACAAGGCCCGCTTCGAACGCGTGCGCGCGCAGCGGCTCGGCAACGACCCCGCGAGCCAGGCGGCGATCGCGCGCATGCTGTGCGGCATGGATCTGACCGCCGACTTCCCGAAGATCAAGTGCCCGGCGCTGTTCCTCGCGGGTACGCACGACGGCCTGCGTCCGCCAGCGACGGTGGAGCCGCTGGTCAAGCTGATCGCCGGCGCCAGATTCGAGGCGCTGGAGACCGCGCATTTCATGTCGCAACAGACGCCGGACCTAGTCGCTGAACGCATGACACGCTTCCTTGCCGAATCCGGCAGTTGATCGCCGGTCGAAATCAGTCGAAGACTAGCGGCCAACCGTACGACACCGCACCGGTTGCACACGCGGCGGCCCAACTGCGGAGCACGTTTTTGGGCATGATCTGGGCAACCGAAGGCGCATGTGAGGGGAAGAAATGATTAATAAGATCGTGCAGCAACTCGCCGACGCCATGGCCGGTATCAAGGACGGCTCGACCGTTCTTCTCGGCGGCTTTGGTGCCGTTGGCCAGCCGAACCAGTTGATCGACGCACTGACCGAGCAGGGCGCCAAGGATCTCACCGTCGTCGCCAACAATGCCGGCACCGGCCGCACTGGTCTCGCCGGTCTGATGGCCGCCGGGCGCGTGCGCCGGATCATCTGCAGCTTCCCGCGCTCGTCGGGATCGGTTGTGTTTGAGGAACTGCAAGCGGCCGGCAAGCTCGAGCTGGAACTGGTTGCCCAAGGCACGCTTGCCGAACGCATGCGCGCAGGCGGCGCGGGCGTACCGGCGTTCTTCACGGCAACGGCTTATGGTACCGCCATCGGCGAAGGCAAGGAAGTGCGCGAGTACGACGGGCGCAAATACATCCTGGAGCGCGCGATCAAGGCCGACGTTGCCCTGATCGAGGCGTGGCAGGCCGACCGCTGGGGAAACCTGCGCTACCGCACGTCGGGGCGCAACTTCAATCCCGTTATGGCGACCGCTGCCGATCTGACGATCTGCCAGACGCAGCACGTCGTCGAACTCGGCGCACTCGGCCCTGACGACATTCACACACCCGGCGTCTACGTCGATCGCGTTGTGCACATTCCCTATGGCGACCCGCCGCCCGCCCAGAAGAACCCGAACGATTGAGCGTTGCGAACACGTTTTCGCGGAACCCGACCGAAAGGACTAATCCATGACCGCCACCGCCGCTGCTGCTTCGAAAGCCGCCACTGGCGCCGACAACGTTCGCGGCTGGGACCGCAAGAAGATGGCCGCCCGCCTCGCCCAGGACATTCCCGAGGGTTGGTACGTCAATCTCGGGATCGGCATTCCGCTGATGGTCGGCGACTACATCCCGGCTGACCGTGAGGTGGTGCTGCAATCCGAAAATGGTATCGTCGGCATGGGACCGTTGCAGACGGCCGACAATCTCGACACCTGGATCGTCAATGCCGGCAAGCAGAACGTCACGCTCAAGAAGGGCGCGGCGATGGTCTCGCACTCCGACAGCTTTGCGATGATCCGCGGCGGGCATCTCGATCTCTGCGTCTTGGGCTCGTTCGAGGTGGCCTCGAACGGCGACTTCGCAAACTGGACGACATCGCTCAAATCCGTTCCCGCCGTTGGTGGCGCCATGGATCTGGCGGTCGGCGCCCAGCGCATCTGGCTGATCATGGACCACACGTCGAAGGACGGAAAACCGAAGCTGCTCGAGAAATGCACGATGCCGCTGACCGCGGTCGGTGTCGTCAAGCGCGTCTATACAAACCTCGCTGTGGTCGATGTGACCTCAAAAGGGTACGAGCTGGTGGACATCAATCCCGAAATCACCTTCGAGGCGCTGCAGGCGCGTACCGGCGCCAAGCTGCATAGGAAGATTTGAACGGTCGCGATACAAGTAACAGTGTCCTCCTCGGGCTTGTCCCGAGGACCCATCTTGCAGCAACCGAGAAACGAAATCGTTTGCGGCGACATCGCAACAAACCGCAGCGTTCGAGCAAGTTGAGCGATGGGTGGTCGGGACGAGCCCGACCATGACAACGGTGGTTTTTGTGCTTAACGTCTTAAGTCGAGCAATGTTGAAAAGGCAGCTCCCATGTCGAAAATCCAGCGCGTCATCGTTCCCGGCATTCGCAAACCGGTCAGCCATTTCTGCCACGTGACACGCGCCGGTCCCCACGTCTGGGTCGCAGGCATCGTCGGCGAGGCGCCCGACGGCAGCATCCCGGATAGCACCGTTGCCCAATTCGATCTTGCGATCGAGACCATGGACAAGTGCCTCAAGGCGGTCGGCGCCGGGCCGGAGCATGTGGTCAAGGTGCAGGTGTTCATGACCGACATCAAGGAGCGGCCGCTGATCAATCCGCGCCGCGTCGCCTACTTCGGGAGCAACCTGCCGGCTTCGACGCTGGTTGAGGTAAAGGGCCTCGTCGATCCGCGCATGAAGGTCGAGATCGAGGCGCAGGCCTACGTCGACTGACCTTAATTCAATCTTCATGGAATTTACAAAAACGGCGCACGCGATGCGCCGTTTTTCGATTCCCGAGAACAGCCACACCGCAACGTTTCATCAAGTTATTATTATCGAAATTTTTATCTCACATGCATCCGCAGATCTATACTTCCAATTCGAACGAAATTAGCAGTTTTATAATCTGACAACGATATCCATATTGCAGGCCGCATCGCCGGCCTCTTTGTGATTTCACGTCCCCGTATTGAGTGGAGTGTTGCGTGACCAGTCCCAACCAAGTTGTCAAAGAGCGCAAGTTCCTTGAGCAGATCCTGAAACCCGCCAGCAAACTGGATCGCCGCAAATTCTTCGTTGCCGCCGCAGGCTTCGGTGCAGCCGCCGCAGGTGCCGGCACCGCAAATGCGCAGGTGACCGCGGCCGCCACGACGCAGATTCCGACGCTGCCGCCGCCGGACACGCTGCACACTTCCATGCGCAAAGCCGCCGGCCGTTCGCGCCAGACGTTCGTCAAGGATCTGTCGCAACTCGTCGATCTCAACGGGTTCAACCAGGGGGCGGCCTATTGGAATTTCCAGTCCTTCATCACGCCGATCGACCAGTTCTTTATCCGAAACGAGTTCGGCACGCCGCGTCCCGACCTCGACAGCCGCGTTGCCCGCGAGACCTGGCGTCTCGCCATCCATGGCGATGCCATCGAGCAGCCGCTGACGCTGACATATGCAGACCTGATGAAACTGCCCTCGCGTTCGCTGATCGCGACCATGGAATGCGCCGGCAACGGCCGCTCGCTGTTCTGGGAACAGCAGGGCATGCTCGATGGCGCGACAGAGGTCAAAGGCACCGGCTGGGGCCTCGGCGGCATCGGCCAGGCGGAATGGCAATACGTGCCGATGAGCGTCATTCTGGCGAAAGTCGGCTTGAAGAAAAACGCCAAGGCTGCGCTTTTCTGGTCCGGCGTCGATAACAAAGAAGATAAACCCGGCGCCATTGGCGACCGCGGCCGTCCGATCGATATCGCGACGCTGACGTCGAACGCGGACTTCATTGGCCTCGCATTCAAAATGAACGGCCAGGATCTGCCGGCCGATCACGGCGGACCGGTGCGTGCCATCGTTCCCGGCTACTGTGGAGCCGCGTCGACCAAATGGCTGACCGAGATCAGAATCGCGAGCCATGATTTCTGGGTACCGCTGAACACCACGGCGCATGTCCTCGTCGGCCCCGACTATGCGCCGTCGAAGCCGGCTCCCGGCGACGAATTCCGCTTCACCACGGCCGACAAGATCAAGGGCCAGCCGGTGCTGTGGAGCCCGCCGAAGTCGCTGATCACGGTGCCGCTGGTCCTCGAGAAGCAGCCGAAGGTCCCGCACAACTACCCGCTGAAGGCCGGCGAGATGCCGAAAATTTCGGCTGGCTTGCAGATGATCAATGGCTACGCCTGGGCGCCGCGCTACGGCGTCAGACACGTCGAGTATCGCCTCAACGGCGGACAGTGGAAGCGTGCGACGATCCTGCAGCCCAACCTCGGCCGCTTCTCCTGGGTGCGCTTCGAGTTTCCGTTCAATCCGATGGTCGGCCATCACCAGATCGAAACCCGCACCACCGACATGCGCGGCAACAAGCAACCAGCGACCGTTCCCTTCAACAAGGGCGGCTTCGACTTCTGGGCTGTTCCTAAGTTCAAGGTCGAAGCGGTCTGAGATCGGCTTGACTGCACGAATCTTGGCGCCGGCGAGGGCTCAACTCGTAGTGGTGCCACGGGCGTTTTGCGGCCGCCGCCTCCCGGCAAGCATACCGGTTCTGCGTTTTCCGAGCATTTGGGCTCGGCGCACCTCTTCGATGAACGCCGGGGCGGGCGAAACGCGCATTTTCCGTCACAGGCCCGGGACCGCGACGCTATGAACCGGGAGCATATGCCCCGGAAGGCGATTGCTCCCCATGGTGCAGCGCGTTAAAACCCCTCCGATCATTTCTCGCGTTCACGTACCGGATGTCCAAGCACAGCTTGGCTCCGTCAGGACTGGGCAATCGAGACGGGACAGATACACGCGGATACGAAGCGCCAACGAGACTCCAGAGGTACATGATGGCTGACGCCACCCCGCAAACGCAGAAACCACGGCCGCTCTCTCCGCACCTATCGATCTATCGCCCGCTGATCAACATGACGATGTCGATCCTGCATCGCTTCACGGGCGTGGCGCTTTATCTCGGCACGCTGCTGCTGGCTTGGTGGCTGGTTGCAGCTGCGACCGGTCCCGACTACTTCAGTTTCGTCAATGGGCTGCTGTCCACGTTGCCCGGCAAGCTCGTGCTGCTCGGCTACACTTGGGCGCTGATGCACCACATGCTCGGCGGCATGCGGCACCTGATCTGGGATACCGGCCGCGGCTTCGACCTCTCGACCGTCAAGTTGCTCTCCTGGGGCACGATCCTGGGCTCCCTCGGCCTCACTGCGCTGATTTGGCTCGGCGCCCTCAAGATGAAAGGGCTCCTCTGATGACCCCGACGCTTCGCCCGACTCCGTCGCCGACGGCTGCCGAGATTCGCACGCCGCTCGCCCGCGCCCGCGGTCTCGGCTCGGCCAAGGAAGGCGCCACTCACTTCTGGCGCCAGCGCGTCACGGCTGTCGCCAACATCGTACTGGTGATCCTGCTGACGTGGGTGCTCGTAGGGCTTGCAGGCGCGGACTACGCGACGGTCAAGGCCGCACTGAAGAACCCGCTGGTTACGTTGCTTCTGTTGTTGTTCATCATCTCCGGCGTCATCCACATGCGGCTTGGCATGCAGACAGTGATCGAGGACTACGTCCATTCGGAGGGCCGCAAGGTCGTCTGCCTGATGCTGAACACGTTCTTCGCCGGCATCGTTGCCCTGACCTCCGTCTGGGCTGTCCTGAAACTCTCGTTCGGAGCCTGAGCAATGGCCGAAACCGCAAAGTCCAATGGCGTGGCCAAGCCCGCCATCAACGGCCGCGCCTACCCGACCACGCTGCACACCTACGACGTGATCGTCGTCGGCGCCGGTGGCGCGGGCCTGCGCGCCACGCTCGGCTGCGCCGAAGCGGGCCTCAAGACCGCATGCATCACCAAGGTGTTTCCGACGCGCTCGCACACGGTCGCCGCGCAGGGCGGCGTTGCTGCTGCACTCGGCAACATGGGCAAGGACGACTGGCGCTGGCACATGTACGACACCGTCAAGGGTGCCGACTGGCTCGGCGACCAGGACGCGATCGAGTACCTTTGCCGCAACGCGCCGCAAGCCGTCTACGAGATGGAGCACTACGGCGTGCCGTTCTCGCGCACCGAAGACGGGCGCATCTACCAGCGTCCGTTCGGTGGCATGACCACCGACTTCGGCGAGGGGCCTCCGGCGCAGCGCACGTGCGCTGCCGCCGACCGCACCGGCCACGCCATGTTGCATACGCTCTATGGCCAGTCGCTGAAGCACTCGGCCGAGTTCTTCATCGAGTATTTCGCCATCGATCTGATCATGGACCAGGAGGGCAACTGCCGCGGCGTCGTGGCGCTCTGCCTCGCTGACGGAACGATTCACACCTTCCGCGCCAAGAAGACGATCCTGGCGACGGGCGGCTACGGTCGCGCCTATTTCTCGTGCACCTCGGCGCATACCTGCACTGGTGACGGCAGTGCCATGGTGCTGCGCGCCGGTCTGCCGCTGCAGGACATGGAGTTCGTGCAGTTCCACCCGACCGGCATCTACGGCGCCGGGGTATTGATCACCGAAGGCTCGCGCGGCGAGGGCGGGTACCTGACCAACGCCAACGGCGAGCGCTTCATGGAGCGGTATGCGCCGCACGTGAAGGATCTGGCCTCGCGCGACGTCGTTTCACGTTCGATGACGGTGGAAATCAACGAAGGCCGCGGCGTCGGTCCCGACAAGGACCACATCTTCCTGCACCTCGACCATCTCGATCCGAAGATCCTGGCGGAGCGGCTGCCCGGCATAACGGAGAGCGCCAAGGTGTTCGCCGGCGTCGACATCCGCCGCCAGCCGATCCCGGTGCTGCCGACCGTGCACTACAACATGGGCGGCATCCCCACCAATTTCCATGGCGAGGTCCTGACCTTGAAGGGCGGCAATCCCGACCACGTCGTTCCCGGCCTGATGGCGATCGGCGAAGCGGCTTGCGTTTCCGTGCACGGCGCCAACCGATTGGGCTCCAACTCGCTGATCGATCTGGTCGTGTTCGGCCGTGCCGCAGGTTTGCGCGCCGCCGACACCACCGAGGCCGGCTCCGCGCACGCCGACCTGCCGGCAGACGCAACGGAACTGGCGCTGTCGCGTCTCGACCGCTACCGCAATGCCAGCGGTGCGACGCCGACGTCGAAACTGCGCCTCGATATGCAGCGCCTGATGCAGACCAACTGCGCCGTATTCCGCACTGGCCAGGTGCTGTCCGAAGGCGCCAAGAAGATCATCGACATCTGGAAGACCACGGGGGACATCCGCGTCTCCGATCGGACGCTGATCTGGAACTCGGATCTGATCGAGACCTTGGAATACGACAACCTGATCGCCCAAGCCGCCGTCACCATGCTGTCGGCGGAAAACCGCAAGGAAAGCCGCGGCGCGCACGCGCACGAAGACTTCCCCGACCGCGACGACAAGACCTGGATGAAGCACACGCTCGCCTGGGCCGACGACGCCAAGCATCAGGTCAAGATCGACTACCGCCCGGTGCACACCTACACCATGACCAACGAGATGAAGTACATCGAGCCGAAGGCGCGGGTGTATTGAGGGGCGGGGCAAGGAGGAGCGACCGCGATGGCAATGCAGAGCAGTCGCCTCCTTGGCCACAATGTGCGACGGACAGGTCGGGGGCCGGTCATGTACGCAATATCGTTCGATCTCGACACGAAAGTCCTGCAGCAAAGCTACCCGTCCCCGTCCTGGCAGAATGCCTATGCCGACATCGGCAAATTTCTCCGCGAGCGCGGCTTTGACCATCAGCAAGGCAGCGTCTATTTCGGCGACGACACAATCGATGTCGTCCGATGCCAGCTAACTGTGCAAGAAATGACGATCGAATTCGACTGGTTCGCCCCTTCGGTCCGCGATATCCGCATGTTGCGAATAGAGGATAACAACGATCTACGCCCGGCGATCGATCTGGCGCTTTCGATGAAGTCGCGGCGTCCGGGCCGGTCTCGGTCTTGAGCGCGCCCAAGGAGGACCACCGAATGCCTGCCGACCGCCCCATCATTGCGCCTGCTGCATTTGCGCTCGCGCTGCTCACAGCCGTGACGCTCACAGACTTCACCGCCACACCTGCCACAGCCCAAACGCCGCCGGCGAAAGGATCGACCTTGACCACCCCCTCCGGCCTGGAAGTAACGGACTCGACCGTCGGCACCGGCGCATCGCCCCAGCGCGGCCAGCGCTGCGTCATGCACTACACAGGCTGGCTCTACAAGGACGGTGTCAAGGGCGCGAAGTTCGACTCGTCCGTCGACCGCGGCGAGCCCTTCGAGTTCGTGATTGGCGTCGGCCAGGTGATCAAGGGCTGGGACGAGGGCGTCGCCTCGATGAAGGTCGGCGGCAAACGCTCGCTGATCATCCCGCCCGACCTTGGCTACGGCGCACGCGGCGCCGGCGGCGTCATTCCGCCCAATGCCACGCTGATGTTCGACGTCGAACTGCTCGGCGTGAAGTAGCGCGTCCCGACCACCGTTGACAACCTGCTCGCCGCCGCGCGACCGTGATCGCCTTCTCGGCTCACGGAGCACGCGCCCATGCCCATGTCATCGATCATCGGCCTCGACCACGTCGTCGTTTTGACCAAGGACTTGGGTGCCGGGGCCAAACGCTGGCAGAGCTTCGGCTTCACCGTGGCGCCGCTCGGCATGCACACCGCCGCGATGGGCACCGCCAACCACACGATCATGCTCGGCCCCGACTACCTTGAACTGATCGGCGTTGTCGCGGAGACCGAGCGAAACAAACCCTCGCGCGACTTCCTGAAGCGTCGCGGCGAGGGCATCGAGCGGGCGGCGTTCACCGGCACCAACGCCGACGACGGAGTCGCGGAATTGAAGGCGCGCGGCTTCGCAGCGGTCGGCCCCTACGAGTTCAGCCGCCCCGTCGACATGCCAAATGGCGATAAGGTGGAGGCGAAGTTCCGCACGTTTCTGTGGCCGATCGAGGAGCGGCCGGGTGGCTTGCGCATCTTCGCCTGCGAGCACCAGACGCGTGGCCACGTCTGGATCCCGGAGTTGACCCAGCATGCCAATACCGCGACCCGCATCGACCGTGTCGAGATGCTATCGAAAGACCCGATGAGCGCGGCCAAACACATGGGCCGCCTGATCGACCGCCCGGTCCAGGCCGAGGCGGACGGCGCACTCAAGGTCGAGACCGGTGCCGGGCGTGGCGACTTCGTTTTCCTGGATCGCGCGACGCTGGAGAAGCGCCACCCGGGCGTCTCGCTCGCCGCCATTCCGGACGAGGGCGCGATCACGATCTCGCTGCGCGTCGCCGATGTGGCGGCAGCAGCCAAGGCGGCGGGCGCGCGGGCGGCGATCAAGACCTCGAACGCCGTCAAGATTGCTCCGGCCGATGCGAACGGCGTGATCCTGGAGTTCAAACAGGAGGTGTGAGCGGCGGGCTCGCCAATGCGCGACCGTTAACCATTTGTGCCTTAGTGCCGCCTCGCATGCCAGCCAACGCCATCCCACTCTTGCATCGCCGCCCGCGCAGTGGTTCGTTCTGAGCAGGAGCAAACGTCGAGGAGATTGCGTATATGTTGAATACCGAGTCGCGGCTTGCCCGCAGCCTGATCTGGCTCGCCATTCTGGGCCTGGTCAGCCAATTCTGCTGGTCGTACTTCGCCTGGCCGGCCCCCCATCTGATTGTCAGCAACCTGCTCGCCAGCGATCTGGCAAACTTCATCGCACGCAATCAGATAGTCGTTACCGGCCTCGTCGGCTTCGGCGGATTGACGCTCGCTTATCTCCTCGACGGCTGGCGGGACCGCGCCGAGCGCCGCCACGTCATCGAGCGGGCCGAACAGCGCGATGCCGGCGTGCTGGCGCGCGAAGCCGTCGAGCTTGCCACCACATGCGAGCAGGCCGCCCGAGCGCTGGCAGGTCGTGGTTCCACTGCAGCCACCGTCTCGGGATTGCGCGCCTCGGTCGCCATGCGCGATCACATGCTGCTGGCCACGCCCGCCGCCGACCTTGCCCGCCTCGGTGCCGGAGCAGGTGCTGCCGCACGCTCCGTTCGCGCCAGCGTCGCTCGGCTCGTCGACTCGGTCGAGGCAAACGGCAAGGACGACGCGGCCAGTGCACGGGCGATCGCGACGCGCGCGCTCGAAGTATCCTTCGCCGCCAAGGAGGCGCACCGCGTCTTCGAGGTGCTGGCGCGTTCGGGCCCGCAGACGGCTGATCGGCTGCGCATAATGCCGCTGCCCGAGATTGCCGACATCGAGCGTGCGCTGAGCCCGGCCGAAGATTCCGGCCGCACGCAGCGCCTGCTGCCGGCGGCCTGAGCGACGCAGTTCGAATACACGGCAATCCCCGAAGCCGGCAGGAGGCCACATGCGCCGCGCGATCGTTCTGTTTCTCGACGGCCTCCGCCGGGACATGCTGACCGAACGCTTTACGCCCAACCTGACGTGCCACGCGGCGACGGCCGAACGGTTCGTGCAGCATCGCACCGTTTTCCCGTCGGCAACGCGCGTGGTCTCGTCGTCCGTGTCGACCGGCTGCCACCCGTCCAAGCACGAGATGCAAGGCAACAGCCTCGTACTGATCGAGGACGGGCGCCTTGTTGCGCACGACGCGGGGCATCCGGGCTTCCTACAGCACAAGCGGCGCGTGACCGGCCGCTCGCTGGCGATGCCGACAATGGCGGAACGTCTGGTACAGCACGGTGGCGCGCTGATTTACGCCAACGTCTCGCCGGGTGCAGCTTACGCGCACGACCCGGATGGGCACGGCCATGTCTACCACCGCGCCGGCTCCTACGGCCCCGGCCGAAAGCCGGTCGAGGGATGGAATGCCAGCGAGATCAAGCTCGGTATCGACGGCGACAGGGCGCTGACCGATCGCTTCATCGATGACGCGATTTTAGGGCGCAAACCAGCGCTGGCACTGCTCTGGTGCGCGGAGCCGGACTACACCCAGCACGCGACGGCGCTCGGCTCGCCGGAGCAATTGGCAATCCTCGCGGACGCGGACCGCAATGCGCAGCGCGTGATCGAGGCGGTCGCGAAAGCGCGCGCGGGCGGTGACGACATCCTGTTCGTCGTGGCGTCCGACCACGGCCACCAGACCGTGTCGGGCATCATCGACATCGAGGCGGAACTGGTGGCGGCTGGCCTCAAGGACGCAGCCGGCTCCGGCGATGTCGTCTCGGTGTCGAACGGCACATCGGCGCTGATCTATGTGCACGAGGCACACGCTGAGCGCATAGACGCGATCGGCGCATTTCTCGCAAAGCAGAGCTGGGCGGATCGCGTCATCGGCCGGTCGGAACTGGCCGCGCACGGGCAAGCTGCGCGCAACGGCTTGGCGTTCGCTGTCGCCATGGCCGCGACCGAGGCGCCGAACGCATTCGGGATTCCCGGCCAGAGTTTTGCGGCGAAACCGGCGACCGGCAAGGCCGACCGCTTGGGATTTGGCCAGCACGGCGGCCTCGCGCGCTACGAGCAATCGCCATTCCTTTTGCTGCAGGGCGCAGGCTTCAAGGCCGGCGCGACACGAGACACACCGTCGTCGGTGATCGACATCGCGCCAACGATCCTGACGTACCTTGGCGTACCGTTCGATGGTGTCGATGGGAAGCCACTGCAGACGACGTGAACCCGTGCCGAGCGCGTCGGGCTCCGAGCGTTTCTGAGGGGCGCGCCAGAAGCGCGGCCCGTTCGCACCGACCCGACCTACCGCGCGCCGCTTGGGCTCAGTGCCACGGCGGTGCCGATCATGCTGTCGCGGGTAACGAGACGCGCGAGCTTGTCGGCGCTCCAGCCTTTGGTACCCGCGGGGCGGCGCGGCAACACCAAGAACCGGCAATCGGCGGTCGAATCGACCACGCGCACTTCGACATCGTCAGGAATGGTCGTGCCGAACTCGGCAAGCACGGCGCGCGGCTCACGCACGGTACGCGAGCGGTATTCCTTCGATTTGTACCAGAGCGGCGGCAGGCCGAGGATCGTGCGCGGATAGCAGGAGCAGAGCGTGCACACGACCATGTGGTGCAGCTTGGCGGTATTCTCCAGCACGACGAACTTCAGGCCCGGCACTTCGAGCCCCATCTCCTCGACGGTTTTGTTGCCGTCGGCGAGCAGCCGTTTCTTGAAGGCCGGTTCGGTCCAGGCGCGCGCGACGATTTTCGCGCCCGTCTCCGGCGACTTGCCGTCCCATTCCTCGATCTTGTCCTGCACCTGGCGTGCCGTGATGACGCCCTTGTCGATCAGCAATTCGCGCAGCGCGATCTCCAGGAACTCCCACTCCTCCGAGGGTTCCTTGATGTCGGGCTGGAACGTCGTTTCGTCGTGGCCGTGCCCATCATCATGTGCGTGGTCGTGCTCATCGTGATCATCGTGGTCATGACCGTGGCCGTGATGATGATCGTGGTGATCATGATGGCCGTGCGACCCGTGGGCCTGCTTGCCGTGCTTCTCGTTGTTGCTCATCACCGGCTCTTTCCTTCGTTGGCGGAACCGGGCTCCAGCCACTGTTCGTAGATCTCGGCGGCGACCGTATCATTCGGGCCGTAGCTGCCGTTGCCGCCCCAGATTTCGTCCATGCGGAACTGCACCCAATAGTTTGTCTTCGCGGGCAGGCCGTCCTTGCCGTAGGCGAGCTCTTCCGGGTTCGGCCAGGCGCCGTAGTCGCGCAGGATGACACCGTGCTTGCCGCGCAGATACGCGGGCGTGCGCAGATGCCCCGGGCGATGCTCGTTCTTGACGACGACTTTGTCGCCGGCTTTGAAGCGCGTGCTCATGCCTTGCTGCCCTTGGCCTGGCCGGCTTTGCCCTTCGCGGCGGGCTTAGGCTTAGGGCTCTTGGCGGCGGGCGAGGACTTTGTTGCCGGTTTGTCGGTTTTCGGTTTTGCCGCCTTGGCCGCGGGTTTCGCTTTGCCGGACGTCTTGAAGCGGGCCTTCACTTCAACCAGCCGCTTTGCAACCTCAGCCTCGGTCACCACGCCCTTTTCCACCAGCAGCCCCCGCATGGCATAGGCCCACTTCTCGTAATAACCGCTGTCCATGTAAGTCTGTGGCGCAAGAGCTTCGATCGTGCGGCGGTTCTCGTCCGTGCGCCAGAAGGCGTTCGGCTGCGCGCGCAACAGCTGCATCATGGCGTCGATGCGCCGTTCGGTAAGCGTCGGGGTGTGCTCGTGCGTATCGACAGGTCCAGCGGGCTCGCCGCCCATGTCATGGACAGCGTGCTTCTTTGATATTCCCCGGCTGACAGATGACGACATCTCGATTGCCTCCAAATCCGCGCCGACGCGTTGTCATGCGGCTGCCAACTTGCGCCTCATCGAGGCGAATGATCTTGTCCGGCGATTGTTCTCAGCCAGGGAACGGCGCTTCGCCATCGATCACGTCCTCTGCAGGGCGACGCTATTTGCGGACCAGCCGCACGACCACGTCGATATAGCCGATCTTCATGCCATCGGGCGGCTCGGGCAGGCCCGCGACGCGGATCGCATCCCCGTCAATGTCCATCAGGCGGCCTTCGCCCTCGACGTAGAAGTGATTGTGGTTCGAGGTATTGGTGTCGAAGTAGGCCTTCGAGCCTTCAATAGCCAGTTCGCGCAGCAGGCCTGCCTCGCAGAACTGGTGCAGAGCGTTGTAGACTGTCGCTACGGATACGCGTTCACCGGATGCAACCACTTCGGCGTGCAGCAACTCGGCGGTGACGTGACGGTCACCCTTGCCGAACAGAAGCGTACCCAGCAACAGGCGCTGCCGCGTCGGCCGGAGGCCTGCTGCCTTGAGCCGCTCGGCGATGTCTGGCCCGGTGGTGCTGACGGGATCGCTGCTGTTCACGGTGCTGTCCACGGTGGCCATTGTCCCAGATTGCAGATGCGCAACACAGCAGGCGTGCAAAGGTGCCTGCCGACCACTCACTCGGTTCATCATAGGCCGGGAGCACGCTTCCGGCAATGCAGATGAAAAAATTGCTTGACGGACCCCGCGAAAAAGTCTTCGGCAGGCTTCTTTGTGGTCATTCACGAGCACAACTCGACCTTGTGACAATCCATCCTTTTTGACGATCGCTGGGCTGTGCTAGGAGAAGCCAGCGAGGCGCGCAGCGGCACGCAGCGACTTGAGCTATGGAATCGAAGAGGGCAGGAAACCGAGCATGGCCGAGCGTCGATCAAGCTTCGAATACGAGGATCTGCTCACTTGCGGGCGTGGCGAGATGTTCGGCCCGGGCAATGCGCAGTTGCCGCTGCCGCCGATGCTGATGTTCGACCGTATCGCTAGCGTCACGGAAAACGGCGGCCCGCACGGCAAGGGCCAGATCGTGGCCGAATTGAAAGTGGCCGGCAATCCAGCGCTGGACTGGTTTTTTGCCTGTCATTTCAAAGGTGATCCGGTCATGCCGGGGTGCCTTGGGCTTGATGCGCTGTGGCAGTTGACCGGCTTCTATCTCGGCTGGCTCGGCGCGACGGGCAAGGGCCGCGCGCTCGGCGTCGGCGAAGTCAAGTTCTCGGGAATGGTGTTGCCGACCGTGAAGAAGGTCGAATACATCGTCGACTTCAAGCGTGTCATTCTGCGCCGGCTGAAGCTCGGCATCGCGGACGGCACGGTCAAGGCTGACGGCCAGGTGATCTATCAGACGACCGACTTGAAGGTCGGCTTGTTCGAACCGGGCCAGGCGCCGGACGCAGCTGCCGGCTGATTCTCGGCCGCTCTGGCGAGGGTCCGATCGGCCAGCCTGCAAAACTGAAGGCTCGAGGGGAAGGGCTTGGTGACATGAGACGAGTTGTCGTGACCGGTATGGGGATCGTTTCCTCGATCGGCAACACTACGCAGGAAGTGACAGCTTCGCTGCGCGAAGCCCGTTCCGGCATCAGCGCGGCTGCGAAGTACACCGAACTCGGCTTTCGCTGCCAGGTGCACGGCGAGCCGAAGCTCGACTGGGAGCCGCTTGTCCCGAGGAAGCCGAAGCGGTTCATGAATACCGGGATGGCGTGGAACTACATCGCCATGGACCAGGCGATCCGCGAATCCGGCCTCGAGGCGAAAGACGTCGTCAACGAGCGCACCGGCATCATCATGGGCTCCGGCGGTCCGTCGACGGTCGCGATCGTTGCCGCGGCCGAAACGACGCAAGCCAACAAGAGCCCGAAGAAGATCGGCCCGTTCGAGGTGCCGAAAGCGATGTGCTCGGGCCCCTCGGGGGTGCTCGCGACATCGTTCCAGATCAAGGGCACCAACTACTCGATTTCGTCGGCCTGCGCGACCAGTGCACATTGCATCGGCAACGCTGCAGAGCTCATCCAGTGGGGCAAGCAGGACGTCATGTTTGCCGGTGGCTGCGAGGAACTCGACTGGACACTGTCGTCGCTGTTCGATGCGATGGGCGCGATGTCGTCGAAGTTCAACGCCACGCCTACAAAGGCCAGCCGCGCCTACGACAAGAACCGCGATGGTTTCGTGATCGCGGGCGGCGCCGGCGTCGTCGTGCTCGAGGAGCGCGAGCGGGCGATCGCGCGCGGCGCCAAGATTTTCGGCGAGTTGGTCGGCTACGGAGCCACATCTGACGGCTTCGACATGGTGGCTCCTTCTGGCGAAGGCGCGGTGCGCTGCATGCAGAAGGCGCTCGAAGGTTTCGACGGGAAAGCGGTCGGCAAGGTGGACTACATCAACCCGCACGGGACCGGCACTCCTGTCGGCGACGCCAAGGAGATCGAGGCGATCCGCAAGGTTTTCGGCGCGAATATTCCGGCGATTTCGTCGACGAAGTCGCTGACCGGCCACTCGCTCGGAGCGATCGGCGTTCAGGAAGCGATTTTCTCGCTGCTCATGCTTAACAATGGCTTTATCGCCGAGAGTGCCAACATCGAAGAGCTTGATCCAGCCTTCGTTGACGTGCCTATCGTACGGAAGCTGCAAGAGAAAATGCTTAACTGTGTACTTTCAAACAGCTTTGGATTTGGTGGAACCAATGCGACTCTCGCGTTCCGCCGCCACGATGGTTAGTACGCCTGTTGATCATTGAGCCTTGGCAGCAAGGCACATCGGGCATCTCGTTGGCGGCCATCGGTCACCAAGGATTGTCAGATGTCGCTTCGAGGCAAAGGTCGATTGAAGGGAACCGGCAGCGCATGGTTGGCAACCGCCAATAAGCGCAAGCCCGACAGACTGGGAACGCTCATGACCGAGAAGGACATCACCCGCCCTGGCCCGTTGCTGGCGGGAAAGCGCGGCCTCATCATGGGGGTCGCCAACGATCGATCGATTGCCTGGGGGATCGCACGGGCCTGCGCCAACCACGGCGCCAAATTGGCCTTCAGCTACCAGGGTGACGCCTTCGGCCGGCGGGCGGTGCCGCTGGCTGAATCGGTCGGCTCCGACGTGATCGTCTCCTGCGATGTCGGCGATCTCGCCAGCGTCGACAACCTGTTCTCGGAAATAGAGAAGTCCTGGGGTGGTCTCGACTTCATCGTACATGCGCTGGCTTTCTCGGATCGACGCGAGTTGCAGGGCCGCTATTCGGACACCTCCCGCGAGAACTTCACCAATACGATGCTGATCTCGTGTTTCTCGTTCACGGAAGTCGCCAAGCGCGCGGCACCGCTGATGAAGAACGGCGGCTCGATGATCACGTTGACCTACGGCGGCTCGCAGCGCGTGGTTCCCTCCTACAACGTGATGGGTGTGGCCAAGGCCGCACTGGAAGCTTCTGTGCGCTATCTCGCCGCCGATTTCGGTCAGCATGGCATCCGCGTGAACGCCGTATCCGCCGGTCCGATGCGCACGCTCGCTGGTGCGGGTATCTCGGATGCGCGGATGATCTTCAACTTCCAGGGCGATAACGCACCCTTGAGGCGGACGCCGACACTGGATGAGGTCGGTGGTGCGTCGTTGTACCTGCTCTCGGACCTTTCTGGCGCGGTAACGGGCGAAGTGCACTACGTCGACTGCGGCTACAACGTGGTGTCGATGCCGACACTGGAAGTCCTGAAGGCGCAGGACGCGGCAGCGAAGTCCATCGAGGCGGCGGAGTAAAGGAAGGAACGCCTGCAATCGTACGTTTCCGCGATTGCCTTGACGCAGCCGACCGGGCTAATCCGTTCGCATGATCGGCATCATCGATTCAGGGCATGGCGGGTTGACGGTGCTGCGCGCGCTGGTGAAGCGCTTTCCGGAGCAGGGTTTCGTCTATTTCGGTGATCACGCCAACGCGCCCTATGGCAACCGCCCGTCTGAAGAGGTGGTGGAACTCACACGCGAGGCGGTGATCCGGCTTTTCGACGCGGGCACGGGCCTCGTCGTACTCGGCTGCAACACCGCGACCTGCGTTGCGGCGCGCACCCTGCAGCGCGACTGGTTGCCCAATTCCAAGTACGCCGGCCGGCACAACATACTCGGTATCGTGGCGCCGACGGTGGAAGCCGCGACGCAGACGCCGTGGGGCGTGAAGACGCCGCAATACCCGCAGAAGTACAACACGGACCTCATTGCCGTATTCGGTACGACGCGGACGATCACGTCATTCGCGTACCCCGAAGAGATCCGCAAGCGCTGCCCGAAGGTCGTCGTCATACAGCAGATTTGCGCCGATCTGGCTGGTGCGATCGAGGCGGATGCACCGGAGGAGGAACTCGATCGGCTCGTGAATGCCGGCGTCAATGGCCTGCTGGCGCAGACCGGCAATCAGCCGCCGCATCGCGCCATTCTCGGCTGCACACACTTCCCGCTGGTGGAGGCATTGTTCCGCCGCCATCTGCCGCCGTTCACCCGCATTCTCTCGCAGCCGGAAGTGGTGGCCGACAGCCTCGAGGATTATCTCGGCCGCCACCCGCGGTTTCGATCTGCAGGGCAAGGCGTGCGCTTGCTGACGACTGGCCGCCCGGCCGAGGTATCAGCCGTTGCGCGCGTATTCTGGCGCGATGTGCCGGACTTCGAGCAGTTGTCGGGTTGAGCCAAGAAAGCAGGGCAAGCGTCGTCGTCGCGGAGCTGCTGCGCATTGAGGTGGCGCCATGCTCCGCATGGACGCACTTGTGCGACCCGACCTAGGGGGCCGCTACGCCGTGCCCGGCAACCACCGCCGCGGCGTCTCGCGCTGGTCCTCGTAGGCGGCCTCGAACACGGGCGACGCCAGCGTCGCTTGCACGTGCAAGGTCGTAGTGCCAGCGTTCTTGAAGCCATGCGGGATGCCCGCGGAAATGACGACGGACTGGCCGGCCTTGACGATGGCCCGCACGGCGCCGACCCAGACCTCGGCCTCGCCGGCCATGACGCTCAGCACTTCCTCGACGGCGTGGTAGTGCGTCGGCGCACCGAGCCCCGGATCGCACCACTGCTCGAACAGGCAGAGCTGCGTCGAACCGATCCGGGCGGAGACGCGCATGCGGGTCAACACGCCGTCGCGCCAAGCGTCGCGTGGCTCGGCGTTGTGGTCGACGACATTCATGAGACCACTCCCGATTGCGGATGCAACGTCTTGGATCACAAATCCTGCGCGTTGAATGTGTCGCACTGCTGGATCTGGCCGGTATCGAGGCCGCGGCGGAACCAGCGCACGCGCTGCTCCGACGAACCATGCGTGAAGGCATCCGGCACGACTCGCCCCATCTGCTGGCGCTGAATCATGTCGTCGCCGATCTGCTGCGCGGCGTTGAGGCCGCTTTCGATGTCGCCCGGCTGCAGGCGATTCTTCAACTGATGGTTGAGTGAGGCCCAGACACCAGCGAGGCAGTCGGCCTGCAGTTCCATGCGCACCTGCACGCGGTTCGATTCCTTCTCGGACATGCGGCTCTTCAGGCGCTGGACCTGCTCGGCGATGCCGAGCAGCGTCTGCACGTGGTGGCCGTCCTCGTGCGCGACGACGTAGGCTTGCGCGAAGTCGCCCGGTGCATGGAAGCGGCGCTTCAGTTCCTCGTAGAATGCGAGATCGATGTAGATCTTCTGGTCGAGCGGGCAATAGAACGGCCCCATCGCCGCGACGCCCTGGCCGCAGGCGGTCGGATAACTGCCGGAGAACATGACGAGCTTCGGCTCCTGGTAGGTCTTGCCGAACGACTTGAACACGCGGCCCCAGACATCCTCGGTATCGGCGAGGACGCGGGAAACGAACTTCCTCATCTCGTCGTTCGTGGCTTCGACGCGGGGGCCGCCACCGCTGGGCAAACCCGGGATCTCGAACGGCGAGCGGCCGGAGCTCTGCGGCTGGCCCGGATCGACGCGCGGCATCGGCGGCAACTGGATGCCACCACCGCTGCCACCGCCTTTTAGGATGTCGAGCGGATTGACGCCGAACAGCAGCATCAGCGCGCCGATGATCAGCAAGGTCGTCAGACTCATGCCGCCACGACCGCCCATCGGGATCTGCATGCCGCCGCGCCCGAACCCGCCGCCGCTTTCGCCGCGCTTGTCCTCGACGTTCTTGCTCTCGCGGTCCTGCTCATCGTAGCGCATCGGTATCTCCTGCCGGCGGATTTTGCTTGGCCTTCGGATGCCCACTTGTGCATCCGGCGTCGCCGCCTCGTTTCGGTCATGCCCGCTTCAGCAGCGGTTTGCGCCGAATTCAGCATGCCCGCCCTTGCTGCACAAGGGAGATTCGGGGGCAATTCCAAGCCATTCGCGCGAACGATCGCCAAAGTGGTTCCATTGCCCGACGCTCGGCCTGATGCCCGGCCTGATGCCAGCGTGCGTGGCACTTCGCCGTGGTTGCAGCGCACACCCACGTCATTGACGATTGCGGCTGCGCGGGACGATGCTTCGGCGTTGCCAACCAAACGGGAGAACGTCCGATGCTGCGTCGCCGCGATTTTCTGAAGTTTGCTGCCGGCACCACCGCCGTCGGCATCTCTGGCAGCGCCACGGCCAAGGCGCAGGCCTGGCCCGAGCGGCCGGTGAAGTTCATCGTCTCGTTCCCGGCCGGTGGCGCCACCGACCTCGTTGCGCGGCCGTGGGCCGATGCACTCGGCAAAGCGTTCAATCAGCAGTTCGTGGTCGAGAACCGCGGCGGCGCTTCGGGTCTGATCGGCAACGAGGCCGCCTTCCGTGCAGCTCCTGACGGCTACACGTTCCTCTTCACCGGCAACACGGGCGTCGTGAGCATTCCGCTGCTCAAGCCTGCGGGCTTCGACGCGCGCAAGTTCCAGGTCGTTGGCCATCTTGGGACCGGCGTATCGGGCTTCGCCATTCATCCGAGCGTCGGCGCCAAGACGTTCGCCGAGATGATGGACTATGCCAGGAAAAATCCTGGCAAACTCAATTTCGGCTCGTCCGGCGCCGGGACGCAACCGCATCTCCGGCTCGAGATGCTCAAGTTCAAGACTGGCGTGGATATCGCGCACATCCCGTATCGGGGTGGCGGCGAGAGCCTGCAGGACTTGCTCGCAGGCAACATCCAGCTGATGAACGAGGCGTCGACCAACCCCCACTGCAAGGCCGGCAAGCTGACCCTTCTCTGCGTCAATACGCCGAAACGCTTCGTGGATTTCCCGGACGTGCCGACGCTTTTCGAGTGCGGCGTCAAAGACGCCGACATGGGCAGCTGGTTCGGAATTTATGGTCCTCCGGGATTGCCCAAAGAGATTGCCGCCAAGTTCAACGCCAGGATCAACGAGATTTCGTCGACGCCCGAGATGAAGGCGAAGATGCAGCAGGTCTCGAACCTGCCTGTAATCGCGAGCGTCGAGGAGACCCAGAAGATCTGGGACGACGACTGGAAGAGCACGGCGGAAGTGATCAAGGCTGCGAACATCAAGCTGGAGTAGGCGTAGGTCAGCGGGGCGACCACGCGGGTGAGATCACGAGGGGCACTACCCGTGACGTCGGCATGCGCTGGAGATACCGGCAAGTACGCCTGCCACGATCACAATGAGCCGGCAAGCCCGGCCTGCCGCACCGCCTTGCCCCATCGCTCTGCCTCAGCCTCGACGAAGCGCACCAGCTCGTCAGGCGACGGACTCTCGACGGGTATCATGCCGAGCTTTGCGATCTGCTCCTTGGACTCCGGCGTCTTGGCGATCGCCTTGCATTCAACCGCCAGCCGTTCCACGATTTCTTTCGGCGTTCCCGCCGGCGCAGCCAGTAGTGTCCAGTTTACGGCATCGAAACCCGGAACACCGGCCTCGGCAATGGTCGGTATCTCCGGCATGATCTCCCAACGTCCGGGCGAGGAGACGCCAAGCGCGCGCACTGTGCCGGCCTTGATTTGCGGCGGCGCCGGCAACGGATCCGAGAACAGCATCTGGATGTGACCGGCCATCACGTCGTTCATGGCCGGCGCGCTGCCATTGTAGGGAACGTGCGCGATTTCGATTCCGGTCATGCTCCGAAACATCTCGGTCACGAGATGGTGCGATGAACCGGGCCCTCCCGAGCCGTAGTTCAACTGGCCGGGCTTCTCTTTGGCGTATCGGAGGAGTTCTGCCACCGTCGTGACGGGCACCGAGGGATGGACTACCAGCACCATCGGGATCCGCGCGATCAGCGCCACCGGAATGAGGTCCTTGATCGGTCGTACGGCAGCTTCTTGTACATGGTCGGACTGATGGCGAGTGAGCTGTTTCCCGCCAAAACGAGCGCGTAGCCGTCCGGCGTCGATTTTGCGCCAGCCAAGACGCCAAGTGTCGAGCCCGCACCCGGCCTGTTCTCCGTGACGACGGGCTGGCCGAGCCGCTCTCCGAGTCTGACACTCAGCGCCCGCGACAGTGCATCGACGGCGCCACCCACAGGCCAAGGCGCGATCAGCTTGATCGGCCGTGAAGGATAGGCTTGCGCGTGGGCCTGATGCAGGTGTGGCAGCAGCGCTGGCATCGCTGCTGCCAATTGGATAACCCTTCGACGAGAAACTGTCATGGCGTGGACCTCGCGCTGCTGCACAACATCGATCATTCGTCCGTGACCATGATAACTTGGTCGTTCGTCGGGGCATCCTTTCTGAGCATATGCAAGGCTAGTCCGCCGAAGCGAAACCTTCAAGCACGTGACAACCCTCAAGCACGTGACGGCCCGGTACTTTGCCCGATCGACTGCGTCATCCTCGTCCCCAGGCTGTCTTGGCTCAAGCCGTCTTGGCCTTGAGCTCGTCGAGCTGCAACTTTGCGCCGGCGATCATGCACGAGAGATCGGACGTCAGCATCACCATGTCGAAGCCGCGCTTCACAGCGCCCGCTGCAAACGCCGCGCTGGCACAGTGCATGACACACTTGATGCCGGCCTTATGCGCGGCCTTCAGGATCTTGTCGCAGGTGGCCAGATGGACCGGATCGGGATTGTCGCCGCGCGGCGCCAGCCCCAACGCGAACGACAGGTCGGCTGGCCCGATGTAGACGGCGTCGAGGCCGGGAGTGGCGCAGATGGCATCGAGGTTTTCGAGGCCCTCCTTCGTCTCGATCATGGCCATGACGACGATCTCGTCGTTGGCGTGGGCCACGTAATCGGCGCCGCCGTAGTGCACGGCGCGCACGGGCCCCGACGAGCGCATGCCGACGGGCGGATAACGGCACGCTGCGACGGCCATCGCCGCTTCCTTGGCGTTGTTGACCAACGGTACGATGATGCCGTAGGCGCCGAGATCCAAGGCTTTCATGATGGTCGCTGGCTCGTTCCACGCGACGCGTACGACCGGGGTCGTTTCAGTCTGGGAGATGGCCTGCAACATGGGCCAGACGTCACTCATTTCAGCGGTGCCGTGCTGCAAGTCGACGCAGAGCGCATCGAAGCCCTGGCGGGCCATGACCTCGGCCGTGAACCCATGGGACACGGAGAGCCAACCCAGCGTCACGCATTTGCCGGCACGCCACATCTGTTTGATCTTGTTCGGTCGCATCTTCTCAGCTCCACTACTGTTCAATTCGCTGCCCGGTGGCCATGTGCGAGGACGTTACCCGCCCGTCACGCAAGGTGACGAACGGAAGGTACCAGACCAAACTGACCGTCGCGAGGGGTCGAGCCGATCTGCCGGCAGGGCTCAAGCTAGACGCACTGCAAGAGCCGAAAGCGCGCAACCAATTCCTCATTTACCAATTATCTCGTCATCAAAGCACAGACGAGCTTTTATTAATGCGATTCGACGGTTGCCTGAAGAGCCCACTGCAGCTCCCAGAACCTGCCATCGGCAAGGTGTGCCTTAGGTTCGGGCAAGCAGCCATCCCGCCGCCCGCCAGAACCCTGAGACTGGCAATTCGTAGTCAATGCTGATGGTGAGGTTCGAGGTGGCGGGCGTGACCGGCGCCACGAGCGCCCGCATTTCAGAGCCACGCAAAATGAGGAGCTTCGGGTTTCCGATGGTTCGCCAGATCTTCTCGCGACCTGCGATGTACGTCGCCACCGTCTCGGAAAAATCGAGCACCATCCCAACATCTGCCCAGTGTACCGCCGTCGCGCAGTGAGACGTAGACTTCGGTGAATCTGAGTAGTTTCCGAACCTCCCGCACCTGGAGGGTCAGCGACTATGATCAATCGCACGGTAGAGGGAGGCAGCGGGACTTTGTCCGACTGTTCAGAGGCGCGACATGTCCAAGGCGTTGCCTGCACACGCCGAACCTGTCGCGGCGCACGGCGAACCGGGTGCTTTACTAGCGATCAACGGCGGCTCATCGAGCATACGGTTCGCGCTGTATGACGGGGGCGAGCCGCTGCAGCGGCTGCTGGCCGGCAAAGTCGATCGCGTCGGTCTCAGCGGCACGACTTTGACATCCACTGATGCTGCCGGGCAATCGCAAGAAAGTCATGCCATCGCCACGGGCGATCACCGGTCGGCCGTCGGATTTCTCCTTGATTGGCTCGAAACGCAACCATCCTTTGCCTCGGTCAAAGCCGTGGGACACAGGGTTGTGCACGGGATGGCACATAGCGAACCCGAGCCGGTCACGCCGGAATTGCTCGATGAATTGCGCCGCATCACGCCCTACGATCGAGAGCATCTGCCGCTCGAAATCGAGCTGATCGAGGCAGTCCGCAAGCGTCATCCCACGTTGCCTCAGATCGCGTGCTTTGACACCGCATTTCATCGCACCATGCCGCGCGTCGCCAGCCAGCTGCCAATCCCGCGACGCTACGAGGCGGCGGGTGTTCGCCGCTATGGCTTCCACGGTTTGTCCTACCAATTTCTCCTGGAAGAGCTTGTTCGCCTCGAAGATACAGCCGCAACGAAGGGGCGCGTGATCCTCGCCCATCTCGGCAATGGCGCAAGCTTGGCCGCCGTACGCGACGGCCGCAGCATCGACACCAGCATGGGCTTTACGCCAGCGTCCGGATTGGTGATGGGCAGTCGCTCGGGAGATGTAGACCCGGGGCTGGTCTCCTACCTCGCGCGCACCGAGCAAATGAGCGCCGCGCAATTTCAGGACGTGATGAACCACGCGTCGGGGCTGCTGGGTGTTTCCGAAACCAGTTCCGACCTGCGCGATCTGCTCGCGGTGGAACTCGAAGACGTTCGTGCGGCAGAGGCTGTCGCGCTGTTCTGTTACCAGGTCAAGAAATGGATCGGCGCTTATGCAGCGGCCCTCGGTGGACTGAATACGCTCGTCTTCGCTGGCGGCATCGGCGAAAACTCAGCCGTTGTGCGCCAGCGCATCTGCACGGGACTGGGGTTCCTCGGCATTGAGCTGAGCGAGGAGCGCAACGTGAGAAATGTATCGCTGATCTCGTCGGACGCCGGTCGGGTCCGCGTTCGTGTCATCCGCACCGACGAAGAGCTGATGATCGCAAGGTCGACCTTACGAGTTCTTGGTTTTGGCGCAGAAAAGTCAGGTGAATGAAAAAGCTGATCGTGTTCGACCTGGATGGCACGCTTGCTGAAAGAAAATCGCCTGTTGACGCTGAGACAGCTCCACTGTTGCGCGATCTTCTCTCCATCGTCAAAGTCGCCGTTATTTCCGGCGGAAACTGGCCGCAGTTCGAGCAACAGTTAATCTCGGGTTTGCCTCATGACGCAGATCTCGTGAACTTGTCGCTTCTACCCACCTGTGGAACAAAATTCTACCGCTTCGATACGAGATGGAAGCTGTTGTACTCCGAGGACTTCACCGTCGGAGAAAAAGAGACGGTTGTCCGCGCGTTGCAGCGCACAGTGGAGAATTCAAGTTTCGGCGGCCAACGGATCTGGGGCGAGCAGATCGAGGATCGTGGCAGCCAGTTGACGTTCTCGGCATTGGGCCAGCAGGCGCCGTTGGACGCAAAGAAGATGTGGAACGAAGAATTTTCAAGACGGAAGGCAATGAAGGCGGCTCTTGATAAGCTCATCCCGGAGTTTTCCATTCGTCTGGGCGGAACGACGTCCGTCGATATCACCAGGCTCGGCATCGACAAGGCCTACGGGATCAGAAAGCTACGCGACATTCTGGGCGTATCAATCGGCGAGATGATCTTCTTCGGCGATGCCCTGTTCCCAGGGGGGAACGACTATCCGGCCAAGGACGCCGGAGTTCTGACGATCCAGGTCAGAGACCCCAACGAGACCAAGCGGGTGATCGAGGCGATCAGCGCCTGCCTGGCCCCCGATCAACGCGTGCAGCGCCGTCAGGCCAACCGATGAGCGGCTTTCAACTGCAGCGCCTGGGCATGGTGATGGAGCCTGAGCCGGGCAATCCGATGGAAGTTGACGGCGTCCTGAACCCGGCCTCCGCGCGTGGCCCCGATGGCCACCTGTATCTCTTTCCGCGGCTGGTCGCGCGAGGCAACTATTCGCGCATCGGCATCGCCCGTGTTCGCTTCAACGAAGCCGGTGATCCCGTTGGCGTCGAGCGGCTGGGGGTCGTACTGGAACCCGAAGCCGACTATGAGCGTCGAGGGGACGGCACCAGCGGCTGCGAAGATCCCCGGATCACATTTGTCGAACCACTTCGGCGCTACGTCATGACTTATACCGCGCATTCCGCGGACGGTCCGCGCATCGCGCTCGCGTTATCCGAAAACCTGTTGCGCTGGCAGCGTCTGGGGCTGGCTGAGTTCAGACCTTACGAAGGCATCGCGTTTGCCGGGATCGACAACAAGGATGCCAGCGTCTTCCCAGTCGCCATTCCCGATCCATCGGGACAGTTGTCGATGGCCATTGTCCACCGTCCCCTCTTTCCTGGAACGCATCCCGAGGAAACGGTGTGCCGTTTCGCGCCTCGCGAGGTGGATGTCCATCGAGAAAGCATCTGGATCTCCTACTGCTCGACAGCCATGGCGGATTGCGAAGCATCGCACCTTCGCCATTTTGGTTCACATTACCGGTTGGCGACGCCGGTCGAACCCTGGGAACGGCTCAAGATCGGCGGCGGCACGCCACCCATTCTGACCCGGCACGGTTGGTTGACGGTTTATCACGGTGTCAGCGAGCGGCCAGCGCTGCCCAACGCGCCCCGTGCGTTGTGCTACTCGGCGGGCGTGCTGTTGCTTTCAGAAGAGTTTCCGCACGTCATTCGTTATCGTTCGCGGGAACCGGTGCTGACCCCGCAGTTGCCGCTCGAACGGGCGGGTGTCGTCGCCAACGTTGTGTTTCCAACGGCGATCGATCGACGCGACGACATCGGTATGCCCGATCGCTTCGACGTTTATTACGGAATGGCCGACAACCGGATCGGAGTCGCTAGATTGGACCTACCTGAAAGTCTACCGCCAGGGCGATTGGCAGACGCCCCTCAGGAAACAGTCTAACGCAGCTTGTCGGTTGTCGTTACGTGCGGTTGGAAAGGTTTGAACGATGAAAACGATGACACAACCGAAGAGTTTGGCTCCCGACCTGTTGGGCAAGATGGATGCCTATTGGCGCGCGGCGAATTACCTCTCGGTGGGCCAGATTTATCTGTGGGACAACCCTCTGCTAAAAAAACCACTCGCCCTGAGCCATATCAAGCCACGATTGCTCGGCCACTGGGGCACGACCTCAGGGCTCAATTTCATTTACGTCCATCTCAATCGAATTATAAACGAGCACGACCTGAACATCGTCAACATTACCGGCCCGGGTCACGGAGGGCCAGGGTTGGTTGCGAATGCTTACCTCGAGGGAACCTACAGCGAGGTCTATCCGAAGATCGCGCAGGATGCCGACGGGATGAAACGGCTGTTCAAGCAGTTCTCGTTTCCCGGCGGTATCCCAAGTCATGTTTCGCCGGAGACGCCTGGCTCATTTCATGAGGGCGGCGAACTCGGGTACTCGCTGTCACATGCATTTGGTGCGGCGTTCGACAACCCCGACCTGCTCGTCGCATGCGTCGTCGGCGACGGCGAGGCGGAGACCGGTGCGCTCGCGACGAGCTGGCACTCGAACAAGTTCCTCAATCCCGTGCATGACGGCGCGGTGCTGCCCATCCTGCACCTGAACGGCTGGAAGATTGCAGGACCGACCGTGCTCGCGCGGATCTCCCGCGACGAGTTGGAAGCGCTGTTTCGCGGTTACGGCTACACGCCCTATTTCGTCGAGGGCGACGACCCGACGAAAATGCATGAGCTGATGGCCACAACGCTCGACACGATCGTGGTCGACATTGCGCGTATCCAAGGCGACGCTCGTGCGAACGGGTTCCGCGATCGCCCGCGCTGGCCGATGATCATCCTGCGTTCGCCGAAGGGGTGGACCGGTCCGAAGGTCGTCGATGGCCAGCCAACCGAGGGCACTTTTCGGTCTCACCAAGTGCCGATGGGCGAGATGAATAAGCCGGGCCATCTCGAGCTGTTGGAAACCTGGATGCGGAGCTACCGGCCAGAGGAGCTATTCGACGCGGCGGGCAAGCTGCGACCGGAAATCGCGGAGTTGGCCCCAAAGGGCGACCGCCGCATGAGCGCCAATCCGCATGCCAACGGTGGTCTCCTGCTACGCGATCTGGAACTCCCCGATTTCCGTGACTATGCGGTTGAGGTGCCTAAACCCGGCTGTGTGGACGCCGAAGCCACCCGTGTCCAAGGCCAATTCATCCGCGACGTGATGAAACAGAACCCGATAAATTTCCGTGTGTTCTGTCCGGACGAGACGAATTCGAACCGCTGGAATGCCGTGTTCGAGGTCACGAACCGGTGCTCGACCGCCGAGATTGGGCTCCTCGACGATCACGTCGCATCCGACGGCCGCGTTATGGAAATGCTGAGCGAGCACCAATGCCAGGGTTGGCTGGAGGGCTACTTGCTCACCGGTCGCCACGGTTTCTTTTCTTGCTACGAGGCATTTGTTCACATCGTCGACTCGATGTTCAATCAGCACGCCAAGTGGCTGAAGGTGACGCGGGAAATTGCGTGGCGCCGCCCGATCGCCTCGCTGAATTACCTGCTCACGTCGCATGTCTGGCAGCAGGATCATAACGGATTCACGCATCAAGACCCAGGTTTCATCGATCTCGTCGCAAACAAGAAGGCTGAGGTCATCCGCGTTTATCTGCCGCCCGATGCCAATACGCTGCTGTCGGTGACGGACCACTGCCTGCGTAGTCGCAACTATGTGAATGTCATTGTTGCCGGAAAACAGCCCGCCCCGCAGTGGCTCGACATGGACGCCGCACTCAAGCATTGCAATGCTGGCATCAGCATTTGGGCTTGGGCCAGCAATGACGGCGGCGGCGAGCCGGATGTCGTCATGGCCTGCTGCGGCGACGTACCGACGCTGGAAACACTGGCCGCCGTCGAGTTGATCGGCCAGCATTTCCCGAAACTGAAATTCCGCGTCGTCAATGTGGTCGATCTGATGAAACTCCAGTCGCCAAGCGAACATCCGCACGGTTTGAGCGACGGAGATTTCGACGCCCTGTTCACGACCGACAAACCGGTCATTTTTGCATTCCACGGCTATCCGTCTCTGATCCATCGGCTCACGTATGCCCGCGCCAACCACGGAAATTTCCACGTTCACGGATACAAAGAGGAAGGCACGATCACCACGCCGTTCAACCTGGTCGTGATGAACGAACTCGACCGCTTTCACCTCGTGGCCAATCTGATCGATCGCGTTCCCGACATAGGGCCTGACGGACCGCATGTGAAAGACGTGTTCCGCGACAAACTGATCGAGCATAAGAAATACATAGAAGACTACGGCCAGGACATGCCGGAAATCCGAAACTGGCAGTGGGGCACGAAGCAATGACCGGCACAGCGAGCACTCTCCCGCGTATCCATTTTATTCGACACGGCGAAACGGCTTGGTCGCTCTCTGGCCAGCTTGCCGACCCGCGCTTTGAAATCCTGTTGAGCCAAATCAAACACCATCACCCATGGTTGGGGCATCCTTTCCCAACACGGCAGCACGTCCCAGCCACCCATAGTAACGAGGCATCATTATGCAGACCGAGCAATTCAAAGTGACCGGCATGACGTGCGGCGGTTGCACCAATAACGTCACGCGCGCGCTGAAAGGCATCCACGGCGTCGGAGACGTAAAAATCTCACTCTCGGCCGGCGAGGCCACCCTTTCGAAGCCCACGAGTTCTGCCGCAACAGGCCGGTCCATCGCCTGAACTCAACCCGAGAAGGACCACACCATGACGAAGAACCATGCAGTCGTCGCCGTCTTCGCAGACCACAACGGAGCCGAAGCCGCCATTCGCAAAATCGCGAGCGGCGGGCTCGACATGAAGCATTTCAGCATTATCGGTAAAGGCTACCACACGGAAGAAAAGGTAATCGGCTTTTACAATACCGGTGACCGGGTCAAGTTCTGGGGTCAAAACGGCGCCATGTGGGGCGGCCTCTGGGGCCTGTTCTTCGGCGGCATAATGATGACGGTTCCCATGGTAGGTTCCGTCATGGTGCTCGGGCACCTCGCGGCCATGGTGTTCGCGGCAGTCGAGGGCGCGGTCGTCGTCGGCGGTCTGAGCGCGCTCGGAGCGGCCTTGTTCAGCCTCGGCATCCCCAAGGACAGCGTGATCGAGTATGAGCAGGCCCTGAAGGCCGACGGGTTCTTGATCGTGGCGCACGGCCCCGTCGAGGAGCTTTCGCGTGCCAAGTCGATCCTCGAAACCATGAAACCGATCAGTCTCGACCTGCACCGGGACGTCAAGGATATGCCGGCGCTACCGGCGGATCATGTCCACGCGGCAGCTTGAACGCGACGAACGAATGGCGCGGCAGCCAATGGCCGCGCCACTCCCCCCCAAAAAGGACGCATTGCTATGGCGTCGCCGGCGAACATCTTCTGGCTCAGGTTCGTCAGCACAATTGTGATCTTCTGGTCATGGGCTGCTACGGACGCTCCCGCCTGCGCGAATTCATATTCGGGGGCGCGTCGCGACACGTTCTTCAGCAAGTGACCATTCCGCGATGATCAATCAGCAGTATTGATGGAGTACCCGCAGGATGGTCGCCGTTGCAGTTCCAGCGTCTACGCGAATTGAGAAGCTCCACGCCGCCCCCCCCCCTCACAGTCCGACACCATCCGAGGCATCACTGGAGCAGATGCTCAAGCCCGGCTGAAGGCCGAGGGATACAACGAACTGCCGCGGCCGGATCAGCGCACGCCCTTTGGAATAGTCCTTGAAGTCCTCCGTGAGCCGATGCTGTTGCTGCTGCTCGGTGCCGGCACGCTTTATCTGATCTTCGGCAATCTCGGGGAAGCGCTCGTTCTCATCGCCCTGGCAATGATGTCGGTACTGATCACGGTCATCCAAGAATCGCGCACCGAGCGTGTCCTGGAAGCGCTGCGCGACCTGACCAGCCCACGTGCGCTCGTCATTCGCGATGGTGAACGTGTGCGGATCGCTGGACGTGAGGTGGTCCGGAGCGATTTCGTCGTGTTGAACGAGGGTGACAGGGTCCCGGCCGACGCGGTACTGGTTTAAAGCAGCGACTTGCAGACCGACGAATCATTGTTGACGGCGAGTCCGTACCCGTGCGGAAAATTGCGGGTGGAAGCGCCGCCCCTTGACGAAGCGCGGGTCGTGGATAGACGCGCAGCCTGACGAGGTTCGCGGTCGCATAGCGGCGCTTGTGCGGACCGGGCGGTGAAGCCCGAGGTAAGCGGCCCACGTCATCGACACGGGATCAACGTACGTCTTCGATTGCCGTGCGTAGGTAATTTCCGATCCTGGCTTGCGGCGCCGCCTTGTGTCTTGTTGACCTGTTCGGATTACCCGAACCAGATGGCTTGCATCAGTATTGAAGGGTTGGACCTCATGGCTCAGATCGACAACAAGTACCCGCGGGCAACGATCGCGCGAGCCGAAGCCGCGATAGATCAAGGGCTGCGCGCGTATATGGTGAGCGTCTACAACTACATGGCTGGCGGGGTCTTTCTCACGGGCGTCGTCGCCTACGCGATATTCACGACAGCGGTCGTCGAACGAGCTGGCTCCGGACCGCGCGGCCTGACCGAGTTCGGGCAATTGCTTTACACCTCACCCTTGAGGTGGGCCGTGATGCTGGCGCCGTTGGCGATCGTGTTTTTCCTGTCGTTCCGCGTCAACACGATGAGTGTTGGCACGGCACAGCTCTCATTCTGGCTGTTCGCCGCGGTGATGGGGCTGTCGCTGTCGTCGATCTTCCTGGTTTTCACCGGAGAGTCAGTCACGCAGGTTTTCTTCGCGACGGCGGCGGCCTTCGGAGCGCTTAGCCTTTACGGCTACGCAACCAAGAGGGATTTATCGGCAATCGGTACGTTTCTCTTCATGGGCGTCATTGGCATTCTTATTGCTGGCCTGCTGAATTTGTGGTTGCAATCGACCGCCCTGCAGTTCGCCATCTCGGCGATCGGCGTTCTCGTCTTTGCCGGATTGACGGCTTACGATACGCAGCGGATCAAGGACGGCTACATTGAAGTTAAAGCCGACATGACGGCGACCTCGAAAGCCGCCATCATGGGCGCGCTTAACCTTTATCTCGACTTCATCAACATGTTCACGATGCTGCTCTCATTATTCGGCAAACGGCAATAGATGTAGCGTGATATACGCCGACGAGCTTGAGTTTATGCGACGACTGCTACGGGTGATACGGAATTATTCGTCGCTGCCTGAGTCATGATTGGCTGGGCACACACACCCTGAAAACGCAGTTCAGTTCGCCTTTTTCCCAACCGCATTCACGCGCCGATGGCAACTCCGGTGCGGTTTGGCGCAACAACAAGCCACTTTGACGATTCTAGCCCCGTGAGTAAATTTGCTCAATTGAAAGCTCGGCGTGCTGCGGTTTTACGTCAGGGGCGCCAGCGATGACGTGCGCGCGATCATCGACCGCGCGGTCGAGCGCTCGGCGGTGACTTGCGAGGCTTGCGGAGCACCTGGTCGCCTGCGCCGCCGCCCTGGCTGGATGCGCATGCTTTGCGACGAGCGCAATCCGCAGCCGTGCCCGCGAGGGTGGCGGCCCTTGTTTCTCCGGCCACCGCGACGACGGCCAACCGAGGCCGCGTGCACGACGCAGCGAAGAGATGAACCCGGAAGGGGGCATCACTCACGCCAGGATCTCGGCAAGCTCAGTGACGTCGGGCAGTGTTTCCAGCCGGTCGATCATGGCGATCAAGCGCTCGACGGCTAACGGGCTGAGCGGCCTGAGCGCTGCCGTCGCGTTGCCCCGCAGCTTGGCCAGGTGCGCCTCGGGTGTCAGCGGTTTTGCGGGATTGCCGAGCACGGTCGCGACTGCGGCCCGATGCCGTGCCCCGTCATGGGTGGCTATTTCAACCTCGACCGGCGTGAGCGCGTTGGGGTCGCCGGCGTCGCGAACCTCGATAACGATGCGCGCGGCCAACGCCGCCGTCGCCGGATCACGGTAGATATCGGCCGTGAAATCGTGGAAGCCGAGCGTGCCCGCCAGCAGCACGCGCGCCGCGACAAAGCGGGCGCAGAGCCGCGCATAATTGATGTCCATGTCCGGGCGCCACGGCCGCCCGACGAGTTGCTGCACCAGCGGCGGCACCCAGGCCGTCACGCGGTCGATGGCACCGGCTTCCAATCCCGTGCGGCTGCGGATTTCGAAGCAGGCCTCCATGATGCCGTGCGTCGCGCGGCCTGACGGAAACGGCTTGTGCGCCAACTCGGTCACACGCCACGTCGTGCCGAGGGTCGCGGCCACGGCGCTCGGATTGCCTTTGGACTCGATCAGGCGGAAATAGCCGAACGGCCCTTCGAGGATGTTCTTCGGCCCCTCGAACCC
>JANLQP010000388.1:0-5752 GCA_031367895.1 Hyphomicrobiales bacterium
CCGATCTCGGCCGTGACCCAGGGCAGCCAGCGCTCGTTGTGGGCGATCGAGCGCTCGACGTGGGCGTCGTCGGCCATGGCGGCGATGCCGGCCGCGATCGCCGGCGCCGTGACGTTGAACGGTCCCCGGATGCGATTGAGCACGTCGGCGATGCCTTGCGGGCAATAGGCCCAGCCGAGGCGGAGGCCGGCGAGGCCGTAGATCTTCGAGAACGTGCGCGTCATGACGGCGTTGTTCGACGTTGCGACCAGCTCGATGCCGGCCTCGTAGTCGTTGCGGCGGACGTATTCGGCATAGGCCGAGTCCATGACCAGCAGCGTGTCCGGGCGCAGCGCCGCGTGCAGCCGCCGTACCTCGGAGAACGGCAGGTAGGTGCCGGTCGGGTTGTTCGGATTGTCGAGAAACACGATCTTCGTACGCGGTGTCAGGGCGGCGATGAACGCATCGATGTCGGCGGCCATGTTCTTGGCTTTGGTGATGACCGGCTTCGCGCCGTTGCCGAGCGTCACGATTTTGTAGACGAGGAACCCGTGCTCGGAATAGACGGCCTCGTCGCCCTGGCCGAGATAGGCGTGCGCCAGCAGGTTCAGCAACTCGTCGGAACCGCAGCCACAGATGATGCGATCCGGATTGAGGCCGTAGGCCGCGCCAATTGCCTTGCGCAGGGCCAGCGACGCGCCATCCGGATAACGTTCGAGATGACCCACCTCTGCCTTGTACGCCGCCTGTGCCTTCGGGCTGGCGCCGAGCGGCGTCTCGTTCGACGACAGTTTGATCGGCTTCATGCCGCCGGGCACGCTGCTCTCACCGGGCACATAGGCCTGGATGTCGAGGATGCCGGGCTTCGGGCGCGGTGATGTCGCGATATCAGACATGGTGTCAGGCCTGCTCAGTGGCGCGGAAATACTGCCGGAGTGATACTTGAGCCGACGGCCAAATCAAACAGCAATCGATACCGGTTAAGGCTTCGATGCGGCGTTCCGTCCTCGCCAGAACGCGCGATGCACGAACCCACTTCCCGGCTGCCGAAAAGCCGGTCTATAGTCCACGCATGCTCCAGTCCCAGTCCCATACCGAGGTACGCGTTCGTAAGGGAGGTCCGCGTGATGCGGCCGTCCTGGCCGAACTGTTCCGTCAGTCGTGGGAGGGCGCCTATCGCGGCATCATCCCGCATCTGCATCTCGAAAGCATGATCCGCCGCCGCGACAAGCGCTGGTGGCAGAATGCGGCCAAGGGTTCGGATGGCCTGCTCGTGCTCGAGGTGTCCGGCAAGATCGCCGGCTATGCAACCTTCGGGCGGGCACGGGGACGCGGTAAACTGCAGGGCGAAATCTACGAGATCTATCTCGCCCCCGATCACCAGGGCTTAGGGTTCGGCGAGCACCTTTTCGAAGCCGCGCGCCATGCACTCGACGGGCGACGCTTGAACGGGCTGATCGTGTGGGCCCTCACGGAGAACACCGGCGCCGCCAGCTTCTACTGGCGCCGTGGCGGCCGGCCGACGAACAAGACCATCGACACCATCGGCGGCGTCAAGCTCGAAAAGACCGCATACACCTGGAATTGAGCACGCAGCGTTCTCAGAGGCTCGGCCCTTGAAAGCGGGCGAGCAGATCGTGTTCGCACCCTCCGACCGGCTCCAGCTCATGTTCGGGCGAACGAGGCGGCGACGAACGTGTCGTTGCCCGAGCCGTCGCACGAGCGTGGCAGTGGCTGATCGTCCACCGGGTGGCGCCGCGCAAGAAACCTCAGCTATGGAATGGGGCCTCAGCCCTCCAGGAAACCAACAGGCGCTCCCCTCGCGGCTCCCTCGATCTTGCCTTGCCACATGACGCGACGCCCGCGCACGAACGTGCCGACCGGCCAGCCCGTCACCGTGACGCCATCATAGGGCGTCCACTGCGAACGCGACTCGATCCAGGCCTTGGTGATCGTCTCGGTGCGCTTGAGATCGACGATGGTCAGGTCGGCATCGTAGCCGACGGCGATGCGACCCTTGTTGCGGATGCCGAACAGACGCTGCGGGCCGGCGCTCGTCAGGTCCACGAAGCGCTGCAGCGACAGGCGCCCGGCGTTGACGTGATCGAGCATCAGCGGCACCAGCGTCTGCACCCCGGTCATGCCGGAATGGCTGTCGGGATAGGCGTGGTGCTTCTCCGCCTCGGTGTGCGGCGCGTGATCGGAGCCGAGCACGTCCACGGTGCCATCGGCGATGCCGGCCCAGATGCCTTGCCGGTGGCGCTCATCGCGCACGGGCGGGTTCATCTGCGCGAAGGTGCCGAGGCGCTGGTAGCAGTCGGGCGCCACCAGCGTGAGATGATGCGGCGTCACCTCGACGGAGGCCCATTCCTTGTGGTCGCTCAGGAACGCGATCTCCTCGGCCGTCGAGATATGCAGCACGTGCACGCGGCGTTTGTGCTTCTCGGCGAGGCCAACGAGCCGCATCGTCGCGATCATGGCAGCCTCGACGTCACGCCATTCCGGGTGCGAGGAGGCATCGCCCTTGCGGCGCACATGCAACCGGGAGCGCAACCGCGCCTCGTCCTCCGCGTGGAAAGCCGCACGTCGGGAGATCTTGGCGACGATGCGGTCGAGCGAGGGTTCGTCCTCGACCAGCAGGTCGCCGGTGGATGCGCCCATGAAGATCTTCATGCCAGCCGAGGACTCGAGTTTTTCGAGGCTCGGGATGTCGCCGATATTCTCGCGGGTGGCACCGACGTAGAACGCGAAATCGCAGAACATGCGGTTGCGAGCGCGGCGCACTTTGTCGGCGAGCGCGGCGGAATCGGTGGTCAGCGGCTTGGTATTCGGCATCTCGAAGACCGCCGTGACGCCGCCCATGACGGCTGCCCGGCTTCCCGTTTCCAGGTCCTCCTTCTGCTCGAGGCCCGGCTCACGGAAATGCACCTGGCTGTCGATCACACCGGGAAGGACGTGCAAGCCCTTGGCATCGAGCGTGTCGGCGGCTTTCGCCGACTTGAGATCGCCGATACCGGCAATGCGGCCGCCACGGATGCCGAGATCGCGCTCGCCCGTGCCGTCGTGGTTGACGACAGTGGCGCCCCGGATGACGAGGTCGAAAGTATCGGACATGGGTGGAACTCCGTTTCAGGCGTCGAGATCGTGGATGGCTCATAGCATCCGATCCGAGCGTTCTCCAAGGGCCGGGCGGACCCAGGCTGTGACGGTGGCGAATTCCGATCCGTCTCGCGCGGTACGGCCATTGCCCGCAGCCGCCGGAGGCGTTAAGCGGGGTGTTCAAATCTGGGAGCCCGAGCGTGGACCGAAAGCGAGAGCCCATCTTCAACGCGCCGGCGGGCGTCGTTCGTTGCCTCGCCGTCATGGCCATCGTCCATGTCGCGCTGTGGCACCTGTTGCCATTGGTGACGTCGGAGGGGACAGCGGGCCGCATCGGCTGGCTGCTGGCGTTCAATCCGGGGCGATACACGCTTGCCGGAAACCGCGATCCGCTCGATTGGGGCGCGGCCGTCTGGTCGTTCGTCACCCACCAACTCGTGCATGGCGACGTGACGCATCTGCTGCTGAATTCGGCTTGGCTGCTGGTGTTCGGCGGGGCGATCGCGCAGCGCGTCGGTGGCTGGCGTTTTCTGGCGCTGGCTGTGCTGAGCGGCATTGCCGGGGCGCTCTTGTTCCTGCTGTTCCGGTTCGGCGAAAACGTGCCGATGGTTGGCGCCTCGGGGGCAGTCTCGGGCCTGATGGGTGGCGCATTCCGATTCTTCTTTGCAGCACTCGACCGGGGTGGTTTCGCCATGTTCCGCGACAACCCGAAATCGATCCCGCTGATGTCGGTGCGCGAGACACTGTCCGATCGCCGGTTGCAGATCGCCGCCGGCGTGCTGGTGTTCATCAACGTGTTGACGGTGCTCGGCTCGTCGTCGCTGACATCGGGAGATGGCGTCGCCTGGGAATCGCATCTCGGCGGCTTCCTGTTCGGCTTGCTTGGTTTCCAGCTGTTCGAGCCGCCTGGCCGCCCACGCCTCCAGATCGTCCGGCGGACGTTGCACTGAATGTGCAGCGCCGATGGCGTCTGGACGACCGATTGACCGGGGCTCTGGATGTATACATCGTGGCTGTGACGCAATGCCGGCTGTTCATGCAGGCGGGGGAGGCCTGAATGCGGTGCGTTCTCAAAATGCTCTTGATGGTGGGGCTCCTGGCCTTGCCGACGGCTTCGCTTGCGGGGCCACGCGGCGAGTTGGTGATCGGTTTGCAGGACGATCCCGACACCCTCGATCCGGCCTTGAACTGGAGCTTCGTTGGCCGCCACGTGCTGCAATCGCTATGTGACAAGCTCGTCGACATCGACACCGAGGGTCGCATCGTGCCGATGCTGGCCAAGTCCTGGCGTTTCAGCGACGAGGGGCGCACGTTGACACTCGCTTTGCACGATGGCCTGTCGTTTCACGACGGCACACCGCTCGATGCCGAGGCCGTGCGCTACAACATCAATCGTTCGCTCGCCGTCAAGGGCACCCGCCGCAAGGCCGAAATCGACGTCGTCGACACGGTCGACGTGATCGATGTCACGACCGTCGCGATCAAACTGAAGCGTCCGTCGGTCAGCGTGCTCGCGGCGCTCTCGGATCGCACGGGAATGATGGTCAGTCCGGCCGCCGCTGAAGCCGCAGGCGAAGCCTTCTTCATGAAGCCCGTTTGCGCCGGTCCCTACATGTTCGTCGAGCACAAACCGCAGGATCGCATCGTTCTCCAGCGCTTTGCCGGTCATTGGCGTGCTGGCGCGTATCATTTCGATCGCATCGTCTACCGCGCGATGCAGGACACCAATGTGCGCCTCGTCAATCTGCGCTCCGGGCAGTTGCACCTGATCGAACGGCTGGCACCGACTGATGTCACCGACGTTCGCCGCGACGCAAGCCTTGCCGTGTTCGAAGCCCCGACGCTCGGTTACTTCGGCATCACCTACAACATCGGTAATGGCGAGGGTGCGAAGCTGCCGACTGCCAAGTCGAAGCTGGTGCGGCAGGCGATCGACAGCGCCATCGACCGGGACGCGATCAACAAGGTTGTCTTCGATGGCCAGTTCGAGGCCGGCAATCAGCCCTTTCCGCCCTCCAATCCGTATTACGTCGCGCAGTTCCCTGTGCCCTCCCGCGATGTCGCGAAAGCAAGGGACAAACTCAAGCAAGCCGGCTTCGAGAACGTGAAGCTCGAACTGAGCGTACCGGGCGATCCACAGCGCCAGCAAGTGGCTGAGTTGCTGCAATCGATGCTTGCGGAGGTCGGAATTACGCTGACGATTCAGCGTGTGGAAATGATGAGCCTGCTGGCCCGGGCGAAGGATGGCAACTTCCAGGCCACACTGCTTGGCTGGAGCGGGCGCGTGGATCCCGATCTCAACATCACGCCGCTGCTCGGGTGCGGCGCCGGCGGCAACGATGGACGCTACTGCAATCCCAAGCTCGACGCGGCGCTGGAAGCGGCACGATCAGTGGAGGCGCCAGCGGAACGAAAGGCGCATTACGCGGCGGCGATGGCGATCCTGCTCGATGAGTTGCCGATTTCCTATCTCTATCACGGCCGTTGGATTTACGGTGCCCGTGCCGACCTCAAGGGGCTGCGCGGCTATCCCGACGGCATCATGCGGCTGGATGGCGTGCAGCGCTTGAATTGATGCGGGCGACGAAGAGCCGTGTGCAGTTGCTTACGCTATGAAATTGGAGCTCCAACAATGTGCGCTGTCGCTCGTCTGGTTCTGTGTTTGCTCGGCCTG
>JANLQP010000398.1:0-20312 GCA_031367895.1 Hyphomicrobiales bacterium
GCTGACCGGGCAACAGTGCGACGACACGCTGGCGTCGTGCGGATCGGGTTCGGCGCTCAACCAACTCGTCTTCGCTCAGCGCGACGCGATTTTCTATGGGGCGGAATTGGCAACGCAGATCGACGTCCTGCCGGTGTGGCGCGGGATGTGGGGGATCGAGGGTCAGTACGATTACGTGCGAGCCCGGTTCGATGGCGATGTCAATGTGCCGCGCATCCCGCCGCAAAGACTGGGCGGCGGGCTTTTCTATCGGGACAGCAATTGGCTGGCGCGCGTTTTTGCACTGCATGCGTTCCGACAGGATGCGGTCTCGGCGATCGATCCGAAGGATACGCCGACGAGTGGCTACACGTTGCTCAACGCCGAACTCAGCTACACCTGGAAACGGGAGAGCGATGGGGGCGTTGTTCCCGAGATGACGATCGGCTTGAAGGGAAACAACCTGCTCGACGACGACATCCGCAACCACGTTTCGTTCAAAAAGGACGACGTGCTGCAACCCGGGCGTACGATCAAGCTCTTCGGCAGCATCAAATTCAATTGATGTTCACATCATCGGCGAATTTCCTTCCGCTGGCGGACCGCGTCTATGCCGGAACGGGTCACAAGTGGGTGTCTACGTAGCTGCCCGGCGACTGCCGGTCCACCTCCTCAAACCTGCCAGTCGAAGAACACCCGACGATCCGCGTCGCGATGGGTTCGACAGCGGACACTGGGGAAGGGAAAAGCCCAGCACCCATGCACCTGGCGCCTCCCATCTCCGTGCGCACAGGTGTAGGTTGCCGCACAACGCCACCCACGCACGCCGCCGGAGTATCGATGAGCAAACGTCCTGGTCTCCTGCCTTCGGTCGACGAGGTCCTGCGCGGCGAGATCGGCCGCGTCGCGGTCGCGCGCTTCGGCCATACGGCTACGCTTGCGGCCGTGCGTGCCGCGCTCGACCGGCTGCGCGCTGCCTCGCGTGAGGGGCATGATGCGGATGCGACGGCCAGCGGTGCGCAAGCCGACCGTGCCGAGGCTGCGCGAACGGTTGCCGCCGCCGCCATCGCCGCGCTCGAGGCTGCGGACGTGCCGCGTCTGCGACGCGTGTTCAATCTCACCGGCACGGTGCTGCACACCAACCTCGGCCGCGCGGTGCTGCCGGAGGTTGCCATTCAAGCTGCCAGCGCCGCCATGCGCCATCCGGCAGCGCTGGAGTTCGATCTCGAAACCGGCGGACGCGGCGAGCGCGACGACATCGTGCGCGGGCTCGTTTGCGAACTCACCGGCGCCGAGGATGCGATCGTCGTCAACAACAACGCGGCGGCCGTGTTCCTGTTGCTCAACGCTCTCGCTCCCGGGCGCGAGACGATCGTCACGCGCGGCGAGTTGATCGAGATCGGCGGCGCCTTCCGTATTCCCGAGATCATGGCGCGCGCTGGTACGCGCCTTGTCGAGGTCGGTACGACGAACCGCACGCATCTGAAGGACTACGCCGGCGCCATCGGCGCGAACACGGCGCTGCTGATGAAGGTGCACACGTCGAACTACCGGATCGAGGGCTTCACAAAGGAGGTGACCGCCGTCGAGCTGAAGCCACTCGCGCGCGAGAAGGGCGTCGCGTTGGTCGATGATCTCGGCTCCGGCACGCTGGTCGATCTGACGCGTTATGGGCTGGTGCGTGAGCGCACGGTGCAGGATGCGCTCGACGACGGCGCCGATCTCGTCACGTTCTCCGGCGACAAGCTGCTCGGCGGGCCGCAGGCTGGATTCATCGTCGGCCGCAAGGATCTGGTGCAACTGTGCGCCCGGAACCCGATCAAGCGCGCGGTGCGATTGGACAAGGTCCGGCTGGCGGCGCTGGAAGCAACCCTGCGGCTCTATCGCGATCCCGACCGGTTGGCCGAGACGTTGCCGACATTGCGCTTCTTCACGCGGACGCGTGTCGAGCTGCGCGCGGTTGCTGAAAGGCTTCTGCCGGCGCTGGGTTCTGCGCTCGAGGCCGACTACGACGTCTCTATTCGCGACTGCGCCAGCCAGATCGGCTCCGGCGCGCTGCCGACCGAAACGATCCCAAGCGCGGGTGTCGCGATCGAGCCGCGAGCGGCCAAGGGCGCCGGCCGCCGCCTCGATGCGCTGGCGGCTGCCTTCCGCGCGCTGCCGATCCCGGTCATCGGTCGGATCGACAAGGGCGCGCTGCTGCTCGATCTGCGCTGCCTCGACGACGAGGCTGGCTTCGTGGCGGGCCTTGGCGGGATCGCGCGGGGTTCAAAGAAATATGAGGCCGGCGGGCCCCGCCCGACGGGACAATCAACGCGTTGATCTGACGTCCGTTGTCCCTCCATCATGGAGCATTGTCGGAGTGAGCGAAGACTGCAGCGATTTTCGATGGCCAAGGGGCGGAGTCTGTCCGCAGCACGGCCGCTCGCCGGCGGGCGCCGGTCGCGGCGTGAGGAGCAGGTTCTGCCGCCTCCTCGCCCGTGCTACGCTGCATCATGCTGACACAGTGGACAGGCTCCTAGTGTCCCTATCGTTCGCCAAGTTCGGACAGCGCTCGCCGCAGGTGGTGACGAACTTCGCGAACGGGACACTAGCGTCGCAACCCCAGTCGTGCCCGAGAGTGACGATGCCCGCAAGCCGCCCGAAAGTGCCGAAGCTCAAGCCACAGGCCACGGCTGTGCCCCAGCCGCGCCAGAAGTCGAAAGCTGCCCGAACGCTCGTTGATACCGACGCAGACGTCAAAGCTGCGATCAATGAGCTGCGGCGGAAATGTCCGATCGTGCGCCGCATGCATGATTTGGCCGGCGATCCGCCTTTGCGGCGCCGGGCGGCAGGCTTTGAAGGCCTGGCGCGCATCATCATCGGGCAACAGGTCTCGGTGGCGAGCGCGGCAGCCATCTGGGAGCGCACATTCAAGACCGTCCAGCCGTTCGACGCGGTGACTCTGCTCGCCATTTCGGAGGCCGATCTGCGCGGCGCCGGGCTCTCGCGACCGAAAGTGCGAACGCTCACCGCAATCGCGCGCGAGATCGCCGAAGCCGGCCTCGACCTCGGGGCTCTCAGTCACATGAGCGACGACGAGGTGCACGAAGCGTTGACACGCATTTGCGGCGTTGGCCCATGGACCGCCGATGTCTTCCTGTTGTTCTGCCTCGGGCGCGCAGACTGCTTTGCGGCCGGCGATCTCGCTCTGCAAGCGGCGGCGCAGATGGCGATGGATCTCGACGAGCGGCCATCGGCACAAGACCTGCTCGCAATCGCGGAGCGCTGGCGGCCCTGGCGCGGAGTCGCCGCGCGTATGCTGTGGGCATACTACAAGGCGGCGAAGGAAGCCCGTTCCGGCATGCCTGTGTGAGAGCTGGCGCGTCATTGATCTTTGAACGTAGTCCGCCGCTCTGGGCTATATTTGCGGAGTCAAAGCGCGACGAACTCGGAGGTGCCCTCGTTGAGTACCGCAAGCGTGCCGCGCGCGATGTCGAAATGTGCGGCGTGCAGCGCGATCCGGCCTTTTGTTTCGAGAATCTGGATGCACGGGAATGTGCGCAGGTTCTTGAGCGAGGTCTTGATCCCCTCCCGCTCGAGCGCGCGCAGGATTTCCTGCGTCGGCCGGCCGGCAAGCTCCGTCGTGACCTTGTCGCGGGCCTCGTCCAGCATCGACATCCAGTTGCTGACGAACTGCGCCTCGGTCTGCCGTGTCGCCTCGCGATCCAGGCAGGCGCGGACACCACCACAACCGGAATGCCCGACGATGATGATGTGTTTCACCCGCAGATTGAGGGCGGCGAACTCCAGCGCGGCCGATACGCCGTGATACTTGCCGCTCGTCTCGAACGGAGGCACCAGGTTTGCGACATTGCGGACAACGAACATTTCGCCGGGCAGCGCCGAGAAGATCGTCTCGGGATCGACCCGGCTGTCGCAGCACGAAACAACCATGATGTCGGGGCTCTGGCCGTTGAGGGCCATCGCCTCGTAGTGGTCCTGGTTCGGCGTGAAATGCCTGAACTTGAAACGCCGATAACGATCGGCGAGCGTGTCTGGAAGCAGGTTCATGACGGCACTCTAGTTAAAGTCGTTTTTGCCGCAAGTGATTTCCGCACATGAGGACGCACGGCGAAGAGCGCGTGCGCTGCGGGTCGGGCTTGGCCGCTCTCGGACCTCAATAACCTTCCTTGAGCAGCGGGAACGGGCTGTCGATGCCACGCCGGTCGATCGGTGTCGTGCGTGTGACGTAACGCCGGTCGAGATCGGCGAACGACGTGACACCGAGCATGCCGAGCGTGCGTCGCACCTCGTCCTCGAGGATTTCCAGCGCGCGGACGACGCCGGCCTCGCCGTTTGCCGCTAGTGCGAGGCCCTGCATGCGGCCCATGCCGACGGCGCTGGCACCCAGCGCCATAGCCTTGACGATGTCGGTACCACGCATGAAGCCGCCATCGACGATGACTTGCGCCCGGCCGCGGACCGCTTCGACCACCTCCGGCAGGACGTCCATGCCACCGAGACCGTGATCGAGCTGCCGGCCACCGTGGTTGGAGACGTAGACGACCTCGACGCCGTGATCGACGGCCATGATCGCGTCCTCGGCGGTCGCGATGCCTTTGAGGATCAACGGCAGCTTGGTGTTCTTGCGGATGCGCTTGATGTCATCCCAGCTGAAGCGGGCCTGATGCGGATCGCCGGCGTTGTCGCCGCTGGTGCGGCGTGCGGTCGGCTTGTAGCGTTTGGCCAGATCGCGTTCGCGGCGACCGTAATAGTCGAGGTCGACGGTCAGGGCGATGCCGGCGTACTTGTGCTTCACGGCGTCGGCGATGCGGCCATCGACCCACTCCGGGTTGCCGCGCACGTAGAGCTGGAAGAGCTTCGGATAGCCGGGCGCGGCGGCTGCGACCTCCTCGAGGCCGGGCTTCGCCACCGAGCTCAGCATGTGCATGACGCCGAACTTGGCGGCGGCCCTGGTCGGCGCGGTGGCGCCAATCGGGCAAATGTCCTGCAGCGAGCCAATCGGTGCCAGAATGACAGGCAGCTTGAGGTCGTGGCCGAGAAACGTGACGCCGGTCGAGACCTTCTCGACGTTGCGCAGCACGCGCGGGCGGAAAGCGATCGAGTCGATCGCGGCACGGTTGCGCTCCAGCGTCGTCTCGGTGTCGGCGCCACCCATCAGGTAGTCCCACGTCTCCTTCGAGAGTGCCTTTTTGGCCGGCTCGACGAATTCGTGCAGCACCTCGAAGTCGGTCTTGGTCATGGGTCTCGGTTCCCGTCAGCTGAATGGCTGCAGCCGCGATAGACGATGCCAACGGGGTGCGCAAGGCGGTTTGGTGCTGTGCAGACACGTGGCGGACGCCAAGGCCAGCAGGACGCTTCGTTGCGAACCCGCACTTGCCGCGGCGCAGGGCAGATGGCACGTTTCAACGGAGGTGAAACATCGAAGCCCCGGAGACCACCCATGAACCTGTCTCGCACCCTGCAGGTGGCGGCCCGGCATCAGCCGGATTCGCCCGCCATCACGGAGGAAGGCCGCACACTCTCGTACGCCATCTTCGAGGATCAGGTCGCGCGCATCGCGGGGGCGTTGTTAGGGCATCATGGCCTCAATGCCGGCGATCGGGTCGCTCTGTGGATGGAGAACTGCCTGGAATTCCTGCCGTTGCTCTATGGCTGCTGGCGGGCGGGCATCGTAGCTGTGCCGATCAACAACAAGCTGCATGTCAAAGAGCTGGCCTGGATTTTGGAGAATTCAGGGGCGAAGCTCTGCGTCGTTTCGCCGGATCTCGGCGCGAAGCTCTCCGACCTACCGGCAGGCGCGACGCTGCCGCGCATGATCGCGACGGGCAGCGCCGAGTACGCGCGCCTGCTGACGGGAACGCCCGTCGTCGAGGCACCGTCGGATCCCACGGCGGATGCCTGGCTCTTCTATACCAGCGGCACGACGGGGCGGCCGAAGGGCGCCTGCCTCACGCACCGCAACCTGATGTTCGCGACGCATTGCTACTATGCCGACATCGACTTCCTCGACCGGCGCGACACGATGTTCCACGCCGCTCCGCTATCGCACGGGTCGGGGCTGTACGCGCTGGCCTTCATCGCCCGCGGCGCGCACAATGTCATCATTCCCGGATCGTTCGAGCCGGAGCGGATTTTCGGCGGACTGACGCGCTACCCGAACGTGTCGATGTTCGCAGCACCGACGATGCTGACGCGCCTGATGCATCATCCGCTCGCCGGCAGCACGGACCTCGCCAACCTGAAGACCATCCACTACGGCGGCGCGCCGATGTACGTCTCGGATCTCAAGCGCGCGTTGGCGGTGTTCGGGCCGCGGCTCTACCAGCTATTCGGGCAGGGCGAGAGCCCGATGACGATCACGGGTCTATCGAAGGCGATGCATGCGGACAGCGCGCATCCGGATTTCGAGGCGCGGCTCGGCTCCACCGGCGTGGCGCGGACTGGCACCGCATTCCGCGTCGTTGGCGAGAACGGGCGCGATCTGGCTCCGGGTGAGGTCGGCGAGATCGTCACTTGCAGCGACTGCGTCATGCGCGGCTATTGGCAGAACCCGGAGGCGACGGCGAAGGCGCTGCGCGCCGCGCCGGATGCGCCCGTCGCGAAGCGCGGTATGACGGCATCCGAAGGCGCAATGAAAAACACCTGGCTGTGGACCGGCGATCTCGGTTCCGTCGACGCGCAAGGGTTCCTGACAATCAAGGACCGCTCGAAGGACATGATCATCTCGGGCGGCTCGAACATCTACCCGCGTGAGATCGAGGAGGTGCTGCTGACGGACAGCCGCGTGCTCGAATGCGCCGTCGTCTCGCGCCCGCACGTCGACTGGGGTGAGGAGGTGGTTGCATTCGTCGTGAAGAGGCCGGGCGCGGAATTGACCGCGCCGATACTCGATAAGCTGTGCCTGGACAACATCGCACGCTTCAAGCGGCCGAAAGGCTACCGTTTCATCGACAGCCTGCCGAAGAACAACTACGGCAAGGTGCTGAAGACGGATTTACGCGAGAAGCTGACGCGCGAGGGATAGCGCAGCCGGGAGCCCCGAGCAGCGACGTGGTTGCGGCTCCGGCTGTCAATTCGCGCCCTCGTACGCCTTCAGGTGTGCGATTACCTGCGAGACTGCCACAACGTCCGCGTACTTGATCGCCATGTCATACAGGTTGGCGAAGTGCGGGCTCTCGTGCTTGTCGGCAACGCACTCCTCCGGAACGATCGTGCGATAGCTGCGCGAGAGACTATCGACCACGGTCGCGCGCACGCAGCCCGAGGTCGAGCCGCCGGTGACGATCAGCGTATCGCAGCGGTGGAACGTCATCAAAGATTGCAGGTTCGTCTCGAAGAACGCCGACGCCATGCGCTTGTTGATGATGATGTCACGCTTCTGGTCGATTTCGAGCCGGTCATCGAACTCGGAACGCCGCGAGCCGACCTTGATGTTCTGCAGACTGTCCGGCGTGTTCGTGCGCTGGCCCCAGACACCGCAATCCTCGCCGGAATCCATGTAGGCGACATAGGTCCACACCACCGGCAGCCCTTTAGCACGGGCGAGGCGCGAGACTTCGTTGACGTAGGTCATCTGCTTCGGATCGGTCTCGTAGGCGGTCACGAATTCGCCCGGCACCGTGTAGGCCTTCTGCAGGTCGATGTTGACGATCGCGGGCTTGCGGCCAAAGCCAAACCGCGGCCGCGTCGGCTTCGCCTTGATCTCCTCATAGAGTTGACGGGCCGTTTTGTTCGAGGATTCCATTGGCAAGGGTTCCTTTGTCGTCGCCGCTTGAAGCGCGTTCGTCGCGTTCAGTTCAGGCTACCGCAACAATGTCAGTTGCAGCAAAATCATCGCCTTTGAACAGCAATGGCAAGGCATGTGTTTTCGCCAGGGCGTATGACGCGCAGTCTCCAAAGTTCAGTCTGGCCCTTGCGTGAATACCCTTGCCGTAGATTTCAAACGCCTCGAATGCTGCATTTGACTGAATGCTATCGAATGCGACGATGGACGGACTGAAGGTCGTGAGCCATTCTGACAAGCGATCAGTACCTGCTGTACCGAAGCGCCCGAATGTGACAATCCGGGTTTCGAGCAGAGTCACCGCGGAAATCAGGCAGCGGTCGGTTCCGGCAATGAGTTCGAGGAACTTTTGCCGCTCGGGCTCGTGGTTGATGATTGCGATCATTGCCGATGTGTCGACCGCGATCACCGGGGTACTCCATGCTCGTCGTACCCAATGATATCGTCTGCGCTGCGCGGGTCGACGACGGGTAGGCGTGCGAACCCGTCCGTGATCTCGAGCATGCGCGCAAGCAAGTCGTCAGGCTGCACTCGGCTGGGGGCAACACCAGCCTTTGCGGCTTCGGCTTCGATGGCCTCTCGCACGATCAATGGCAACGGTTTCCCAGTCACCTCGGCTAGCTTGCGTGCGAGGCGCTCGGTTTCGGCGTCGGCAGGGAGTGTTATGGTCATGCGCGTATTCCTTCGATCGAAATGTAACATAGGTCGCGGTCACTGGCAGCTTCTCGACGTTTTCGCTACGCTGACCAGGATTGTAGCCTTGGGCTGACCCCGCATAGGATCGGATTTCGCGAACCGGAGCTCGCCCTCATGCGCCAGGAAGACCCGAAGCTCTACGACTACCTGCCCTACTACGACCGGCCGAAGATTACGTGGCCCGGGGCTAAGCGCCTGGCGTTCTGGTGCGCGCCGAACGTCGAGCATTACGAGATCGATCCGCCGCCGAACCCATCGCGCACGTCCTGGGCACGGCCGATTCCCGATGTGCAGCACTATGCGTGGCGGGACTACGGCAACCGCGCCGGCATCTGGCGCATGATGGCGGCCATGGACAAGTACGGCGTCAAGGGCTCCGTCTCGCTCAACGTCGCGGTCTGCGATCATTTCCCTGACATCGCCGCGGCCATGCGCGAGCGGCAATGGGAGTTCTTCTCGCACGGCATCTACAACACCCGCTACACCTACAATATGGACGAACAGCAGGAGCGCGCCTTCATCGAAGACGTGAAAGCTTCGATCTTGAAATGGGGCGGGCACGAATTGAAGGGCTGGCTCGCGCCCGCACTCACCTTGACCGAGCGCACGATGGAACTGCTGGCCGAAGCCGGCATCATCTACACGCTCGATCTCTTCCACGATGATCAGCCGTTGCCGGTGAACGTGAAGTCGGGCCGCATGATCTCCGTGCCGTATTCCCTCGAGATCAACGATTTCACCACACTGTTCCAAGGCAACGCCAGCCCGCGCGACTACACCGACGCGATCAAGGCGCAGTTCGACCGGCTCTACTTGGAAGGTGCGGAGAACGGCCAGGTTATGTGCCTGCCGCTGCATCCGTTCCTGATCGGCCAACCGCATCGGATGCGCGAATTCGAAGCAGCGCTCGACTACATCACCTCGCACGACGGCGTGTGGCTCGCGACGGGCCGCGAGATCGCGGAGCACTACTACGCGCACCACTACGATGCGTTCGCCAAGGCGATCGCGACGCGGAAGGGGAGATAACGGACATGGCAACCTTGCCCGCCGCCTACTTCGAATACCCGTTCCGCCGCCCCGGCATGGACCACGAGCGTTACGCGTATTCGAATCTGTTCAAGCGCAAACCGGTGACGTGGCCGAACGGCGCGCGGGTCGCGCTGTGGATCGTGCCGACGCTCGAGTACTTCCCGCTCGACATGGCGCCGAAGGGTGTGAAGCCGCCGGGCGGCCTGGAGCGGCCCTATCCGGATTTCTGGAACTACACGCTGCGCGACTACGGCAACCGCGTCGGCTTCGCGCGCATTTTCCGCGCGCTGGAGCGGCGGAACTTGAAGGCTTCCGTCGCGTTGTCGTCGCGACTCGCCGTGCGTTATCCGCACATTTTGCAGGAAATCACGCGATTGCAGTTCGAGGTGATCGCGCACGGCCTCGACATGAACCACGTCCACGCGACCGGCATTCCCGAGACCGAGGAACGCTCATGGGTGCAGCGCTCACTCGCCACCTTGCGCAAGCTCTCCGGCCAGCCCGTCGCAGGCTGGTATTCGCCGGCGTCGTCGGAGTCACACGCGACGCTGGATCTCGTCGCCGCTGAGCGTTGCCGCTATGTGTGCGATTGGGTGAACGACGATATGCCGTATCCGCTCAGCACCAAGGCCGGCACCCTTTACGCGATGCCGCATGCCTACGAGATCAGCGACCTGCAGCTGTTCCACTTCTTCAAATACAAGCCGAAGCAGTTTGTCGAGCAGGTCTGCGATCATTTCGATTGGCTGTATCGAGAGGCGGCCGATCCGGCGTGCGGCGGCCGAATCGTGGCGCTGTCGCTGCGGCCGTGGCTGTCGGGGGTTCCACATCGGATTGCAGCCGTGGAGCAGGTGCTCGATCACATCGGTCACCACGCAGGCGTGTGGTCGGCGACGGGAGCTGAGATCCTCGACGCATGGCAAGCGCAGCAGTGAAGGGGTGAAGGGGATCACGGTGTCAGGCTGAAGCCAGGCAACTTGATGCTTGCGTCTTCGGATGCCGATACTTTAGTGGCGCTTCGGCTGCCCACGTCTTGACGGAGCCAAGCTATGCAAGGACGCAACCGCGCGGCATCCGGCGCATGCCTGGGAGGTGCCTGAAGCCAGACACCAAGCCAACTTCACCCTGTGGCGCCAAGACGTGTCGCTTTCGGCTTGGCAATCAGGTATAGCGGGGCTCGATTAGACATCCGGCCGCTACAGATCTCGCTCCGAGACACGTGCTCGCTTCCGAGACGCCTGTGGCCGCCCTGGCTCCCAGAACGCACCCATGACCTTCCCTTCCACGCACCCGGCGCTGGCGCGCGCGCTGGCTACACGCGATTACACGACGCCGACCGACGTTCAGCTGGCCGTGCTTGCGGAGGGCGCGGTCGGCCGCGACCTGCTCGTCTCGGCGCAAACTGGCTCCGGCAAGACCGTGGCGTTCGGGCTGGCACTCGCTGAGACGCTGCTCGGGACGGCCGAGAAGTTCGAGCGTGCGGCAGCCCCCTTGGCCCTGGTCGTGGCACCGACGCGCGAACTCGCCATGCAGGTGCACCGCGAGCTCGTCTGGCTCTATGCCGAGGCTGGAGCGCAGATCATCTCCTGCGTCGGCGGCATGGACCCGAAGGCGGAAGCGCGGCTGTTGTTCATGGGCGCACACATCGTCGTTGGCACCCCCGGCCGGCTGCGCGATCATCTCGAGCGCAAGCGCCTCGACCTCTCCCAGCTCAAGGCGATCGTCCTCGACGAGGCCGACGAGATGTTGGATCTGGGCTTCCGGGAGGATTTGGAGTTTATCCTCGACGCGACGCCGGCAACCCGCAGGTCGCTGATGTTCTCGGCCACCATGCCGCGCGATATCGAGGCACTCGCCAAGCGCTTTCAGCGTGACGCGGTGCGGATCGAAACCACTCGTCGCGACCAGCAACACGCAGACATCGAGTATTCGGCGGTGCGCGTCGCGCCACGCGACGTCGAGAACGCTGTCGTCAACGTGCTTCGCTTTCACGAGGCTGCCTCGACGCTGGTGTTTTGCACCACCCGCGAGGCTGTGAAACGGCTCCACGCGCGCCTCCTCGAGCGCGGCTTTTCAGCCGTGGCACTCTCCGGCGAGTTGACGCAGACCGAGCGCTCGCACGCGCTGCAGGCGCTGCGCGATGGCCACGCCCGCGTGCTGGTTGCGACCGACGTCGCCGCGCGCGGCCTCGATGTCGCCGACTTGTCGCTGGTCATCCACGCGGAATTGCCGAACGACCGCGAGACGCTGCTGCACCGCTCCGGGCGGACCGGCCGGGCAGGCAAGAAGGGAACGTGCATCCTGATCGTGCCCTACAACCGCCGTCGCAAGGCTGAGGTGCTGATCGGCGCTGCGCGGTTGAGGGTCGCTTGGGGGACGCCACCGACACCGGAGGCCATTCACGCCCGGGATCAGGAGCGGTTCCTCGCCGACCCGAGCTTTGCGGACGCTCCGACCGAGGCCGAGCAGGCGGCCGTCGTGGCGCTGCAGGACTCGCGCACGCCTGAGTCGATTGCGCTCGCCCTCATCCGCCTGCACCACACGCGGCTGCCGGAGCCCGAGGATCTGGCTGAGGACACCGGCCCGCCCGCCCGCGAGCGCCGCCCGCGCGACGACAGCTTCGATCGCGCCCCGCGCAGCGATGGCTCGCCAGAGCCCGCGCGAGAGGCCGTTCGCGAGCGTAAGCCACGGCCGCCACGCGATACGCGCGAGATGGTCTGGTTCCGCCTCAATATCGGCCGCGACCGCAATGCCGATCCGCGATGGATCCTGCCGCTCGTTTGCAAGGCCGGCGGGGTCACCAAGTCGGAGATCGGTTCCATCAAGATCTACGACCAGGAGACGCGCTTCCAGATCGTTGCGGAAATTGCCGATCAGTTCGCCGACACCGCCCGCACGGCCAAGAACAAGGAAGGCCACATCACGCGCATCGGCTCGCGCACCGACGCCGACGACGCTGCGGTGACCGCCGCCATCGATGGGATCGCGAAGCCGCCGCTGGAGACGGCACCGCCGGCAACAGCCGTGGAGGCCGTCGTTGCCTCGCCACCGGCAACCGAACCAGTCGCGGCCATCTCAGAGACCGCCGCATCGGAGAAACGCGCAGAACGCACCGAGCGCCGTGAGCGACCGGCAAACAAGGAATTCAAGCCCCGCTCCGAATTCAAACCGCGCACCGAGCACGGCGACCACGGCAAGCGCCCGGAACGGACTGAGTTCAAGGAGCGGCCGGCGGCCCGCGCCGACGCTCGTCCCGAGCGGGCCGAATTCAAGCCGCGTCCGCATCGCGACACGTTCGAGCGCAAGCCTTTCGTCGGGCGGGCCGAGCGACCGGCATCGACCGAGCCCATCGAACACGGCAAGCGCCCGGACCGTCCGGAGCAAACCGACGGCATTGGCGCGCCGCATCAGGCCAAACATGAGCGCAAACCCTTTGCCGCCCGCAAGCACGAGGGCAAGCCGTTCGTCGCAAGGCAGGATGGCGGCGCACGCAAGCACGAGAGTGGTAGCGACGCGGGCAACGGGGTGAAGATTAGGCCCAATGGCAAACCGGTTCCGGGCAAGCCCTTCCACAAGAAGTTTCATAAGAGGAAGGCCGGGGCCCAGATGTGAAGCGCATGCCATCCCGTCGAGGAGGGGCGGGAGGCAACGTCTGTGCGACGACGATCGCGCGATGAACCGCACGACACCAGTCCTCCGGGCATCGTGCGCTGGATCTGCGTGCCGGACATCACTGCGTTGCAGCGGGCTGCGCTCGAGCGCATCGTCGACGCCGGCCACGCGGGCGATCGAACGGCGCGGACAGTTCCCGATCGTACTCGCTGGTGGGAGCACGCCGCAAAATATCGACCGGACGCTGTGCGGCGCAGACAACGACTGGGCACGCTGGCACGTGTACTTCAGAGACGAGCGCTGCTTTGCGGCTGACGCCAGAGCGCTACAGCCGGATGGCCGCTGACGCCTGGCTCGATCATGTCGCTCTCCCGCAAAATCAGGTCTATGCGATGCCGGCCGAACGTGGCGCGGAACGGCTACCGGTGTCTTTAATACACTGCGCGACGACGGCGACTTCGATCTGGTGCTGTTGGGCCTCGGTGAGGACGGCCACACCGCAAGCCTGATTCCGGGGCATGACTGGGGCATCGCTGCGGACGCGCCGACGTGTTGGCGGTTTTCGACGCGCCCAAACCACCGCCGCAGCGCGTGTCGCTCAGCGCCGCACCAACCACATGCTGGAACCGCGCGCGTCTCAGCGCGTTAAAGCCTTCAGCCCCGGCAGCGGGCGAGCCATGTCGATAAAACCACGCAGGATCCACGCATGCCGATCACCGGAAGCTGTCATTGCGGAAAAACCGCATTCGCAATCGACGGTGAAATCCCCGAGAAATTGACCCGGTGCACGTGTTCGTTCTGCGCCAAGCGGGGGACACTGTACGCCTATTATCGGCCAGCACAGTTTCGTCTGACGACGCCGACTGCGGAAGTTGCCACCTATCGGTGGAACACGAAGAAGGTCGCACACAATTTCTGCCCGACGTGCGGCTGCGGCACGTTCAGCGACAGCCCCGACTTCAAGCCCGACGGTAGCTGGGACGGCAGAACGCGTCGCATCGGCGTCAACGCGCGGCTGTTCGATAATTTCGATGCGGCGGCAGCGCCAGTGCAGGTGATCGACGGCCGAAATCTTTGGTAGTGGCGGCTTCCACGACCTCTCGGACGCGCTGCAGTTCAATGTGCTTGCTGCGACGAACTACGTCGAGATCCACCGCGCTTCACTTGAACGAACTTCACAACCAATGACTTGAACTTCGATAACTTGTTCAATCGCTAGGAGATTCTCATGACTCCAATAATCACAGCCTTTGAACGGTCACCCGATGGCGGCAAGGGGCTTGCGCGTGACATGCGCGTTCGCTGGGCGCTTGAAGAAGTGGGCCAATCTTACGAAGTCCGCCTTGTTTCGTTTAGGGCGATGAAGGAACCCGCACATCTGGCGCATCATCCTTTTGGGCAGATTCCGACCTTTGAGGAAGGCGATCTCGGCTTGTTCGAGTCCGGGGCGATCGTATTCCATATCGCGGAGCGCCATGCGGGCCTGCTACCGGACGATGTCAATGCCCGGGCGCGCGCGATCACATGGATGTTCGCCGCCCTCAACACGGTGGAGCCGCCGATCCTTGAACTCGCAACCGCCACGGTTCCGGTTCTGGAGGGCGACAAGCCCTGGAGTAAGGAGCGCCTGCCGCTGGTCAAAGATCGCATCCTTAACCGGCTGGGCCAACTTTCCTGTCGCCTTGGCGATGCTAATTGGCTTGATGGCGAGTTCAGCGCCGGCGACCTCATGATGGTGTCGGTGCTGCTGAGGTTAAAATCGTCGGGGATGCTGGACCAATATCCAAATCTTGCCGCCTATGTCGCCCGCGGCGAAGCGCGGCCCGCCTACAAGCGGGCCTTCGACGCTCAATTGGCGGTTTTCGTGGCAAGCCAACCGACCGGCTGACAAGAACCTTGGTAACTAGGGAGGAAGACGCATGAGTCTTAGCCGCGCAACGTCATGATAAAACTTTCACTAAAGCGCTCTGAGAAACACAGGTTAACCAACGGAGACGACTTATGAAAACGATGACATGCAAACAACTCGGCGGGAAATGCGATCAGAAGTTATCGGCAGATACATGGGATCAAATGGTGAAGGCCATAACGAAGCATGTCATGGACAAGCATCCGGACGTCGCGAAGGAAATGGAAAAAATGTACAACGAGGATCCCAAGAAATGGGGCAAAGAAATGAAGCCGAAATGGGATTCGACTGTTGAGGATTGAGCAGGCGCGTGTCGATTAACTGAGGCCCGTCCCGGCGTCTCAAGCATTTGCCGACGTCGTCGAAGCTCGCGAAAGGGATGCCCATGACAGACAAACCTGTTGCAGAACCCGCAAAACCCAACGCGGCACACGAGCGGCTAAGCGTGTTCATAGGCAAATGGCACGCCGAGGGCGACTCTTACGCGGCGGGCCAGACGAAGAATGACCCGCGCGGCTCGGTGGAGAAGTGGATAAGCGACGAAACCTATGTGTGGCTGCCCGGACACTTCTTTGTCATGCAAACCTGGGACGCCAAGACCGGCAAGATCCCGTTCAAGGGCACGGCGATCATCAGCTATGACGCGGCCACCGGCGCCTACATGACCCGTTCCTACGAAAACCACGGCTTTATCCGCGACTACGTAACCCGTGTCGACGGCGATGCCTGGACATTCACCGGCGACACAGAGCGCGCCCGCATTGCGTTCACGGATGGCGGAAGGACGCAGAAGATTGCGTGGGAATGGCGCAAGCCGGGGGAGGATTGGTTGCCGTTGTGTGACCGGGTGGCGAGGCGGGTTTAGCGAGCTCAGATCAGGTTGCTGTGCAAGAGAATGGAGACATCATGACCAAGCACGCACTTTTCCTGCAACACCGCACCAAACCAGGTGCTCGTGACGCCGTCGAGCGGGTCTGGAGGAAACACATGCAGCCGGCGATAGCGGCCAATGCCGGGCACGAAATCTATGTCTATTCGTTCGGAAACGATCCGGATCGGATCTGCGCCTTCCAGGTTTATGGCAGCTCAGAGGAGGCCAACGCGTTCCTGAAAACTCCGGCTTATCTCGCTTATCAAGAGGAGGTCACTCCGCTTCTCGTTGGGTTGCCGGAAGTGGAAGTGCTTCAGCCGCAATGGATCAAGGCGGGGCGTTGATGAAACGCGGGTCGCGAAGTGCAAGGCGGGTTGACTGACTTGCGACCCTTTACCAACAAGCAGAAGCAACATGAAACTCTACGGAACTCCGCCAACCCGCGCCATTCGCGTGCAATGGCTGCTGAACGAATTGGGCATCGACTGCGAAGTTATCGCCTTGAACCCGCTGGGCTACCTGCCGCCGGAATTCCTGGCGCTGAACCCGGCAGCAAAGTTGCCCGTGCTGGTCGACGGCGACGTGGTGTTGACGGAGTCGGCTGCGATCCCGCTCTATCTGGCGGAGAAATTTCCGGAACGGGGCTTGATCCCGAGCGGCCTCGCGGACCGGGCGCAGATGTATCGCTGGATTTTTTTCCTGGTCACTGAAATCGAGCAACCGTTGTGGCGGATTGCTTTGAACACGACGATTTATCCGGAGGCGGACCGGGTGCCCGCAGACATCAAGAATGCCGCGCGCGATTGCAAAAAGATGGTCGCAGTATTCGAACGACATATGTCGGACCGCGAGTTTGTGGCCGGCGACCGGTTGTCCGTCGCGGACTTCATCGCCGCCTACACGCTCGATTGGGCCAATGAGGCCGAAATGCTGGGCGATGCGCCCCGCCTGAAGGCCTATCTCAAGACAATGTATGCGCGGCCCGCGGCGCCGATGACGATCAAGCAGGGTTTCGCAGCCATGCGGCGCTGAGCAGGCGCGACCGCACTTATGCAGGAGTTGGCTATGACGAGCGGACAGGAAGACAAAGCCGAGATCGTACGGGCGTGTTTCAAGAGCTATGTAGACAAGGATCGCACGGCGATTGAAAAGCTGATCGGGGCGGACTTTCACTTTACCAGCCCGCTTGATAATCGGATCGATCGGAAAACTTATTTCGAGCGATGCTGGCCCAACAGCGCGGCGATGGCCGCAATTGAAATCGAGCGCGTGGTCGTGAGTGGAGCGCACGTGTTCGTGACTTACGAATTGCGTATGAACGACGGCAGGCGGTTCAGAAATACGGAATTCTTTACGGTACGAAATGGCCAGGTTGCGGATGTAGAGGTGTATTTCGGCTGGTCAGTTCCACATGTGGCGGCAGCGGGTAAGTCCGTGGCGGCGAACAACTCGAAAGAAATACAATGATCAAGTCTCTATCGGTTCAATTGGCATTTAAAGGTCAATGCCGCCAAGCATTTGAGCTTTACGAAAAGCTCTTGGGTGGCAATATTTCCGTGATGAACACCTTTGGGGGTAATAATGCCGCGCTGCCGCCAGGTTCAACGGCATCGGCACCTGACCACATCAGATTTGCTGAACTCCAAGTCGGCGATTGTGCCATTCGGGGCAACGATGTTCCTGAAAGTGACTACAAGCCGATGCAGGGTTTTCATATATCGCTGCATCTAGGGACTGCAACCGAGGCACGGCGTATCTTCAACGCACTTTCAGAGGGTGGTCAAATTGAAACGCCGTTGAGCGAAGTGGCGTGGTCGTCCGCATTTGGCATTCTAAGGGATCGGTTCGGTACTCCGTGGCTGGTTCTCGCACTAGACAAGCAAGCCTGATGGGAAGTTCCTGTCCGAGAAGGCATCGAAGTCATGAGACCTGCATCCGTTTATGGCGAGTCAGAAGTTGGTTTTTTGCGAACGGTCACGGCTTACGGCAAAAGGAAGTTCGTCAACGACCGGCACAAAGGTGGATCAAGCCGGGTCGTTGACAATGAGCGAAAGGGGACGCGATCGTGCATCTGACGAATCCGAATACCGCCGCAATGGGGTCGTGCGCAGGTGCAATGGCCTGTCTGCATCTGATCGTCTTTCAGTTCATCCCAGGTGTTCGAGCTCACGCGCGCCCCCTGTCAGATCTTGTGCAGCGCCGCGCCCTTGTGCATGGCGATGTGGTCGGTCTTGTCGCTCTTGATTTCGTACTGCGGATCGTCCCCGCTGCAGTGGCGCGGATGTCCCTTGTATTCGGTGTCGCGGGTATGGATTTTGACGATGTGGCCACTGACGTGGCCAGCTTCTGAATTCCAGCCGACGTGGTCGCCGCTTTTGAATTTCGTGGTCATCGGTTCGGTTCCTTTCCGAGGCTAGCGTTCAACAGCGCCTTGGCGCGGGCACACACGTTATCGACGGTGAAGCCGTATTCGCGCAGCAGGACGTCGGTCGGGGCGGACGCGCCGAAGCGTTCGACACTGATCATGTCGCCGCGCGCGCCGATGTACCGATCCCAGCCTTGGCGAACGCCCAGCTCGACCGCGAGGCGCGCGCCGACCGACGGCGGCAGCACCGCATCGCGATCGGATTGCGGCAACGCCTCGAACAACTCCCAACTCGGCATCGCGACACAGCGCACGGCGATGCCCTCTCCATTCAGGCGTTCGGCCGCAGCCATGATCAGGCCGACCTCGGAGCCGCTGGCGAGCAGGATCACGTCGGGTTTGCCGCCTGCCGCATCGCTCAACACATAGGCACCTCGCTTCAACCCATCGGCGGGAGCGTAGCGTTTGCGGTCGAGTGTCGGCACGTCCTGGCGTGTCAGCACCAGCACGACCGGGCGACCACGCGTTTCGAGCGCGACGCGCCAGGCGACCGCGGTTTCGTTAGCGTCGGCGGGGCGGATCACGACGAGATTCGGAATCGCCCGCAGGTTGGCCAGTTGCTCGACCGGCTGATGGGTCGGACCGTCCTCGCCGAGCGCGAGGCTGTCGTGGGTGAAAACATGCACGACGTGCAGGCCCATCAACGCGGCCAGCCGGATCGGCGGGCGCATGTAATCGGAGAAGATCAGAAAGGTCGAGCCGTAGGGAATAAAGCCTCCATGCGCGGCGAGGCCATTGACGATGGCGCCCATCGCATGTTCGCGCACGCCGAAGTGCAGGTTGCGTCCGACATTGCTCCAGCCGCCGCCGTCCGAACCCTGTTCGTCCACTGCCTTCGATGGTGGAGAATTGAAGTCGCCCAAGCCCTTGAGCGCCGTCTTCGACGACGGATCGAGATCGGCCGAGCCACCCATCAGCGCGGGCAATCGTGGTGCAATGGCGTTCATCACTTTCCCGGATGCATCGCGCGTGGCGAGCCCCTTGGCGTCAGCGGGAAAAACTGGAATGTCCGTATCCCAGCCCGGTGGCAGTTCGTCATGCAGGCGGCCCTGGAGTTCCCGGGCCAGATCTGGAAACGACCTGGCGTAGGCGCTCAAGCACTCGTTCCAAGCCGTTTCGTCATGCGCGCCGCGTTTCACCGCTTCACGCAAATGCGCCTGCGCCTCCTCCGGTACGAGAAAGTCCGGCGCAACCGGCCATCCGAGGCGTTCTTTCGTCTTGCGCACGCCATCGACGCCGAGCGGTGAGCCGTGCGACTTGAAGCTATCCTGCTCGGGCGAACCGAAGCCGATGTGCGTGCGCACCAGGATCAGGGACGGCCGAGCGGTCTCTGCGCGCGCGATCTGCATTGCGCGGTCGATTGATCCGAGGTCGTTGCCATCAACCACCGAGACCGTATGCCAGCCATAGGCTTCGAAGCGTCGCGCGCGGTCTTCTGTGAAGGTCATGTCGGTGCCGGCCGCGAGCGTGACGGCGTTGTCGTCGTACAGGCAGGTGAGCTTGCCGAGCCTCAGATGTCCAGCGAGCGAGGCTGCCTCTGAGGCCACGCCTTCCATCAGGTCGCCGTCGCTGACGATCGCGTACGTTTGATGATCGATGACCGTATGTTCGGGCCGGTTGTAGCGCGCAGCGAGTTGAGCCTCTGCGATCGCCATGCCGACCGCATTGGCCATACCCTGACCGAGCGGTCCGGTCGTGACCTCCACACCCGGGGTATGGCCGCGCTCGGGATGCCCCGGCGCCTTGCTGCCCCATTGGCGGAAGTGTTTGAGGTCGTCGAGCGACACATCATAGCCGGTCAGGTGCAGCAGACTGTAGAGCAGCGCCGAGCCGTGGCCGGCCGAGAGCACGAAGCGATCACGGTTCGCCCACTGCGGGTTCGACGGATTGTGTTTCAACCAGCGCGCCCAGAGCACGTAGGCCATGGGTGCTGCACCGAGTGGCATGCCGGGATGCCCGCTGTTGGCCTTCTGCACCATGTCGACCGACAGGAAGCGGA
>JANLQP010000410.1:0-2715 GCA_031367895.1 Hyphomicrobiales bacterium
TACTGGTCGACGAGCCGCAACGGTTTCAAGCTCGTCCTCGCCGTCGAAGGCGTGCCCAGCATCAGCGTCAACTACTGGGCGTTCTTCGGACCAGCACTGGCGTGGGTCGGCGGCGCCCTTCTGTTGTGGCGCATCGCCAACACGGTGCTCTCGCGCGGCGGGCGGGGCCTGACTGCGCTCATCCGGCCGGTCTCAGGCGGCCTGGCCGGCACCGTGTCGGCATCGATGAACCGTCAGCGCCGGCTCCTCGCCAGAGGACTTGCACTCGTGGCCCTCAGCGTCGCGTTCGCGGCGTCGACATCCGTGTTCAACTCCACGTACCAGCACCAGGCAGAAGTCGATGCGGTGCTGAGCAACGGAGCCATGGTCACCGTCGTCGAGTCACCCGGCGTTGTCGTCGACCCGTCGAAAGCCAAGGAATTGGCGGGAATCGCAGGCGTCAGGTCGGTGACGGCGATGCAGCATCGCTTCGCCTACGTCGGCGCCGACCTCCAGGACCTGTACGGCGTCGACCCGACGACGATCGTGCAGTCCACCAAGCTCCAGGACGCGTACTTCCAGGGGGGCACGGCCAAGCAGCTCATGGCGGAACTGGCCGCCCGACCCGACGCCGTCCTGCTCAGCGACGAGACCGTCAAGGACTTCCAGCTCACGCAAGGCGATCCGATCCGCCTGCGACTCCAGGACGGGCGCACCAAGCAGTACGTGACGATCCCCTTCACCTACGTCGGCATGGCCAAGGAGTTCCCCTCGGCACCGTCGGACAGCTTCATCGTGGCCAACGCCGCCTATGTGGCGAAGGCGACGTCGTCCAACGCCGTTGGCATGTTCCTCATCGACACCGCATCCAACGACTCGACCGCCGTCACCGCACGCGTACAGAAGGCCGTCGGCACGAGCGCCACCGTGACCGACATCGCGTCGAAACGACGCAAGATCGGAAGCAGCCTCACCGCCGTCGAGCTCAAAGGGCTGACCAAGGTCGAGCTCGGTTTCGCCCTCGTCCTCGCCGCCGCGGCCGGCGGTTTGGTGCTCTGGCTGGGCCTGGCCGAACGGCGCCGCACCTTCGCCATCGCCGCCGCCCTGGGGGCCACACCCAGGCAGCTCGGCGGGTTCGTCTGGTCCGAAGCAGCTTTCGTCACCTGCGGCGGCATGATGCTCGGGGCGGTCATGGGATGGGCGCTGACACGCATGATCGTGAAGATCCTCAACGGCGTGTTCGACCCCCCGCCTACCGCGCTCGCCGTTCCCTGGGGATACCTCGCCCTAGTCGCCGCAATCACGCTGGCCGCCGTCGCCGCGGCAGCCGCCGCCGCGGTCCGTGGAACGCGGCGGCCGACGATCGAGATGCTGCGAGACCTCTGATCTGCGTACGGCGCGCGTGGATGGCCAATGTCGTGGCCAGCACGCGCCGGCAAACGTCAACTCACTTGTCGTCGGCCCAATCAAACTCGTAGGAGATCCAGTTCGAGTTCTTGAATGACAGGTCGAGACCTTCCGCTTTCACCTGGAACGATCCGACTCCGCAGTCACCCTTCTGCCAGATGAAGCCATCGGGCAGTACGATCTGTGCCTCATGTGGTTCCCCGGTGACCGGGTTCTTGAAGGCATCGCCTGAGCCCTGCCCGAAACCCTCAGCCGTGAGAGTCAGGGCGAGCCCGGAACCCTCCAACGTGATCGCCGCTTTGACGAGGCCGGCAACCTCGAACGTCGTCCCCAAGATGGCCCACGGATTGCCACCGAGCTGACCGGTGTAGATCTGGGCGAGGCAGTTGATCTGTTCGTCGGTGGTCGACGGCTCGACAATGAAGACCGCCTTCCCGCCACCTTCGTGAATCGCCTTTGGCCAATCCAGAACAGCGATGGCCTTGACACCCGAAAGGTCGACCTCGCCGCAGGTACCTTCGTCGATGAAGTTACCGACGAAGGCTTTGCAGCTACCGTCGGACGAGCTGGGGAACCCGGAGAAGTTGCAGGTGCACCCGGGCGCACAGTTACAGAACTCGTAGCCTTTGCCACGCAGACGCCACTTGGTGGTCTGCTCGGTCATGGACATGACTGCCTCCTGATCAGATGAGATAGCTGATGGTTGTGGGATGGAGCAACAACACCGCGCCGATCAACACGAAGACGATGCCCGCCACGTGCGCGACAAGCTCGCCGAAGCTGCTCACCTTCTCAAAGAGAATGAGTGCCGCGAGCGCCGCCATCCACCACAACTGCATCGTTCCAAAGGCAACCAGCACGGCCATGAGCATCCAGCAGCACCCGAGGCAGAACAGACCATGACGAGCGCCAGCCACGAGCGCGCCGGACGGACGGTTCAAGTGTTTGCCATGGTGCATGAAGAACGACAGCGGAGATCGGCAATGACGTAGGCAAACGGTCTTGAGCGGCGAAACTTGATAAATGGCAGAGGCGACGAGGACCATGCCGGCGATGCGCCCCGCGGTCGGCGACGCCTCGGCGAGAGGCCCGCTGAGTGCTCTCCATGCCATGAAAGCGGGTATGCCGATGGCACACCAGACGACGCCATACCCGGCAAGGAAGACGGTCACGGGAGCGACGGCTCCGCGCGTTGCGGCCCGCGCATACAGCCGCACGACAGGGAGAACAGCCGGCAACATCATGGCCGCCATCATCGCAACCCAAGCACCAAGGAACGCTGCGGCCGACATGCTCGCCATGCCCATTCCCCTGTCACCGCGAGCCGAC
>JANLQP010000411.1:0-2094 GCA_031367895.1 Hyphomicrobiales bacterium
CTTCAGTGGCAAGCCGGGCTCGGGGTGCAGCGCGCCGGTTCGCTGCGCCAGGGCCAATCGCTCACGCTGCCGGGCTGCGGCCTTGGCGTAACCCTCGGTGAGGTAGCGTGCGACTTCAGCCTTGTAGTGCTCGATCTGGTCTGCGGACCGACCCTCGCTTGGTGCCTTGTCGATGACATGACCGAGTTTCGCGGCGACTTCCTGCACCCATTTCTCAGTCAACGCTTGCCCCGCCCGTACGGCGTCGCAGGCCATACGCCACGTCACGTGCAGCAGCGGGCGATGAAAGCCGTGCTGACCAGGCCCGTCGCCGATCAGCGACAAGCACTCCTCGATCCGCCCCGGCCAGGAAATGTCATCGACGGGCAACGGCTCATTGCCACCCTTGCCGTTGCTGATCACCTCACGCGGCTTGTCGGCGTTGGGTTGGGGCACGGTTACGATTGTGGGCGCGCGCGAGCATAGTCGCTTACTGGCGAGCACGCCGAGGCGCTTCGAGACCGGGTCTGGACCGCCTTCAAACGTCGCGCTGAGGTAAACCGGCTGCACGCCTTGATAGAGGGCGGTATCGCAAGGTGCGTGAGGGCTGTCGGAAAGGCCTTCTGCTTGAAGGTCAGTATTGTGGCAGCGAAGCAGTCGCTTCATTACCGCTGGCAGCAGCGGCCGGTCTAGCCAGCAAAAGTAGTGAAATCGCGCATAGCTCGCGTCGGCCGACCCGCACGACCCCGACGCCTGCCACAGCAGCGGTCCCGTGCGCATCCAACCCGGCAAGGCCAACCTCGCGACCGTCGCCGCCGCGCCCTCGATATCGGCGAAGACATCGACATCCTCGGCGCACAAGGCCGCGTGGAGCGGTGAGGCTTGCTTCAGATCGACGTCGACCGCCCAACCGCGACGGGCTACCTCGACTACAGTCGCATCGTCGCCGATCTTTCGGCGCAATATCAGGCCGTCTGCAGTCACCTTCGCGCCGTGCTTCCTGACGCCGTGCACAAGAAATTCGCCGCGCTTGGTCGCTGCCCGAACGGCGTCGAAGAAACCCTCAGCATTGCGCACCGACACATCGCGCGGGCGCAGCTGTTTCGCAAGGCTGTAATTCGACTTAACGACAAAGCGCCCCGACACATCGCGGGCATAAATCTTGCCCGCCGCAATACCGTTGGGGTCGCCGAAGAACAGCACTTGCTCCGAATACCCGGACTCGGGCCCAGCACTCGAGTCGCTGTCACGCTTGGGTTCGGTGCAACTTAACCCGCGCTTCATTGTAGACTTCCCCAAGCAATGGTCATTGGTTCCCCTCCCAGCAATCGCCAGCGGCTTGTGCCTACCTGCGGTCGCTGTCGTCTGAAAGCGCTGATGCGCCTCGCGCTAGATTTACCCCGGGGCCAGTCGGCCGGCGTCTTGTCCTTTACCGGCATGACGACCCAGCCCATCGAAAGTGCATAGAACGCCGCAGCATCCCACGTGCCGGTCGCAGCCGTCGGCCACTCATCCGGTTCGATCATAAATCGATCACGCTGCAACCAGCTCGATGTCGACGACATGAAGTTTCTCCCCGCGAATGACTTGGACGTTTTCCAGCTTGGGGCACGCCGCCACCTTCGATAACGTTCAACGCTCAACGATCTGTCACGATGAAGCTCAGTTGCGTGGTGCCTGCTGCACTGCTGGAATGGTTCGAGCGTGTCGTTGACGAGTAACCACCAACTTTGTTTCGCCGCAAGTTGTAGCGCTGCAGCAACTTTACGTGTTGCAATGCCTGTTGATTCGAGCAAGTGCCTCAGGAGTGATCACATTGCTCCTTGTGTGATTTACCCCATTCCTATTTCGACCATCCCCATCTGCCCTTCCAAGATGCCGTCGATTGGTTACATGCGTGTAGATCGCCATTCCATACTTGGGCGGCCTGCCATCGGCGATGGTTTGGCCCGCTCCATCATCAAGTTTCGGTAGCCAGGCTCGAACGAATCGCAGAGTGTCCGCCGTCGGACCTACTTAGCTTGTCGTGCGGGCGCGTCAAATGATCAATGGGTGCCACCTCTCGCCGACGCGAATTGTCATGCTTCGAAAGTAAACAGGTCGCCGTTCGGCCTG
>JANLQP010000100.1:0-3315 GCA_031367895.1 Hyphomicrobiales bacterium
CTGGCCGCCCGCGCCGGGGCGGTTCTCCACGATCATCGTGCTGGCGTAGCCGCGAAGCTGACTGACGAGCAGCCGAGCAATGACATCAATGGACCCGCCGGCCGGAAATCCCACCAGCAGCTTTGTCGTACCTGTCCTCACGGACTGGGCAACGGCGTTGCCGGGCTTCGCAAGTGCGAGAAGGCCGCCAGCCCCCACCAAATGAACAAAGTCCCGCCTGGAGAACATCAAAGACCCCTTGCCACAAAGTGGAGACTGCCACCGCCAAACCTGCACCTGCATTCGCGCGCCGTCCCGGGACTTCCCTGAAGGTTGTCTGAAAGTTTTCCGAGAGCGCTGATTAGCATGGATATTCCATCGAAGCTGATCATCAAAATCTGCCATTTATCCAGCCATAGGTTGCATTTCAGCGCGTCTCGGTCTCGACCTGAAATTTACCTGAAGCCCAACCGCCACCGTGGTAGACGTCGTCTTCATGTCCATCGCGAATTGCTGTCAGGCCCCGCCCATGCCGGTCCAGTCGTTCCAGTTCAGCGCCTTTACACTCGACCTCGGGAGAATGAGCTTGCGCGGCCCCCAGGGAGCCGTCGAGCTGCGCCCCAAGAGCTTCGACGTGCTGCGGTATCTGGTCGAGCATGCCGGCCAAGTCGCATCGAAAGACGACGTGATGGCATCGGTATGGGCCGATGTGGTGGTGACCGAGGACTCGTTGACGCGGTGCATCAGTGAGATCCGGCGCGCGCTCGGTGACGATGCCCAGACGCTCGTCAAGACCGTGCCGAAGCGCGGCTACAGGCTCGATGTGCCGGTGACGGTCGTAAGCCTCGATACGGCGCGTCCCACCGCGGATGTTCCAGCCACGCCGAGCATGCCTGTCGAGGAACCGCCAGTAGTCTCCACCGTCGATGTGGCGGTTACCCCCGTGGAACCAGCCACCCCCTCGGCTCTAGCCGAGCCTATTCTCTCTGCGCCGCCCGCCGAGACTTCGTCCCGCCGTCGATTTGACAAGCGGCCTGGGCTACACGTTGCCAGCGTCCTGATCGCCGTTCTGGGAGGATTCGGCTGGCTGGCGTGGCCGAAGTCGCGGCCCTTACAGTCCCAAACCTCCGGCACTCTGACGATGATGGCCGCGCCGACGATTGCCGTGCTACCGTTCACGGTTCTGTCCGCAAGCAACGGTCAGGGCGTGCCGGCCTCGGGGCTGGAGGAAGACTTTCGCTCGGAGCTGGCACGCGCCCCCCGGGGCTACGATCTCCTAATCAAGGCTGCCCCCCGCCAAGGCGACCGCCTAATCGCACCAAAGATCGAGGTTGCCACACTTGGGGTCCGCTACATCGTGCGCGGCACAACCTGGGTCGAAAGCGGAATCCAGCGCGCCAACGTACAACTCGTCGAGACCGAGACCGACAGGCAAATTTGGACCGAATCATTCGAGGTTCCGCCGGGACAGTCCGGTGTGATCAATCACGTCTCTGTTCGCGTCGGTCGGCTGCTGGCCATTCAGGTCCGTTACGCCGAAGGCTTGCGCCCTCTGCCGGCAAAGCTCGAAGCAGGCCACTTCGCCCTGCAAGGATTCAATATCCTGGAGGCAGAGCCGGACAAGACGCGCACGCTTGAGGCGCAGTTACTGTTCGAGAAGGCGCTGGCGCTCGATGCCAATTGCATTCCGGCGCTGCATGGCCTGTCGAGAACGCAGCTGAACCAATTTCAGAATGCGTGGGCGCCGTTTCCTGAGAGGACCGCGGCGCTGGATCGAGCCAACGTCACCATCGAGCGATTGATCAAGCTCGACCATCGCAGCGTCGCGGGGCACTACCTGCGTGGTTCCCTGTTGCGATCACGCGGCGATCCCGATCACGCCATCGCTGCCTTCGAGCATGCCTTGTGGCTCAATCCGAGCTACGCGCTGGCGCACGCGGAGATTGGGCGCACGAAAATCGATGCGGGCCGGGCGCACGAAACCATCGAGCACATCGAGGCCGCGCTTCGACTGAGCCCAACCGATCCGCATGCGCATATTTGGTATTTCTGGGCCGGCATGGCGGCCGTACATCTTGCCGAGAACAAAGCCGCATCGGCTTGGCTCTTGAAGGCCCGGCAGGCGAACCGGAACTTTAGCCATTCGCTGCAGCTGCTTGCCGTGACCTACCAGAGACAAGGGGAGGAGGCGCAGGCCCGGACCGTCATGGCGGACTATATCAAGAGCACGCCCGCCTTCTCCCTGACGTCCTGGCGACGAAGCTTTGCGACACCCAACCCGGTGGCAACCCGACAGCGGAAGGATATCGAAGATGTCCTGCGGCGCTTGGGCGTTCCAGAAAACGCCCCCGCCGTCGCGCAACGATGACGAGCAGCGAAACTGTTTGGTGCTGAACGGGCGGGCGTGGCCGACGCGCCACCCGTTGTCGGAGTGTTTTTGATGCGTCTGTCCCCACTGGCCCATGACATCGATGAGAACCGAAGCGGTCTCGGTAGCTGACCTGCCGAGCATGCAGAACGCAGTGTCCGGTTGCCATTGTTGCGGTGCACCCAGTCGTCGCCCTATCGCCCTTGTAATCGGCGTTCTTACAACACGAATGTTGCGCCCCAGCACGAGGACCGCTTTGGTGCAGGTTTCTCGGACGTCGGTGTGACGGCGGTGCAGCGTGCTCTGGCCGACGTCGGAGAAGCGCCCAGGCGCGAAGTCGCGGGAAGTTTGGCATGCCGCCGAAACGGGCGCTATGGGGATTTGGCGCTTGCTCTGCGGCCCGCGACTGCCCGCGAGGCGGGCGGCGCACGCGCGGTTATCGGGCTCCGGGCATGAGATTGCGCTGGCCGTGATTGCCGGCGGGCCCTTGCGAAGGCAAGCGATGGTGCATCTGATGGTCTTTTGGCTGCGTCGGCCCAAGCGGGATCGATGCCGGCCGTTGACCAGCGACTTTCATTATCCCCGATGCGGATGCGACAACGCTGCGCGGTCATGACGTGTCGATCCTGCTCACGACCGCCGTCGGCCGCGGCCCGGCGCTTCGCCATGATCGCTCCGAACCACGCGCAAACACCTCGATCATGAGCATGCGGCCACCGCAGCAGGGGCACGCGCGTGGGTGAACCGGCACGGCGTCGCTCTCGCGGTTCTCCGGTTCCGGCTCTGCGACCGGCGCGGGCACGGCGAGCAACTCCCTTGCCTTGGCCACGTTGTCGGCACGCTGGCCGTTGGCGAGCATCCCGTAGTGGCGGATGCGGTGGAAGCCTTTGGGCAGGACGTGGGAGAGGAACCGGCGGATGAACTCGCCCGTCGCAAGCCGCATGACCTTGAAGCGGCCCGTGCCCTCG